>DASZKF010000184.1:0-11385 GCA_035947355.1 Pyrinomonadaceae bacterium | reverse complement strand
CTCAGTCCCACCGTCCTCGCCCGGCGCGACGGGCGCCTCGTTGGGGCGCTGCCGCTCTGCCGCCGCCGCCCTTTTTCCCACCGCCGCCTTTCGATCCAGCTCTCTTCGTTGCCATAAGTTGTCGCTTCTCCTTTTCCTGGTTGTGGCCCGCGGCCACAAGCTTCTGGGTTGTCGTTCCTGACCACAAGATGCTGTAGCGATTTTATTCTTGTGGCCTAGATTGAACGGCGCACAACATCTTGGGATTTATAAACACAATGAAAAGAGATGTCAACAACTTAATGAAAAAAAGTCTCGCAAAAAAATTTCCGCGCGGCCGGAGCTTCGCTCGTCGGTCGCGCGGCGTGGTTGGCGTGCGCCCCTTGACGTTTGGTGTCGCGGCCCGCCGCTCTACTTGAAGAGCGGGGTGAAGACCCACTTGTCGTGGCGCTCGATGCCGTAGTAGGCGATGACGGACTCGCGGCGGCTGCGGCTCGCGACTCCGATGAAGGGGCCCTTGCTCGTGGTCGAGGTGTCCTCGTCGCCCGGCGCCTCTTCCTCGTGTCCGAGGTCGAGGACGTTGGTTAGCTGCGGCAGGCCCTGGACGCCCGCCTGGAGTCTGTTGTCCCTGATCATCCGCTGGGGCTGGAGGCCGTTGGTGTAGAGTATGAGCGCGCGCATGAACTCGATGAACTCGCGGTCCTGCGCCTTGATGAGCCGCCACTCGCCGCTCTTCGAGAGCGGGTCGCGCGCGGCGCTGGCGCGCAGCACCTGAATCTTCTTCGTCCCGTAGGGCGCGCCCTCCTGCAACTCCTCCATCGAGGTCGGGAGCCGGTTGGGCTGGCTGATGTGGAAGAAGGCGCGGATGGCCTCGGCCACCTCCTCGCCGCGGGCGATGGCCTCGGCTTCGAGGTCGCGGCGCGTCTGGTGTCGGACGCTCGGGGCGGCGGCCATCGCCGCGATCATCATCAAGGTCATTAGCGCGAGCAGCGCGATGAGTGCGTAGCCGCCCTGGCCCGCGCGCGCGGGCGTCGCCGCGGCAAGTGATTCGGCGCGACGGTCGCTCAAGGCTGCTCCTCCTCTTCCTCCGGCGCCTCGGCTGGGACCTCCTCGGGGGGCGGCGGCGGGGGCGGCGGCTGGATGGAGCCGGGGACGGGGCCGCCGCCCGTCGAGCGCGACTGGACGAAGGGCATCGTGTGCTTGACGTTGAGGTCCTTGTCCACGACCTCGACGCCGCGGTCGTTGATGGCGGTGACGCGGAAGCGGCCCTCCACGAGGTCGCCGGCGCGGACGCTGTAGAGTTCGCCCCGCTGATCCTTGAGCACGGCCGTCTCGTAGCTGCGGCGGCTGAGGAGGCCGACGAAGGTGTAGGTCGGCGCGGGCGGCTGCATGACGTTGAGCGCGGCTTCGTTCGAGTAGAGCCGGCCGTCGGGCGTGCGCACCTCGACCTTGCGCGGGCCGGGGGCGGCGATGATCGCCGCCGGCACCTTGGCCGTGAGCTGCTGCGAGTTGCGGTACTGCGTCTGCTGCTCCTGCCCGTCGAGGTAGACGCGGGCCTCGGGCGTGAACTTGTCGCCGCTGACCTGGAGCGTGAAGTCGCCCGTCCGCGCGTAGACGGTCGGGGGCGTGATCCCGCCAACGACGAGCGGCGGCGGGGGCGGGGGCGTCGGCACCTGCTCGGGCGGCGCGGTCGGGGACGGCTTCGGCGGCGGCTCGTAGAAGGCGAAGATGTTGCGGCCGGCGTCGTGGCCGTAGAAGGCCGCGGGCTGCCAGCTGACCGGCCTCGACAGGAGGAGGTCGTCTGCGGCGGCCGCCTCGGCGGGGGTCTGCGGCGCGGAAGGGGCGCGCACCGAAGAGGTGTTCGCGCGGCTGTTGGCGTTGGCCGGCGTCGTCGTCCGCGCCGGGCCGGACGAGAAGAAGAGCATGCGCACGACGAAGACGAGGGCCAGCGCGGGCAGGATGAGGGCCGCGATCAGCTTGTTGCGCTCGGCCGGAGTTTTTCCTTCGAAGAGGGCCATAAAACTTTCCCCGCCGCGGCCGGCCGCTACTGCTGCGCCCCCGCGCCGGCCGACGCGCGCCGGAAGTAGGCCGACATGTCGAGGCGCAGGCTGACGAGTCGGCCCGTGGCCGTCGCCGGGGCGGCGGGCGCGGCGGCGGCCGCGGCCGGGTCGGCGAGGTCTGTGGGCGCGGCCGTCGCGAACGAGGAGCCGGACTCAGTGATGCCTTCGAGCTCGACCGAGTTGACGACGATGAAGTGGCGGCTCGACTCGACGTCGCGGATGAAGCGGCGCAGCGCCGTGTAGGGCCCCTCGACCGTGAGCGTGACGCCGACGCCGGGGAAGACGCTCTGCACGACGCGCTGCTGCGCGCCCTGCTCGCCGCCGCCCGGCGCCGCCTGCCGCTGCGGGGTCGCGCCCGGCACGGCCTCCTCCAGGCGCGTGTAGGACATCCCGCCCGAGATGCGCAGCTTGTTCTTGGCGAGCAGCCGGTGCAGCTCGTCTATGACGCCGGTGTTGCCGCTGCCCGAGACGCCGAGGTGGGTGATCTCGAAATCTTCGAGGCTCGACAGAATCTCGCGCACGCTCGACTGCGTGTCGCGGTTCTCGGCCAGAGTCCCCTGCGTGCTCTGGAGCTGGCGCTGCAAGGTCTCGCGCTCGAGGGCGAGCGAGGCGAGGCGCGCGCGCTGCGGGCGCAGCAGGAGGAGGTAGGCCGAGACGGCGGCGAGCAGCAGCGCGGCGGCGGCCGCGAGCGCCGCGATCTCGGGCAGGCCGAGGACGCTGCGGCGGCGGCCGCTGCGGAACTGCGCGAGCCGCGCGCGGAAGGCGCGCGCGGCGGCGTCTTGTTGCGCGTTGGAGGTCTCTCTGCTCACGTCTAGTCGCGCCCCCCGGCCGCGGCGTCCGAAGAGGCCAGCCCGTCGGCGGGCGCGGGCCGCGCGCCGACCTCGCCCGGCCCCTGCCCCTCGTCGCCGCCCGAGCGCCGCGCGCGCTGCACGTAGTTGACGCGCAGCACCCACTCGTAGCCGGCCTCGCCCTTGCCGGACTTCTGGTTCGAGCTGAGCGGGTCGGCCGCGAAGGTGCCGGCGCGGCGCATGTCGGCGATCATGTTGATGACGTCGGAGGCCGTGCGCCCGACGACCGTGAGGTCGAGGTCGGCGCGCGTGTGGTCGCCGTAGCGCTTGACCTCGCGGACGTTGATGCGCGAGACGCGCACGCCGGGGGGCAGCGCGTCTTCGAGGTCGGAGAAGAGTTGCGACCAGGAGAAGCTGCGATCCTCGACCAGCTCGTGCGCGGCGCGGAGCGCCTGCTGCTGCTCGGGCGGGATGTTCTGGCGTATCTCCTCGGCCTGCGCCTTGAGCTGGGCGTGCTCGCGGCGCAGCGTCTCGACCTGCCGCTCGGCCGCGGCGGCCTCGGCGCTCGCGCGGCGGTACTCGGCCAGCGTGTAGACGAGCAGGACGAGCGAGATGGCCGCGACGGCGGCGGCGACGGCCCACGGCAGCGTGCGGTTGCGGAACGGCTGGCTGGCGAGATTGAGTCTGGCGATCACGGGCACTTCACGCTTTCAAGAGGGGGCCGAGCGGGCCGCCCGACGGGGGACGCGAAAAGCATAGCAAGGCGGCGGCGGTAAAGGCAAAAGGCAAGACACAAAAGGCAAAAGGCAAGAGGCAAAAGGCAAAAGGCAAAAAGAGCCCAAATCGACGCCGCGCCGCCCCCGACCGGAGCTTTACACGCGCCGCCGCGCGCGCGGTTGCAAAAGCCGACGGCAAAAGTGAAGGAGGACGAGGGCCACGCCGACCCTCATCCTCCTTTTGCCTTTTGACTTCTATGCCGCCTCTTGCCTTTTGCCTTCACTGCTGCGGCGGCTGGCTGGTGGCCTGGCTGACGACGCGCGAGTTGATGACGCGGCCCGCTTGGTCGAGCGTCAACTCGATGACCGCGCCGGTCGTGTCTACGACGCGGCGGACGGTCTGGCCCGAGGCGTTCGTCGTGTCCGTGCCCTGGCGCGTGAGCGAGAGCACGTCGCCGACCGTCCGCTGGCTGACGACCGAGCCGGCCGTGTCGAGCGTGCGCTCGACGATGTTGCCCGAGCGGTCTACGACGCGCTGGACGGTCTGGCCGAGGTTGTTGACCGTCTGGCTCAGGAGCCCGCCCGGCTGGGTGAGCCCGCCGACGGTCTGGCCGACGGTGCCGACCGTGCGGTCAACGACGCCGCCCGGTTGCAGCGCCGTGTTGGCGACGCCGCCGACCGTGCCGACGGTTTTGTCGACCGACTGCAAGAGCCGTTCGAGGATTTGCGGGTTGCGGTCAATGGTCGTCAGCGTGCGGTCAATGATGGCGGCGACGTTATCGAGGTAGACCTTCAGGAGCACCTCGGCGCGCACGCCCTTGATGGTCAAATCAACCTCGTCTATGCCGGCCTCGGCCCCGGCCGTCAGTTGCAGGAGGTTGGCGAGGCGCGCGTCGAGCGAGACCCGCGCCCGCAGGTTCTTCACCTTCAGCGTGATCTCCTCGACCGAGAGGTTCGGCACGTCGAGCAAAACGTCCGGGTCGCCGGTCTGCGCCGCGCGCCGGCGCCGCTCGCTCGCCTCCTGCTGCCGGCGCTGGTCTTCGGCCGAGAGCGGCCGGACGGGCGTGACGGGCGAGGGCGTCGGGCGCGGCGTCGGCTGCTGTCCCGCCTGCCGCGTGCCAGTGGCGCTCGCGCTGATCGAGGCGTTACGGTCGCCGCGGTCGGTCGAGGTCGTCGTCTCCTGCGCGAGGGCTTCGGCGCCGAGCGCCAGGATCAAGACTGCTCCGAGTCGAAACAGCTTCTTCATTTTCCCCTCCGAGAAAAGATTGATGAAAACTCCGAGACGCGGAAATCAGTTTCGGGTTGCGGGTTTCGAGTTTCGAGTTCGTGTTCTCAAAGTTGAGCCTTCAACTCGAAGAAGTTTTTAACTCGAAACTCGAAACTCGTAACCCGAAACTTTTTTATGGGGCGGGCGGGTGTTTGCCGCGGCGCACGTCGAGCAGGCGGAGCAGCGGCCCCAGGCTCGCGCGGAAGCGGACGCGGGCGCGCACGTTGCGCAACTGCACGTCTATCTCGCTGGCGCGCACGACGGCCCCGACCCGCAGGTCGAGGCCGCGCGGGTCTTCGCCGTCGGTCGCGACCTCGGTCGAGGCGAGGAAGTCTTGCTCGACAATGCGGCGCTCGACGATGTCCAGCACGAAGTCCTCGTCGGCCGACTGCGCGGGCGGCCCGGCCGACTGCGCGTCCGCGGGCGGGCGCGTCTGCGCGGCGGCCCCGACCGACGCGGCGAGGATCAAGATCGCGGTGACGAGTCGTGCGCGCGCGTTCTTCACTTCCGCCTCCTGCGTGGCGGCCTCTGGCGTCGCGCGCTCGGCCCGGCGGGTGAGCCGGTGCGCGGCACGGCGCTCTGACCGCCGGGGCTTTCGGCCGCGGCCGGCGGGGCGCTCTGTGGTTCGGGCGGCGCGTCCTGACGCGGCGGCTCGTTTTGCGGCGGCGCGTCGTCGCTCGTGGGGATTTCCCCGAGCGCCTCGGCGACGATGCGGTCTATGTCGGCGAAGACGCTCGTGATGCGCAGCGTGATGCCGATGTCGCGGTAGGTGACGCCCGGCCGCACCTCGGCAGGGAGGTTCTCGCGGTCAGCCTCCCAGACGGTCTCGCGCCGCGGCCGCCCCGTGAACTCTACGCGCGGGTTCGGCACCTTGCGGAAGAGCAGCTCCCGCGCCGTCACGCGTGCGGTGATGGAGAGGTCAACATTCTCGGCCTCGGCCGCCGCGCCCCGCGACTCTTCGCGCGGAGACTGACGAGGGCTCTCGGCCTGCTGCCGCGCCGCCGGGTCTTGCGCCGCGACCGGGCAGCACAGCGCCCAGCCGACGAGCGCCCACGCGAAGACTTTCGAGAGCCTTCCTCTCATCATTCTCAATCCTCTCCCGCGCAGAGAGATGACAACGCAAAAAAACTTCAGGGGAATCAGACGGGGGTTTTCGGAGTGCGTCCATCATAGCAGATTCTTTGTCCGCCGCAAGACACTTCTCGAAATGATGAATGCGGAATGCGGAATGATGAATTAAATCATCCGGGCCGCTTTTAATTCATCATTCATCATTCTCTTACCGCGGCCGGTCGGGGGAGGACGGCTTGAGGTCGGGCGGGGCGACGCAGTAGGCGGTGACGCGGTTGCGGCCGGCGTGCTTGGCGCGGTAGAGGGCGGTGTCGGCCAGCTCGACCAGCTCGATGGGGTCGCGCGCGTCGTCCGGGTAGGCGGCGACGCCGACGCTGATGGTGAGGCGGAAGGTCTCGCCGGAGTCGGCCGGAGAGGCGCGGCGCGTGGCGGCGAACTCGTGCGACTCGACCGCCGTGCGCACACGCTCGGCGGCGACGAGCCCCTGCGCGCAGTCGGCGTTGAGGAGGAAGGCCGCGAACTCCTCGCCGCCGAAGCGCGCCGCCACGTCGCCGGCCCGCAGCGCGCGGGTGACGAGCGAGCCGACCTCTTCGAGCGTCTGGCTCCCGACGAGGTGGCCGTAGCGGTCGTTGACGTTCTTGAAGTGGTCGAGGTCCATCATCAGGACGCAGAACGGCATCCCCTCGCTCTCGGCGCGGGCCGCCTCGCGCCGCAGCTCCGAGAAGAAGGACTTGCTCGTGAGCAGGCCCGTCAGCTCGTCGTGCGCGAGCAGGCGGTGGATGTGGCGCTGGAACTCGCGGTCTATGTCGTCGAGCAGCTCGAAGCGGAGGAGCTGCTCGCCGATAGTGAGCTTGTCGCCGTCCTGGAGGAAGGCCTCGGAGACCGGCTCGCCGTTGAGCAGGGTGCCGTTGGTCGAGCCGAGGTCGGTGACGCGGTAGCGGGCCTCGCCGGTGCGCGCGTCGCGCTCGGTGCGGATGCGCGCGTGCAGGCGCGAGGCGCGGGCGTCGTTGACGCGCACGTCGGCTTCGAGCGCGCGGCCGAGGACGACTTCGCCGCGCTCGAGCGGAATCGGGGCGGCCAGCAGCTCGCCGCGCAGGAAGACGAGCGCCGGGTGGCGCTCGCGCGGGGCGGCGCGCGCCGGGCGAGGCTGGGTGGTGTCGGTTTCGTGGCCCAACTCTCGATCCATCAAAGGGGGCGCGGGCGAGTCCGGGGGCGGTCGCCGGGGGACGGGCCGCATCTTAGCGCGCCGGGCGCGCGGGCGGCAACGGGGAGCGGGGCGGCCGCGCGGGCGGGCTAGCGGTTCGGCTCGACGCTGCCCGTGACCGGCTCGGCGTCCGTGCGGTTCCGGTCGAGCCAGGCGATCAGGCCCGGCGCGTCCGCCACCTCGCCGCGCAGCACGGCGAGGATGAGCCGGCGGGTGAGGACGGTGTTGAAGGAGGGCGCGTAGGTCGCGCCCTCCTTCTGGCCGCGGAGCTTGACGATGAAGGGGACGCGCTTGTCAACGCGGCGGTCGGGCGGATGCCGCCACCAGTGATCCGAAGAGACGATGACGACCGTCTCGTCCCAGAGGCCCGCCTCCTCCATGTCGCGGCGCAGCTTGCCGAGCGTCCGGTCGGTCAGCGCGAGGTTGTCGGCGTACTCGTTCACCGTCCGGGCCGAGAGCGAGCCGCGCGCGCGGTCGTAGATGAAGGGGTGGTGCGGGATTGGGAAATGCAGGAGCGTCAGCCCGAACCCGCGCTCCTTCACCGCCTCCCTCGCGCGCTCCATGATGTTGCCGTACTCCGCGATGTGATCCTGCCGCCGGCCGGTCTCGTACCAGGGTTCGAGCAGGCGGAACGCGCCGGGCACCCTGAACAGGGTTAGGGTCGCCCAGTGAGCCATGCTCTTTCCGAGCCTGGGCCTGCCGCGGAGCGGGCTGATCTCGTCCACCACGGGCTCCCAGAAGCAGCTCGACAGGCTCGCGCCGATGACCCTGCAATAGGGGTGATACCAGCCGACGACGGCCGTGTCGGCCCCGGCCGCACGCGCCTCGGCGAAGACGTTCGGCTGCGCGCCCCAGGCGACCGGCTCCCTATTCTCCCTGGCCGTCACCATCAGCTCGTTCGGGCGCAGCGGCATGGCCCAGTCTATCTGCTGGCCGCTGATGAGCGAGGGCATCGAGAAGAGCGTGTCGCTCGAAGGCGGGAGGGCCCGTTCGGCGAAGACCGATTCGCGGCGGAGGCGGTCGAGCTCCGGCAGTTCGAGGCCCGCCGGCCTCGCGCCGAAGGCCGCCCGCTGATCCAGCTCGTCGAAGACGATCCAGACGACGCGCGCGCCCGCGACCCTGCCCGGCTGCGGGAGCGGCCCGGCCACGGCGTCCGCCGCGAGCGCCGCGTTCGGCCTGTGCTTGAAGGCGAGCCACGCGCCCTGCACGAGAGAGATCAACGCGAACGGCGAGAGCACCAGCACGAACACGACCGCCGCCCCGACGGCGTGCGCGCGCCAGCGCACGGCGGCCGCGGCGAGGACGACGGCCGCCGCGACGACGACGGCGAGCAGGGCCTTGTTCGAGCGCAGGGTGTTGGCGAAGTTCGACCCCGTAAGCTGCATCCGCAGGTCATTGAGCGGGACGAGGAGCGCGAGCAGGAAGGCCCAGCGCGCCGCCTTCAACGCGGGCGCGCTGCCCGAGCGGCGGGCCAGCGTCGCCGCCACCCAGAAGGCGGCGGCCAGCAGGAGCACGTCCAGGACGAGCGCGGCGTACTCTATAAAGCCGGGGTGATACTTCCAGTGGTAGTAGGTGTAGTGGAGCGGGTTGACCAGGACGCGCCATGCGCCGATGAAGCAGAGGTTGGCGAGCGAGAGGGCGACGACGAGGTCTCGGAGCGTCTTAGACAAACGTCTTTCTCCGCATCATGTAGATCGTCCGGTGCGTCTCGCCCAGCCGCTCCGAGCGGACGATCTCGAAGTGGCGGCGCGACACCTCCTCGAAATACTCGCGCGTCATGAACTCGTGGAGGTGGTCGCGCCCCCTCGCGATGCGGCGGAACATCGGGTCCTGCGGGGCGACGTATTCGATGACGAGGAGGTCTCTGGTCAGCTCCGCGGCCAGCCGCATGATTTCCGGGAGCGGGATGCGCTCGCTCACGAGCATGTGGTGGATGACGGCCAGCATGAGCACGCCGTCGAAGGAGCCGCGGAACCGCTCGATGAACGAGGGGTTCTCCAGGTTGCGCCAGCCGAGGCTCGGCGTCGGCCGCGCGAGGTTGACCGCGAGCGGGAGGATGTCGAGGCCCTCGGCCGAGGCCCTCCGCCAGAGGCGGCCGATGACTACCGGGTCGTAGTCAATCGAGACGACCGACGCGCCCGCGCGGGCCGCCAGCGCGCTGAAGTCGCCCGTGTTGCAGCCCACGTCCAAGACCTTCCGCGGGCGCACCTCGGCGAGCGCCGCCTCGACGAACCGCTCCTTCCTCGGCAGGTAGTCCTCCGTGTACTGGTTCTGCTCGGTGTAGCCCGACCACGCCGAGGTGCGCGACCCGCCCGGCCTCAAGCCTTCGAGCCTGCGCCGCAGGCCCTTGAGGATGCGGCCGAGGATGAAGCGCGCCATCTCGGGGTTGGCGGCCGTGTGCTTGCGGTAGACGGAAGCGTCGGGGGCCTCGGCCCGCCCGGAGAGTCGCGCCGGCAGAGTCACTAAAGAGAGGAACGGCGGCCGCCACTTCTGGACGGGGCCGCAGAGGCGGGCGACCTCCTCCGGGTCGAGGCCGTCGCGGCTGGCGAGGAAGATTTGGTCGAGCCTGATGCCGAAGTGCTTGTTGACGAGCAGGGGGAGCAGGAAGGTGCGCGAGAACTGCGCGTAAGGCAGCCACGTCCGGTCGAGCGGGTCGCGGCGCTCGAAAGAGAGCAGGTCTATGAAGACGGGGCGCGGCCCGCGGAAGAGGACGTTGTAAGGGGTCGCGTCCTTGAGGCCGAAGCCTCCGGGCAGCAGCCCGTCGGCGAGGTCGAGCGTCAGCTCGGCCGCGGCGTAGAGCATCTCCGGCGACCACTCGTAGGGGAAGGTCGCGAAGGGGATCCGCTCGTGCTCGACGAAGACCGACGGGCCGAAGTCTTCGAGCACGCCGGCCACCTCCTCGTCGCTTGAGAGGCTCTCGGCCGCGGCCCCGTCGAGGATTTCGGTGCGCACGAGCCTCCCGTCGGCGAGGAACTTCGCGAGCGCGCCGGATTCGAGGACGGCCTGGAGGTCGGCCCCGGCCGACGGCTCGACGATTCGTATGACGCGGCCCTCGACGAACAGCAGCCGGCCCGCTGGGTCACGGAAGGAGGCGATCATGCGTTGGTGGACTGGCCTTCGGTTTCGGAATCGGCCCCGGCGCGCGAGCCGACTTCCTGCCGGCCGCGGGCGCGCGCGACCGGGCGACGGCGCGGGCGCGGCCCCGCGGCGTGAAGGCGCTCGTCTGGCTTCGGGATTTCCGCCCCTGCGGGCGTCAGGCTAAACCTTCGAATTCACCCGGCTCGAACTCTCGGACAAGGTGGATGAGGTGTCGGGGAGTCGCTCCGCCTGGCTCGGGACTTCGTCGGGCGCGGCCTCGCCGCCTTTCTTCCTGGAGAAGAAGCCCCCGACGCGCTTGACGAAGAAGCGTATGTAGAAGAGCACGCCGAAGAAGGCGGCGATGAGCAGCTGCAAAATTAACGTCCCGGTTCCGGGGTCGGTGTAGAGCAGGACCAGGGACGCGATTCCACAAGGCATAAGAGAACGAACCTCCTTCGGTTTGAAAGGCAGCCGGAGCACGAGGCAGCGGGCGGCGTGACTGCGTAAATCTATGTTACGAGTTAGGGAAAAGTCAAACTGGTGTGCGGAACGCGGTTAACCGGATTCCGGGCCGCCGCCACCCGTTCCGGGGCGGCTCGGCCGGGGCGCGCCGGAAAAGGCGGCGCATTACTCCTATATTAAAGACACTCCGAAAGGAAGGATGGAGGGGAGATGCTGGAAGACTTTCTCGGCGAAAAGGGGCGGGGCCGCGCCGAGCGGCGCTCGCTGGCGCGGGTCGCGCCGGCCTCGCGGATGTGGGCGGCCGTGGAGAACGAGACGCGGCGCGAGATGCTGGGCATGGCCGAGGTGGCCGACTTCAGCGGGCTGGGGCTCGCCCTGACGGGCATCGCGGGCGACCCCGTGGCGGCGCTCGGCGACAAGTTCTGGCTCACGCTGGTCGTCGAGGAAGGCATCATCCCGCTGGGCGCGACGCTCGTCCACATAGACGGCCGGCGCAACCGCTTCGGCCTCAGGCTCGAAACCCCCACCGGCCCCGGCCAGCACTTCCTCCTCCGCGTCTACGAGCGCGCCGCCCGCACCGTCCACACCAATTAGCGATTGCGGGATGGGGATTGCGGAGTGCGGAGTAAGAAGAAGAACTGTCTTCTATTCCGCTATTCCGTAATCCCATTCCGCAAGCGGCTGCTTCCTTGTCGGCCGCCGGCGTTGCTTTTATAATCGGCGCAACCCGGAAGGTTCGAGGAGCGGGCGAGCGTTGAAG
>DASZKF010000183.1:0-2912 GCA_035947355.1 Pyrinomonadaceae bacterium | reverse complement strand
TTGAACGGCTCACCGTATGCAACACGAACTCGAAACTTGAAACTCGAAACTTGAAACTTTCGCGGGGTTACTGCCGCTTCAGGTGGAGCGTGCCGCTGAAGGAGGTGAGGGTGACGGCGGCGTCGCCGGTGCCGACGGTGCCGACGAGGCGCGTCGCCTGCGGCTCCTCGGAGTGGACGCGCCGGGGTGGCTTCGGCCCGCCCGTGGGCGGGGCGGGCGGCGTGGGCGGGCCTTCGCCGTTGGGCGAGACGGGGGTGGCGCGGATGGGAAAGTCGGTGATGATCTCGCCGCTCAGGACGACCTTCGCGTTGAGGCGGAAGGAGGCGTCGGCCGGCAGCGCCAGCGTCACGTCGCCGGAGATGGTCTTGAAGTCGTAGCTGCCGCCGCGGGCGAGCGGGCCGGAGGCGCGGACGCTGCCGCTGATGGTCGAGCCGCTGACGCGTGCGTGACGGACGCCGGAGAGCGACACGTCGCCGCTCGTCGAGGACGCCTCGAACGAGTCGCCGGCCGCGAGCGGCGCGACGTTGGTGGCCTCGACGCTCCCGCTCACGGCCCTCAGGCGGGCGCGCCCCTTCGAGTCGGCCAGGGAGATGTCGCCGCTCATCGTCACGGCCTCGACCGAGCGCGAGACGCCGCGCGCGGCCACGTCGCCGCTCAGGTTGTTCACGGTCAGCTCGGCCACGTCCGAGACCTCGACGTTGCCGTCGTGCACGCGCAGGTTGACGCTCGCGCCCCTCGGCACGGAGAGTTCCAGCCCGCTCGTCAGCCCGCAGTGGCCGGGGAGGAGTTCGCCCTCGCCGGCCTCGTTGACGAGCACTTCCACGCGCCGCGCGGGCGCCTGACCGGCGGTGTCGAGCGCGAGGGCGCCGCGCTCGGCCGCGCGCGCGCGCACCTCCCGCCGGTCCCAGCCGCGCACGACCACGTCGCCCGAAGAGATGCAGAGCGAGACGGCGACGGCCGGGTCTGCGTCGGCGCGCCGTTCGAGCGCGAAGCTCTGGGCGGACGCCGTCGCGCGCGCGCTCGTGCTCGTCTGCCGCGCCGCCGCGGGCGCGAGCGCGAGTGACAGGATGGCTATGAGAAATAAAAACTTCATTAGTATGAACCCGGCGCCTCAGCGCCCGAGGGCCGCGACCTGCGTCTGGTCGGCGACCGTCGTCATCAGCTCGACCTTGCTCTGGTAGGCCGCCATGAGGAAGCTCACGGCGTCCTTGTCCTTCGGGTTGCGGAGCGCGACGCGGCGCGTCTCCTCGATGGCGCGGTCGAGCACCGCGATGGTGCGCTCGTACTCGATGCGGGCCGAGGGGTTCAGCACCGCGTCGCCGCCCGCCTTGACAGCCACTTCAAGCGAGGCGATGGCCTCGCGGTAATTCTTCTCGCCCGGCACCGGCTCGACGGCCCTCGCGGCTTCGGGCGCCGGCCGCGGCGTCGCGGCGCCGGCGCCAGCGGGCCGCGGCTTCCGGTGCGCGGCCGGAGTAGCCGCCTTCCGTTTCGGCGCGTCGGCGCGATTCACAACGTCTTCAAAGACCTTCTCGTCGGGGGACGTGATTTCGGGGGCGGCCGGCGCTTCGGGCACCGGAGAATTTTGTTGAGCGAGTTCGCCCGCCCCCGGCGCGGCCGGCGGCGTCGTCTGCCGGCGGACGGCGAGGAAGACGACTGCGAAGGCGACGACGGCGAGCACGCCCGCGAAGGCTGCGGCGCGCTGCGGCGTGAACGAGAGGAGGCCGGAGAGCGGCGCCAGCAGCGCGTTCAGGCTCCAGCCGCGCGCGCGGCGGGCGTCGGTTCCCGGCTCGGCTTCGAGCCGCGCGACCGCGGCGTTGACCCGCGCCCGCAGGACTTCCGTGGGCACCGGGACGTTCGCGTCCGGCGCGAACGCGGCGGCGAAGAAGGCGCTGTCCTGCTCGGCGTCGCCGAGCGCCGCGGCGCAAGCGTCGCACGCCGAGATGTGCGCGGCCGCCGCGCTCGCCGACGCGGCCGGGAGTTCGCCGTCGAGGTAAGCCTGTATGATTCCTTCGTCGAGACACTTCTTCGTCATCGGCGTCCTCCGATCTTCCCGTACACCCTCATGAACTCCTTCCGGCCCCGCGCGATCAGGCTTCCGACGTTGACCTCGTTGATCGAGAGCGTCTGCGCAATCTCGCGGTACGTCAGACCCTGCTGCCTGAGCAGGAGGCAACTGCGCATCGGCTCCTTGACCTGGGCCAGAGCCCTGCGCGCCTCCTCGGCCTCGGCGCGGCGCTCGTAGTCGGCCTCAAGGCCGACCGCCGCCGCGCCCCCCACGCCCGCGGCGGCGGCATGCACGAACTCGTCCTCGCGGGCGCTGGTGCGGCCGCGGCTGCGCAGCGTGTTGAGCGCCGTGTTGGTCGCCACGCGCAGCAGCCAGGGCCTCACGTGCTCCTCGTTCTGGAGCGAGCCGAGGTGCTGGTAGAGCTTGAGAAAGACCTCCTGGGTCACGTCCTCGGCCAGGCCCGAGTCGCGGACGAGCGCGTAGGCGGCGCGGTAGACGGCGCGGTGGTGCAGCGTGAACGCCTCGTCGAAACCGGGCGCGCCGGCCGCCGTCGGAACCGCTTCTGGCACTGAGTCAATCAAAGCCTCTATCGCTCGCTCGCTCATCTCGCCACTCTCACCCATAAAACACCGCTGGCACGCAGTTTGTGGCAGGAAATATTAACAGATTCTGCGCCGCCGGCCCGCCCCCCGCCGAAAAACCGTCGGAATCCGACCGAGGCCCGTAAATCCATGAAAACAGACGGCAATTCCCCGCCGCTAGGGCTTCCTCTGCGCCTTCAGCCGTTGAATTTCTATCGCCAGTCAACGGACGGCTTGCGTTAGCCGCTGCTTGGCTGACGCAAGTCGCGCAGCGGTTTAAGCCCCGGAGGGGCGTCAGAATATAGCCCAGGGCTGACGCCCTGGGC
>DASZKF010000182.1:0-3446 GCA_035947355.1 Pyrinomonadaceae bacterium | reverse complement strand
CCCCTCTCCCCTTTAACAAGTTTCGAGTTACGGGTTTCGAGTTTGTTCAGCGTGAGTTGAATGGCGCGACTTGCGCAGCCCGAACTCGAAACTCGAAACCCGTAACTCGAAACTTGTTAAAGGGGAGAGGGGCGCGACCGCGGGCAGCAGGTCGCGCCCCTTTGTTAGTTGGGCGGGTCGTGAGGAGCGATTTGTGAGGTTTTCTTTCCTCCTCTACGGCGCGGGTGGTGAAGGGAACCGCCCTCGCCGCGGCCGCTCATTCGCGGCTTCACCTATTTACGCGGGGCCGCGGGCGGAGAACCACCACGCCCCCGGAAAAAATTTTCCGGGGGCGTTTGCCGGCCCCCGGCCGGGCGCGTCTGGTGTTACAATGCGCGGCACACCCGCGGGCCGGGCCGCTAAGGGACGGCCCGGCCGCCGGCGGGCCAACAAAGGAGTCGGATGCCTACCCCCGAGCCGCAGCGGCTGACCCAACTGCTCGTCGCCTGGAGCGACGGCGACCAGAAAGCGCTCGACGAACTCTTCCCGCTCGTCTACGACGAACTCCGGCAGGTCGCCCGCCGCCACAAGCGCCGCGAGCGGCGCGGCCACACCCTGCGCACGACGGCGCTCGTCAACGACGCCTACCTGCGGCTCGTTGACCAGCGGCACGTGCGCTGGCAGAACCGCGCCCACTTCTTCGCCATCGCCGCGCAGATGATGCGCCGCATCCTCGTCGACCACGCCCGCTCGAAGCACTACGAGAAGCGCGGCGGCGGGGCCGTCCACGTCCCGCTCGAAGAGGCGGCCGTGCTGGCCGAGGGCAAGGCGGCCGAAATCCTCGCCCTCGACGAGGCCCTGCGGGCGCTGGCCGAACTCGACCCGCGCCGCGCGCGCGTCGTCGAGCTGCGCTACTTCGGCGGCCTCTCGAACGAGGAGATCGCCGAGGTCTTGAAGGTCTCCACCAACACCGTCACCCGCGACTGGAACATGGCGCGCGCCTGGCTCTACAACGAGCTGAGCGGCACGGGCGGGCCGGGCGCGGCCGGCTGAAGCCGCGCCGCCCCCGGCCGTGGTGCGGCCCCGGACAGTCGCCTGGTCTATAATCGCTCGACGTATGCCTCCCGGACTCTCGGTCGCCAGAGCCCTCCAGGCGGTGAGCACATGAACGCCGAACGCTGGCGCAGGATCAGCATCCTCTTCAGGCACGCGCTGGAGCGCGAGCCCGAGGAGCGCTCGGCCTTCCTCGCCGAGTCGTGCCCGGAGGACGAGGGCTTGCGCATCGCGGTCGAGTCGCTGCTCGCCTCGCACGAGCAGGCGGCGCGCGGCCGGTTCATCGAGTCGGGGCCGCTCGCCCGCGTCTCGGCGCAGGAGACGGGCGAGCTGCGGGCCGGGCCGGAGCCGGAGGCGCTGCCCAGCGACACGCAGCTCGGCCCCTACCGCATCCTCGACAAGCTCGGCGCCGGGGGCATGGGCGCCGTCTACCTCGCGCGCGACACGCGCCTCGGCCGCCGCGTCGCCCTCAAAATCCTGCCCGCCCACCTCGCCCGCGACGAGGAGTTCGTCCGCCGCTTCGAGCAGGAGGCGCGCGCCGCGTCCGCCTTGAACCACCCGCACATCCTGACCGTCCACGAGATCGGCGAGTGGGAGGGCCAGCGCTTCATCGCCACCGAGTACGTCGAGGGCGTGACGCTGCGCGAGGCCCACGCCGCGGGCCGCATTGACCTGCCGACGGCGCTCGACGTCTGCGCGCAGGTCGCCGGCGCGCTCGCCAAGGCGCACGCCCACGGCATCGTCCACCGCGACGTGAAGCCGGAGAACGTGATGGTGGACGACGAGGGGCACGCCAAAGTCTTGGACTTCGGCATCGCCAAGCAGTTCGGCCCCGGCCCCGCCCACGAGGGCGCTCAGCACGAGGGCTCGCAGATCAACACGGCCTCGGGCGTCGTCCTCGGCACCTCGACCTACATGTCGCCCGAGCAGGTGCGCGGGCAGGAGCTCGACGGGCGCGCCGACGTCTGGGGCCTCGGCGTCGTCCTCTACGAGCTGGTCGCGGGCCGCGTCCCGTTCGACGCGCCGACCTACGGCGACCTCGTCGTCACCATCCTCCAGGACGAGCCGCCGCCGCTCGCGCGCTTCGCCCCGGACGCGCCGGCCGAGCTCGAGGCCGTGCTGCGCCGCGCGCTCGCCAAGAAGCGCGAGGACCGATACCAGTCGGCGCGCGACCTGCAGAACGACCTGCGCCGCCTGCGCCGCCGCTTCGACGACGCGGGCACCGACGGCCGACCGCTTCCGACCTCCGCCCCGGCGCGCCCCTCCGGCGCGCGGCCGCAGCAGCAGACGACGGTCGTCACGGGCGCGCGCGCGACGACCGAGCAGCGCAAGCAGGTCACGGCCCTCTTCGCGGACCTCTCCGGGCTGGCCGCGCTCTCGGCCGGCCGCGACGCCGAGGAGCTGAGCGAGCTGACGAAGGCTCTCCTCGAAGTCGTTGACCGCGTCGTCACCGAGCACTGGGGCGTCGTCGAGAAGCACCTGGGCGACACGGTCGTCGCGCTGTGGGGCGCGCGCGAGGCGCACGAGGACGACCCGGAGCGGGCGGTGCGCGCGGCCCTCGCCATCCAACAGGCCGCGGGCGAGTTCGTCGCCGCGCACGCCCCGGCCCGTGCGGCCGCGGCCGGGCAGCCAACCCCCTCCGTGAGGGCCGGCGTGAGCACGGGGCTGGTGCTGGTCGGCGGGGACGCCGGGGCGGGCGAGTTCACGGCGACGGGCGAGGCCGTCCGGCTCGCCGCCCGCCTGCAGCAGACGGCCCCGCCCGGCGGCATCCTCATCTCGCACGACACCTACCGCCACGTCCGCGGCGTCTTCAACGTGCAGCCGCCCGAGCCGCTCGCCTTCGAGGGGCGGGCCGAGCCCGTCGAGGTCTACCGCGTGATGAGCGCCAAGCCGCGCGCCTTCCGCGTGCGGACGCGCGGCGTCGAGGGCGTCGAGACGCGGATGGTCGGCCGGCAGGGCGAGCTGCGCCACCTGATGGACGCGATGGAGACCGCCTCGGAAGACCGCGAGCTGCAGATCGTCACCGTCTTCGGCGACGCCGGGCTGGGGAAGTCGCGCCTGCTTTACGAGTTCAGCAACTGGCAGGAACTCTTCCCCGAAGTCTGGTACGTCTTCAACGGGCGCGCGGGCGAGACGACGCAGGGGCTCCCTTACGCGCTCGTGCGCGACGTCTTCTCCTTCCGCTTCCAGATACAGGACAGCGACTCGCCGCGGGTGGCGCGCGAGAAGCTGGAGGGCGGCCTCGTCCAGATGAGCGGCGCGCAGACGCCGCAGGAGGCCGAGGCGGCGCGGATGCGCGCGCACTTCATCGGCCAGCTCATCGGCTTCGACTTCTCCGAGAGCCGGCACCTCTCGGGCGTGCTCGACGACGCGCGGCAGTTGCGCGACCGCGCCTTCCGCTACGCCGCCGAGTT
>DASZKF010000181.1:0-6611 GCA_035947355.1 Pyrinomonadaceae bacterium | reverse complement strand
GCTGCGCGTACTCGTCGGCGCGGGGGCCGACGAGCGCGCGCTGGTCGAGCAGGTCGCGCTGCTCGGCGTGGAAGGCTACGAGTTACGGTTCGAGCGGGCGGAGCGGTCGGGGATTGCGGCGACGCGGGCCGTCGTCCGGGCGCGCGAGGAGCGGCACCACCGGCACCTGGCCGACATCGAAAGGATCATTGACGACTCGCGGCTCGGCGAAAGGGTCAAGTCGCGCGCCAAGCTCATTTTCAAGAAGCTGGCCGAGGCCGAGGCGCGCGTGCACGGCGTCGGGGTCGAGCGGATACACTTCCACGAGGTCGGCGCGCTCGACTCCATCGTGGACGTGGTCGGCGCGTGCGTCGGCTTCGAGCTCCTCGGCGTCGAACGCTTCGTCTGCTCGCCGCTGCACGTCGGGAGCGGGACGGTCGAGATGGCGCACGGCCGCTTCCCCGTGCCGCCGCCGGCGGTGGCGGAGCTGCTGCGCGGCGCGCCCGTCTACTCGACCGGGGTCGGCGGGGAACTCGTCACGCCGACGGGCGCGGCCATCGTCGCCGCGCTCTGCGAGAGCTTCGGCCCGCTCCCGCCTTTGACCGTCGAGGCCACAGGCTACGGCGCGGGCGCGCGCGACTACGAGGGGTTCCCGAACGTGCTGCGCGTACTCGTCGGCGCGCCGGGCGCGGCGGAATTCGAAAGGCTCCTGATGATCGAGACGAACGTGGACGACGTCTCGCCGCAGGTCATCGGGCACGTCGCGGAGCAGGCGCTCGCGCGCGGCGCGCTCGACTGTTACGTGACGCCGGTGCAGATGAAGAAGAACCGCCCCGGCGTGCTCGTCTCGATACTCTGCCGGCCGGCGGAGCGCGAGGCGATGTTCGAGCTGCTGTTCGCCGAGACGACGACCATCGGCGCGCGCTGTTACGAGGTCGAGCGGAGGGCGCTCGAGAGGGAAGTCGTCGCGGTCGGGACCGAGTTCGGGCCGATTGACGTGAAGGTCGCGCGCCTGCGCGGCGAGGTCAAAGGCTTCACGCCCGAGTACGAGCAGTGCCGCGAGGCCGCCGCGCGCGCGGGCGTGCCCTTGAGAATCGTCGAAGAGGCGGCCCGCGCCGCCTTCCGACAGTCGGATTTTTGATTTGCGATTTGGAGAAGGCCGCGCGTCTCCCAATCAAAAATCGCAAATCAAAAATCAAAAACTCCCCGTGAGGTCATCATGGCGACGAGATTTTCGGCGACGGAGCCGGACGAGGGTGAGGCGGAGTTGGAGCCGCGCGGCGTGGATCAGGAGAAGATCGCGCGCGGCATCCGGCTCGTCCTCGAAGGCGTGGGCGAAGACCCGGAGCGGCCGGGCCTGCGCGAGACGCCGCGGCGCGTCGCCGAGATGTACGCCGAGTTGACGGCCGGGATGCGCGAGGACGCGAGCGCGCACGTCGCGTCGCTGCCCGGCGACAAGCACGACGAGATGGTGATCGTCAAAGACATCCACTTCGCCTCGCTCTGCGAGCACCACCTCGCGCCCTTCGTCGGCCGCTGCCACATCGCCTACATCCCGAAGGACGGCCGCATCGTCGGCCTCTCGAAGCTCGCGCGCCTGGTCGAGACCTTCGCCCGCCGCCTCCAGGTGCAGGAGCGCCTGACCTCGGAGGTGGCCGACACGCTCTTCGAGGGCCTCAAGCCGCTCGGCGTGATGGTCGTCATGGAGGCCGAGCACACCTGCATGACGGTGCGCGGCGTCAAGAAGCCGGGGGCCGTGACCATCACCTCGGCCATCCGCGGCGGCTTCCGCAAGGACTCCCGCACCCGCGCCGAGGCGATGGCGCTCATCAGAGGGAAAGAATAGTTCCAAGTTCCAAGTTTCAAGTTCCAAGTTCGGAAACTGCCTTTAACTTGGAACTTGAAACTTTAAACTTGGGACTTGAATCCTATGGAAACCTTTTACGTCACGACTCCCATCTACTACGCCAACAGCCTGCCGCACCTCGGGCACTTGTACACGACCGTGGTGGCGGACTGCCTGAAGCGCTACCGCAGGCAGCGCGGCGCCGAGTCGCTGTTTCTGACGGGCACCGACGAGCACGGCGTCAACATCATGCGCAGCGCGGCGAAGGCCGGGCGGACGCCGAAGGAGCACGTGGACGCCGTGGTCAAGGGCTTCAAAGAGTTCTTCCGCGAGTTCGGCCTCGACCCCGCGCAGGGCGGCTACGACATCTTCATGCGCACGTCCGAGCCGTTCCACTACGAGGGCGCGCAGACCTTCTGGCGACGGGTCGCCGCGAACCGCACGCCGAAGGGGCGCGAGAGCATCTACAAGGGTTTTTATGAGGGCTGGTTCTGCGCGCCGTGCGGCACCTTCAAGACCGACAACGAGCTGGCGAAGCCCGCGCGCGAGGGCGAAGCGCCCGACTGCCTGATCCACGAGGCGCCCGTGGATCGCGTCTCCGAGGAGAGCTACTTCTTCCGCCTCTCGGACTACGACGAGGCCCTGCTCGCCCTCTACGAGTCGCGCCCCGACTTCGTACAGCCCGAGTCGCGCCGCAACGAGGTCACGAGCTTCGTCCGCGCCGGCCTCCAGGACGTTTCCATCAGCCGCCTCAAGTCTTCGGTCGGCTGGGGCATCCCCGTCCCCGACGACCCGGCGCACACCGTCTACATCTGGTTCGACGCTCTCATCAACTACATCACCGCCCTCGGCTTCGGGAGCGAACAGAGGCAAAGGAGCCTGGGCGGCGGCGCCTTCGAAAAGTTCTGGCCGGGCGTCCACCTGCTCGGCAAAGACATCCTCCGCCAGCACGCCATCCTCTGGCCGGCGATGCTCTCGGCCGCCGGGGTCGAGCAGCCGCGGGCGGTCGTCGTCCACGGCATGTGGCTCGACGCGCAGGGGCGCAAGATGTCGAAGACGCTCGGCAACGCCATAGACATCCGCGCCGCCCGCCGCCACACGTCGGCCGACGCGCTGCGCTACGTGCTGCTGCGAGAAAAATCTTTCTGGCAGGACGGACGCCTCGGCTACGAGATCATCTTCGACCGCGTCAACAGCGACCTGGCGAGCGGGCTGGGCAACCTCGTCGCGCGCACGCTGACGATGATCGGCCGCTACTTCGGCGGCCGGGTGCCCGCGCCGGAAATCCCGGAAGGGAAGCGGCTCGCGGCCAAGCGGGCCGGCGTTGATTCCGACGCGGTCGCGCTGGCGAGCAGCCTCGAGCTGGCCCGCGACCAGTTCGCGCAGGCCGTCGAAGGGTACGAGTTCAACCGCGCGCTCGAAGTCGCCTGGGGCGTCATCGCGCGCGTGGACAAGTTCATCTCCGACGCGAAGCCCTGGGAGCTGGCGAAGTCGGAAGAGCTGCGCGAGACGAACGCGGCCGTCCTCTACCGCGCGGCCGAGGCCGTCCGCTGGCTCTCAGTCCTGCTCTACCCGTTCATGCCCGAGTCGTGCGACGCAATCGCGCGCCAGCTCGGGCTCGGCATCGAACCCGGCAAGACCGACCCGGCGGGTCTGAAGTGGGGCGGCCTCCGCGAAGGCGCGCGCATCGGCGAGGTCGCGCCGCTCTTCCCGCGCATAGACAAGAAGAAGGTGGTGGCAGAAATCATGTCCGAGACACAGAACGTCGAGAAGCCGCAGGCCGAGACGGCCGCCGCCCCCGAGGGCGCGCACGCCACGCAGGCCGCCGTCCCCGGCGCGCCGACCGCCGCCGGGACGAAGCCCGCAGAGCCGCCGGCGCGCGGCGCGACCGAGGCCGTCGCCGGCGCGCCCGAGCACTCGGCCGCGCCCGTGCCCGAAGGCGTCGCCACCCACATCACCATTGAGGACTTCGTGAAGGTCGAGATGCGCGTCGGCGAGATTCTGACGGCCGAGCGCGTGCCGAAGTCCGACAAGCTGCTGCGCTTCACCGTTGACCTCGGCGAGCCGGAGCCGCGGCAGATACTCGCCGGCATCGCCGGCTACTACGAGCCGGAGAAGCTCGTCGGCCGCAAGGTGGCCGTCGTCTCCAACCTCAAGCCGCGCAAGCTCCGCGGCTTCGAGTCGCAGGGCATGGTGCTCGCCGCCTCTGTCGGCGACGAGGGCCGCCCCGTCCTCGCCACCTTCACCGAGGACGTGCCCAACGGCGCCAGACTAAAATGATGAATGCGGAATGATGAATGATGAATATGATGTTGCTCGGATGATGGGATTCAACGCGCATCACATTCATCATTCCGCATTCCGCATTCATCATTTCTCTTATGTTCGTTGATTCTCATGCGCACATTGACGGCGAGGCGTTCGACGCTGATCGCGACGAGGTGGTCGAGCGGGCGCGGGCGGCGGGCGTGCGCGCGATTCTGAACGTGGGGACGGGCGACCCGCACGCGGGCGAGCTGGAGCGGGCCGTGGCCGTGGCCGAAAGCTACGAGGGCGTGTACGCGGCGGCCGGCGTCCACCCGCACGACGCGAAGCTCTACGACGAGGCGGCCGAGCGGGGGCTGCTCGAACTCGTCGGCCGCGGCCGCGTCGTCGCGTGGGGCGAGATCGGGCTGGACTTTCATTACGACCACTCGCCGCGCGACGCGCAGCGCGAGGTCTTCGCCCGCCAGTTGCGGCTCGCGCGCCGGGCCGGCCTCCCCGTCATCATCCACTCGCGCGAGGCCGACGAGGAGACGGTCGAAATCCTCCGCCGCGAGTACGCGGGCGCCGGGCGCGGCGGCGTCATGCACTGCTTCGGCGGCGGGGCGGCGATGGCCGAGGCCGTCCTCGGACTCGGCTTTCACGTCTCCTTCGCCGGCAACGTCACCTTCAAGAAAGCCGAGGCGCTGCGCGAGGTCGCGCGCGCCGTCCCGCTCGACCGCCTCCTCGTCGAGACCGACTGCCCGTTCCTCTCGCCCGTCCCCTTCCGCGGCCGCCGCAACGAGCCGGCCCGCGTCGTCGAGACCGCCCGCTTCCTCGCCGCCCTGCGCGGCCTCGAAGCCGAGGAACTCGGCCGCGCCACCACGGCCAACTTCTCACGCCTCTTCGGCCTCGACCTCGCCTGACGAACAAACTTTCCCTCGCCGCGGGTTAATGTTATAAAGAAAGTCATCAGTCGTCAGTCATCAGTTTTTGTCTTTACTGACGACTGATAACTGATAACTGACAACTTTCTTATGGCTCAGCAGAACTCATTCGACATCGCGTCGCAGGTGAACCGGGCCGAGATCAGGAACGCGCTCGACCAGACGATGAAGGAAGTCCGCCAGCGCTTCGACTTCAAGGGGAGCCGCGCCGAGGTGCGCCTCGAAGAGAACGAGCTGATCCTCTCGGCCGAGGACGAGACGAAGCTGCGGAACATGAACGACATCCTCCAGCAGAAGCTCGTCCGCCGCGGCGTGCCCCTGAAGGCCCTCTCCTACGGCCGCGTCGAGCCGGCGGCCGGCGGCACCGTCCGCCAGCACGCCGCCGTCCAGCAGGGCATCCCCACGGACAAGGCCAAAGAGATCGTCAAGTTCATCAAGGACACGAAGCTCAAGGTGCAGGCTTCCATCCAGGGCGACGCCGTCCGCGTCTCCGGCCGCGACCGCGACACCCTCCAGGAGGTCATCGCCCGTCTCAAGGCCAAGGACTTCGGCATCAACATGGAGTACACCAACTACCGCTCGAACTAAGATGTTTCGAGTTTCAGGTTTCAAGTTCCAAGTTCGTGCGGCGTACGTTGCACCATCCAACCGGCGCGGAACAAACTTGGAACTTGAAACCTGAAACTTGAAACTCGAACTTCCTATGCAGACATCCGGTCACACCGCGGCGGTCGAGGGGGCGCAGCTGACGGCGCGCCGCATCTTCAGCCTGGTCGCGCGCGAGCTGGCGCTGGTCGAGGAGGAGTTCGAGCGGCAGGCGCGCTCGAACATCCAGGTCATCGCCTACATCGGCGACTACCTGCGCGCCTCGGGGGGTAAGCGCGTGCGCCCGGCGCTGACGCTGCTCTCGGCCTACGCGGTCGGCGGCGACGCCTCGCGCGCGAACGTCGTGCGGATGGCGACCGTGATGGAGTTCCTCCACACGGCCACGCTCGTCCACGACGACATCATCGACAACGCCGAGACGCGCCGCAACCGGCCCTCCATCAACTCGCGCTTCGGGAACCAGACGGCCGTGCTCATGGGCGACTGGCTCTACATGTCGGCCTTCGAGACGAGCTTGAAAGAGCGCTCGCTCGACATCCTCGACATCCTGACGGCGGTGACGCGGAAGATGACCGAGGGAGAGCTGCTCCAGCTGACCCTGCTCGGCCGCGCCGACGTGACCGAGGAGCAGTACTTCGACGTGCTCCGGCGCAAGACCGCGTACCTCTTCAGCGCCTGCTGCGAGATCGGCGCCATCCTCGGCGGGGCGAACCCCTCGCAGAGCCGGGCGCTGCGCGACTACGGCATGAACCTCGGCACGGCCTTCCAGCTCGTGGACGACCTGCTCGACTTCACCTCCGACGAAGACTCTCTGGGGAAGGCCGCGGGCGCAGACCTTCTGGAAGGGAAGGTGACGCTGCCCCTCATCCACCTGCTCGCCGATGAGCCGCGGATGAAGGCCGGCGTGCAGTCCGTCATGCGCGAAGGCGCCTACGGCGAATTCACCCGCGACGCGCTCGTCCGCGCCGCTGAGAAGAGCGGCGCCCTCGAAC
>DASZKF010000180.1:0-1681 GCA_035947355.1 Pyrinomonadaceae bacterium | reverse complement strand
CGCAGGACACGGGCGCGCGCGGGCGCGCATCTTACTAGGCGTTTCAGCGCCGAACTGTTTTATGAAGGATTCCGGGAATAAAGCCATGTACAGACTCACCGCCCGACAGATTCTGAGCGTCGCGCTGCTGTCGGCGGCGTTCGCCGCGGCCGGCGTCGCCTGCCTCGACCGCTGGGGCTCGCGCTTCCAGCCCCCGACCGCCGCCTTCACCGAGGCCGACCCTTCGGCCGAGGTCGCCGCCGTCACGGACCCTTCGGTCGCAACGGACGAGCGCAACAACATCGAGGTCTTCCGCGCCATCTCGCCCGCCGTCGTCGCCATCCACACGACGACGCGGCCGCGCGGCTTCTTCGACCCCGGCGGCCAGGGCTCCGGCTCCGGCTCGGTCATAGACGAGCAGGGCCACATCCTTACGAACAACCACGTCGTTGACGACGCGGCCTCGGTCTCGGTCGGCTTCGGCGGCGACAAGACCTACCCGGCGCGCCTCGTCGGGCGCGACCCCGACACCGACCTCGCCGTCATCCGCGTCGAGGGCGCGCCGCGCGAACTCCTCCGGGTCGTGCCGATGGGCGACTCGGACAAGCTCGTCGTCGGGCAGAAGGTCTTAGCCATCGGCAACCCGTTCGGCCTCGACCGGACGCTGACGACCGGCGTGATCTCCGGGCTCCAGCGCCCGATTCGCGCGCAGAACGACCGCATCATCGAGGGCGCGATCCAGACCGACGCCTCGATCAACCCCGGCAACTCGGGCGGGCCGCTGCTGGATTCGCAGGGGCGCATGATCGGAATCAACTCGCAAATCCTCTCGCCGGCGGGCGGGTCGGTCGGCGTCGGCTTCGCCGTGCCCGTCAACATCGCCAAGCGGATCGTCCCGCAGCTCATCCGCGAGGGGCGCGTCGTCCGCCCCAAGCTCGGCGTCTACCCGCGCGCCGTCTTCGACCTGCGCAACATCCGTTTGCCGGTGCAGGAGGGCCTGTTGATCCTCCAGCTCGACCCGAACGGGTCGGCGGCGCAGGCGGGCCTGCGCAGCGTGATGCAGGACGACAACGGCGACTTCATCCTCGGCGACATCATCCTCTCGATTGACGGCGAGAAGACCGTCGAGCAGAACGACCTCTTCCGCATCCTCGACCGCCACCAGTTCAACGACGTCGTCCAGGTCGAGGTCTTCCGCGACGGCCGCCGCACCACCATCCCCGTCCGACTCCTCCCCGAGCCGCAGCGCCGGGGCGTCTTCCGGAGGTAAAAAGTGCTGGGTGCTGGGGAAAGACAGCTTGCTTTCACCCAGCACCCAGCACCCTTTCCCATGCCGGAGACCCGACACTTCATCAACGACGGCTACGGCTGGGCCTGCAAGCGCTGCCGCGCGGCGGGCGACGCGGACGCACCGTCGGCCGACACTCCCCTCCCCCGCTTCTTCCGAGAAGGCGAAGCCGAAGACCGCAACCCGCGCCTCTCCTCGCCCTCGCTCGCCCGCTGGAAAGACGCCGCTCGCCGCGCCCTCGTCTGCCCCCGCTGCGGCATTGAAGAGCGCGTCGGTTGAGTGTCGCGCAGGTTCGTTTCACACAGAGGGCACGAAGGGGACACGGAGGTCACGGAGAAAACCATCGTCTTCTCCGTGCCCTCCGTGTTGAAACGAACCTGCGCGACACTCAACCGACGCGCTCTTCAATGCCGC
>DASZKF010000179.1:0-10827 GCA_035947355.1 Pyrinomonadaceae bacterium | reverse complement strand
AGGGGCGGCACATTGGGTGTCGAGCTGTGCCGCCCCTTCGGGGCTCCGACTTTTATTGATGCGACGGGTTCCCCCGCCCTGACGGGCGGGGCTATTACCTACCGCCGCTTCGCGGCTCTTCTTTACAAGCCCCTAGTCCCTAGCCTCTAGCCCCTCTCTCGCGGCGGGGAGCTGCTGACGGAGGTGACGCGCTCCATGTCCTCCTTAGCCTGGTCGGCGGCCGAGCGGATGCCGGAGAGGCGGAGGCGGAACTCGTCCGGGTTCGACGCGCCGCGCAGAGCCTCCTCCATCGTGATGAGGCCCGCCTGGTGGAGGTTGAAGAGCGACTGGTCGAAGGTCTGCATGCCGTACTGCGAGGTGCCGGCGGCGATGGCGTCGCGGATCTGCGAGGTCTTCTCCTCGTTGATGATGTAGTCGCGGATGAGCGCCGTCGAGACCATCACCTCGACCGCCGGGACGCGCCCCGCGCCGGTCGCCGAGCGGACGAGCCGCTGCGAGACGACGGCGCGCAGGATGCCGGCGAGCTGGATGCGGACGGACTTTTGCAGGTGCGGCTCGAAGGAGGAGACGATGCGGCGGATGGTCTCGGTGGCGTCGAGCGTGTGCAGGGTCGAGAGGACGAGGTGGCCGGTCTCGGCCGCGGTCAGGGCCGTCTCGATGGTCTCGTGGTCGCGCATCTCGCCGACGAGGATCACGTCCGGGTCCTGCCGCAGAGCGCCGCGCAGCGCCTCGGCGAACGAGCGCGTGTCGACGTCCACCTCGCGCTGCGTGACGAAGGACTTCTTGTCGCGGTGGAGGAACTCGATGGGGTCTTCGATGGTGATGGTGTGGCCGCCGCGGGTCGAGTTGATGTGGTCTATCATGGCGGCCAGCGTCGTGGACTTGCCCGAGCCGGTGGTTCCGGTGACGAGGATGAGGCCGCGCTGCTCGTCGGAAATCTTCTCGATGACGGGCGGCAGGCCCAGCTCCGAGAGCGTGCGCACCTTGTCGGGGATGACGCGCAGGACCATCCCGACCGAGCCGCGCTGCTGGAAGACGTTGGCGCGGAAGCGACCCAACCCCGAGACGCCGTAGGCGATGTCGGCCTCGTTCATCTCCTTGAAGCGCTGCTTCTGCCGGTTCGACATCATCGAGAAGGCCATGTCGAGCGTGTCCTCCTGGGTGAGCCGCGGCGCGTCGAGGATGGGGCGCAGCTCGCCGCCGACCCGCATGTAAGGCTGCGAGCCGGCCTTGACGTGGAGGTCGGAGGCGCCGGCCTGCGTGGCGGCGCGCAAGAGGTCGTCTATTTTGACTGGCATAGGCAGGGTTCTAAAGCTCGGGCGCAGGCGCGCGATAGGCGTTTTCGGATGCGAAGCTCGGGAATCGAGGCGGCGGACTGAAGAGGCGCGGGCGGCGCGCCTCAAGGTCTCTTGGGCGAATCGAGGACGCCGCTTCGGAGGGGCAATTTCGGCGGGGGCGCCGGCGGAAGATATAGGCCCCGCGACGCCTTTAGCATTCTAGCCGCCCGCTTCCGTATCGGTCAATGGAGAATTTAAAGCCCTGAAATGGTTAAAGATAAAAGCCGGGGCGGGCAAAGGAAGTCTGCTCGCCCCGGCTCTTTCCCCACCCCCTCGGGGCGAAAATTCCCTATTCGGTCAGTGTGACATGGATGGCGTCGCGGGTGTCGCCCGAGGGGGATTGCGAGGCGGCCTTGGTGGCCTCGCGGCTGTGGGCGGCGTTGAAGCCGTTGCTGCCCTCGGCGGGCGCCGGCTTCCGCTCGCGGACGTAGGTGAGCCAGTCGCCGGGCGCGCGGCGCTCGCCCGAGGTGACCTCGAAGAAGACCTTCTGGACGCGCTCGGTGATGGGGCCGCGCCGGCCCTCGCCGACGGGGATGCGGTCTACGGAGCGGATGGGTGTGACCTCGGCGGCCGTCCCCGTGAAGAAGATTTCGTCGGCGACGTAGAGCGCCGCGCGCTGGATGGCCGACTCGACGAGCGGTATCTCCAGCTCGCGGCAGATTTCGATGACGCTGTCGCGCGTGATGCCGGGCAGAATCGAAGACGCCAGCGGCGGCGTGACCACTTTCCCGTCGTGGACGAGGAAGAGGTTCTCGCCCGACCCTTCCGAGACGTAGCCGCGGTCGTCGAGCGCGATGCCCTCGGCGAAGCCGTTGACGATGGCCTCCATCTTGATGAGCTGCGAGTTCATGTAGTTGGCGCCGGCCTTCGCCATCGCCGGCATCGAGTTCGGCGTCAGACGGTTCCAACTCGACACGCAAACGTCCACGCCCTGCTCGATGGCCGCGTCGCCGAGGTACTTGCCCCAGTCCCACGCGCCGATGTAGCAGGACATCGGGTTCGGGAACGGGTTGACGCCGAAGGCCGGGTGCTCCTCGTCCAGGCTGCGGAACATGATCGGCCGCAGGTAGCACTGCTCCAGCCCGCTGCGCGCGACCAGGGAGACGGCCGCCGCGCACAACTCGTCGAGCGACCAGCGGTGGTTCATGCGGTAAATCTTCGCCGAGTTGAGGAGCCGCTGCATGTGCTCGCGCAGGCGGAAGACGGCCGGCCCGCGCCTCGTCTTGTAGCAGCGGATGCCCTCGAAGACGCTCGAGCCGTAGTGGAGCACGTGCGACATGACGTGGACGCGCGCGTCGTCCCAAGCGATGAACTCGCCGTCCTTCCAGACCTCCTGGGCGATGGTCGGCGTCTTCACGTCCTTCTTCCTCACGTCGTCATTAAACATATTGTCGGCTCCTGATGATGAGATATGACACTGCTCGGGCGCGACCGGGGCGAGGGGGTCAGTTGGCGCGGGCGCCGGGCACAAGGTTCGGGCTCGAAGCGGCCTTAAAAGTCTTCTTCCCCGGGGTGTTCGGACGCGAATTATTCAGGCGACGAACATACCTTAAACCCGAGCCGCTTGGCAAGGTTATAGCCTCTCAGGCAGAATCGCTCACGTCTTCCGTAAACTGAGAAACGGACGCGAACTCCAGAAGGTTTTGCCGGAGATGAAACGCCGCGCACAGCCCCGCGCCGTGGCCCTCGCCGCGGGCGTCGTCTGCGCGCTCGCCGCCGCAGGTTGCCGCATGACTGAGAACAGCCGGACGCCGGGCGCGCCCGCGCCTTCGCCGGCCGCCGGGTCGAAGAACGAGCCGACGGCCGACGGCCGCCGCCACGTCACCATAGACATGCACGCCGACACCGTGCAGTTCATCGTGGACGAGGGCGCGGACATCAACGTGCGCCGCACCGACACGCACCTCGACGCCGAAAGGATGCGCGAGGGCGGGCTCGACGCGCAGTTCTTCTCCATCTGGGTCGAGCCGAACCTTTACGGCGCGGGCGGCGCGCGGGCCGTGGCGCGGGCCGACGAACAAATTAATGCCGTCCGCGCCCTCGCCGAGCGCCGGCCCGACGTGTGGACGCTCGCCACGACGGCCGCAGGCATCCGCCGCGCCGCCGCGGAAGGGAAACTCGCGGCGCTGATGGGCCTCGAAGGCGGCTACGCGATTGACGAGCGGCTGGAGAACGTCGGCCGCTACTACGAGCTGGGCGTGCGCTACATGTCGCCGACGTGGACTCACAGCCTGCCGTGGGCCGGCTCGTCGGGCGACGCCGCGGGCCGCACCCGGGGGCTTTCCGATTTCGGCCGCGAGGTCGTCCGCGAGATGAACCGCCTCGGCATGATGGTGGACGTCTCGCACGTCTCCGACCCGACCTTCTGGGACATCGTCGAGACCTCCTCGAAGCCCGTCATCGCCACGCACTCCAACGCGCGCGCCATCGTGGCGGAGCCGCGCAACCTGACCGACGAGATGATCCGCGCCGTCGCGCGCACGGGCGGCGTCGTCTGCGTCGTCTTCTACCCGGCCTTCGTCGAGCCGGGCTGGCAGGCGAAGAAGGAGGCGGTGGACGCCGAGATCGCCGCGCTCGTCAACGAGGCCGGCCAGAAGGCCGCGGGCCGCGGCTCGTTCCGCCGCATCGCCCGCGACCGCGTGCGCGAGCGCGAGTATCTGAAACGCCTCCCGCCCGTCTCGGCCGCCCGCGTCGCCGACCACCTAGACCACATCGTCCGCCTCGTCGGCGTCGCGCACGTCGGCCTCGGCTCGGACTTCGACGGCATCCAGGCCGTCCCCTCCGACCTCTCCTCGGTCGCGCACTTCCCCAACCTCACGGCCGAGCTGCGGCGCCGCGGCTACACGGAGGAAGAGATCGGGCAGATTCTCGGCGGCAACATCCTGCGCGTGATGGAAGAAGTCGAAAAGAGATGAGCCAGGAGGTGCGGCCGAAGGTAGGGTTCCACGCGCCGATTGCCGGCGGGCTGCAGAACGCGCTCGTGAAGGCGCGGGCGCTCGGCTGCGACGCGGTGCAGATCTTCTCGCGCAACCCGCGCGGCTGGAAGGCACGGCCGCTCGCGGCCCGTGAGGTCGAAGACTTCAAGCGCGCCCGCCGCGAGACCGCCATCTCGACGGTCGTCATCCACGCCAACTACCTCATCAACCTCGCGGCCGCCGACGAGGCCGTCCGCGAGAAGTCGGTCGCCTCGTTCCGCGAGGAGGTCGAGCGCGGACTCGCCCTCGGCGCGGACTACCTCGTCGTGCACCCCGGCAGCGCCCGCGGCGCGTGCGAAGCGGACGCGCTGCGCACCTGCGCCGAGAGCCTCAAGGCCGCCTGCGACGGCCTTGAGCTGCAAGGCTTCCGCATCCTCCTGGAGAACACCGCCGGGCAGGGCGAGTGCATCGGCCACCGCTTCGAGCACCTCCGCGAGATCATCTCGCGGTGCCCGGACTTGAACCTGGGCGTCTGCCTCGACACGGCCCACGCCTTCACCGCCGGCTACGACATCCGCGACGAGGACGGCCTCTCGGCCGCGCTCGACTCGCTCGACGCCAACGCCGGCCTCCGGAACGTCCGCGCCGTCCACTTCAACGACTCGAAGGCCCCCTACAACTCCCGCGTCGACCGCCACTACCACCTCGGCCTCGGCCACATCGGCGCCGAAGCCCTCCGCCGCGTCGCCTCCCACCCCCGCCTCGCCCACGCCGCCTTCTTGCTAGAGACCCCGCAGGACGAAACGGCCGACGACGCCCGCAACCTCGCCGCCCTGCGCTCGTACCTCGACGGCCCGGCCGAATAAGGATTCGACAAAAGGCGCCGCTTCGGGCTAACATAACGCAACCTTTCCCGATAGGGGAGCGTTGGGCAGAGAGATGAAGCGTTTTGACCACCCGGTAGAACTCCTCCTTACGGTGCCGCAGCGCGGCGACCGCGCGTGAGCTTGCGCGCGGCCGCGCGGTGCGGCGACACTCCGGCGAATCTCAAACAGACAAGAGAATAGGGTGGAGCCCGAAGCATGCTTGAGGAAGCTGCGGGACGGTCGTTTACCGTAAGGTAAGGAAAGGCTAAGGAGTGTGATGGACGAAAAGTATTTCCCCGAGAAGACCGAGGAGAAGTGGCAGAGGTTCTGGGCCGAGTCGGGGGCGTTCGCGGCCGACCGCGACCCGTCGCGCGAGAAGCGTTTCTACTGCCTGGAGATGCTCCCCTACCCTTCGGGGTTCCTGCACATGGGGCACGTGCGCAACTACTCCATCGGCGACGCGCTCGCCTGGTTCAAGCGCCTGCAGGGGTTCAACGTCCTGCACCCGATGGGCTGGGACAGCTTCGGCCAGCCGGCCGAGCAGGCCGCCATCCGCCGCGGCGTCATGCCCCGCGACTGGACGGAGCAGAACATCGAGCACATGCGCGGCCAGTTCAAGCGGATGGGCTTCAGCTTCGACTGGCGGCGCGAGATCGCCGCCCACCGCCCCGACTATTACAGGTGGGATCAGTGGTTCTTCCTGAAGATGCTGGAGCGCGGGCTGGCCTACAAGAAGGTCTCGCCCGTCAACTGGTGCCCGCAGGAGTCCACGGTGCTCTCGAACGAGCAGTCTTCGGGCGGGGTCTGCTGGCGCTGCGGCGCGGCCGTCGAGAAGCGCGACATCGAGCAGTGGTTCCTGCGCATCACGAACTACGCCGAGCAGTTGCTCGAAGACATGCGCGGGCTGGAGGGCGGCTGGCCCGAGCGCGTCCTGACGATGCAGCGCAACTGGATCGGCAAGAGCGAAGGGGCCTACGTAGACTTCCGCGTCAAGGACACGGACGAGCGCGTCCGCGTCTTCACGACGCGCATAGACACCATCTACGGCGCGACGGCCGTCGTCGTCTCCGTAGATCACCCGGTCGTCGCCCGCTCGCCCCTGAAGGAGGACGTGGCGCGCTTCGCCGCGCGGGTGCGGGCCGCGCGGGCGGCGGCGCGGGCGCCCGGCGAGGAGGAGGAGAAGGAGGGCATCAACACGGGGCTGTTCGCCGTCAACCCGTTCAGCGGCGAGCAGGTCCCGGTGTGGGCCGCCAACTACGTCCTGGCCGAGTACGGCACCGGCGCGGTGATGAGCGTGCCGGCGCACGACGAGCGCGACTTCGAGTTCGCGCAGAGGTACTCGCTGCCCGTCCGCCGCGTCATCGAGCGCATCTCGCACGAGCAGGAGCAGATTGTCCACGACCCTTCCTCGCAGGATCAGTCGGTCGCCATGCCACACGCCTTCACCGACTACGGCATCCTGGTCAACTCCGGCGACTGGAGCGGCAAGCTCTCCGAGCAGGCGGTCGTCGAGATGGCCGAGCACGCCGCGCGCGGGGGCTTCGGCGAGCCGGCCACGACCTACCGCCTGCGCGACTGGGGCATCTCGCGCCAGCGCTTCTGGGGCGCGCCGATCCCCGTCGTCTACTGCGACGGGTGCGGCACCGTGCCCGTCCCCGAAGAGGACTTGCCGGTGACGCTCCCCGACCGCGCGGAGTTCACCGGCGCGGGCCAGTCGCCTCTGGCCGGCGTCGCCGAGTTCGTCAACGCCCGTTGCCCGAAGTGCGGCGGGGCGGCGCGGCGCGAGACGGACACGATGGACACGTTCATAGACTCCTCGTGGTACTTCTTCCGCTACTGCGACCCGGAGAACGACAAGGCTCCGTTCGATAAAGAGGTCGCCGAGTACTGGACGCCGGTGGATCAGTACATCGGCGGCGTCGAGCACGCCGTCATGCACCTGCTCTACACGCGCTTCTGGACGAAGTTCATGCGCGACATCGGCCTGGTCTCGTTCGACGAGCCGGTCAAAAAGCTGATGACGCAGGGCATGGTCGTCGCCGAGACCTTCTACCGCGAGGGCGAGGAGCCGGGGCAGAAGGTCTACTTCAACCCGGCCGACGTGGACGTGGTGCGCGACGAGCGGGGCCGCGTCCGCGAAGCGACGCTCGCCTCGGACGGGCTGCCCGTCACGGTCGGGCCGTTCGAGAAGATGTCGAAGTCGGCGAACAACGGCGTCGACCCGCGCGACATGATCGCGGCCTACGGGGCCGACGCCGCGCGCCTCTTCGTCCTCTTCGCCGCGCCGGTCGAGAACGACCTGCGCTGGCAGGAGGCCGGCATTGACGGGGCCTTGCGCTTCCTGCGCCGCGTCTACTCCTTCGTCTACCGCTGGCGCGGCCCGGTCGCCGGCGCCCCGGCCGACGCCGCCTCGGCCGGCGAGTTCTCGGCCGACGCGCGCCGTCTGCGCCACGAGACGCACCGCACGATCAAGCGCGTGACGGAGGACTTCGAGGGGATGCGCTACAACACGGCGGTCGCGGCTATGATGGAGCTGTCGAACGCCTTCGCAGACTTCCGGGTCACGCCCGAAGGGGCCGCGCCCTCCGACCTGTTCGCCGCGCGCGAGACGCTGGAGGCGCTGGTGGTGATGATCGCGCCGCTCGCGCCCCACGCCGCCGAGGAGATGTGGGAGGGCCTGGGCCACGCGGGCGGGCTGCTGGCGGGCGGCGCCCGCTGGCCGTCTTACGACGAGCAGTTGGCCCGCAAAGAGGAGCTGGAGATACCCGTGCAGGTCAACGGCAAGGTGCGCGCACGCGTCATGGTCAACGCCGACGCCGCCGAGGACGAGCTGCGCGCGGCCGCGGTCGCCGACGAAAAGGTGCGCGCGTGGGTGGAGGGCAAGCAGGTCGTTAAGGTGGTCGTCGTCCCCGGCCGCCTCGTCAACGTCGTCGTCCGCTGAAGGGCGGCGGAAGTCAGCGGCTCGGGCGTTGGACGGCGCCGACCCCGAGCCGCTAAAATTCTCTCCTCTCCTCGAAATGCAGATTCATTCAAGGGAAGAACTGAAAGCGATGAATTACTTCATACGGAAACGCGCCCGCCTCGCGGCCGCGCTCGTGCTCATCGGCCTCGGCGCGTCGGCCGCGCTGGCGCAGATCGGCGGGCTGGGCGGCCTCGGCGACAAGCTGAAGAACAAGAACCCTCTGGGCAAGCTGCTCGAAGGCAAGCCGCCGATTACGACGAGCCTCGAAGACGCCAAGTGGGGCGACCCGACGAAGGACGCCTTCACGCCGCGCGAGGCCGGCCGCTCGCTGATGACGCTCCAGCGCACGCCCAACGGCGGCTTCGTCCTCCAGCCCGGCTACTACTCGATGCAGACGCAGAGCTACTGCCTGAAGGCCGGCACGCACGGCCCCGGCGGCGGCGACGGCTACCTCTACGCGCCCCCGAAGGGGCCGGCCGAGGACGCCGTCATGACCATCGTCCGCAACTCCGTCAACCGCCCCGAAATCCCGCAGCAGCAGATACAAGCTCTGCTCTGGGCGATCATCGCGCGCGCCAAGTTCGAGGACTTGCAGGGCGAGTTGAAGGCCACGGCCTCGCAGCTCCTGACGCCGCGCCAGCTCGCCTCCCTGAACCGCAACGCGCTCGACGTGGTGTCGGGGCCGGCGCTCGAGCGCGCGCTCGGCTCGGCCCCCTCGGGCCTGCGCTCGGTGCTCCAGGCCGAGGCGCAGTTGCGACAGATGCTGACCTCTCCGGGGACGAGCTTCGCAGAGCTGGAGCGCGTCGCGGTGCTTTCGGGCGCGGCCCCGCTCGGCGAGGGCAGCCGGCAGGTGCCGAGCGGACGGTGGTCTTTGCACCCGGACGGCTACTACGTCCGCTACCTGCCGAGCGGCTACAGCTCGACGCGCCTCGAAATCTGGGTGCCGCAGGGCAGCCCCTCGGTCGGCAAGGAGTTCGACCCGGCGGCGCACATCGCCGTCCCCGGCAACACCGCCCGCCAGCGGCTCATCCAGTCGGGACGCGGGCAAAGCGGAGGCAATTAAGAATTAAGAATTAAGAATTAAAAATGGCGTGCTCGCGGAGCCTTCAAGGCTCCCAGGCACGCCATTTTTAATTCTTAATTCTTAATTCTTAATTGACTACGTGTTATTCTGCGCCGCTCCGAAAGCTCAAGCCGAGAGGTCGTCGTTCAACTCACTGACAAGGACTTCGACGATGAAGAACCTGCCGCACCGCCGCCTCCACGTACTGCTCGCCCTCCTCTGCCTCCTGGCGCTAGCGCTCTCCGCCGCCGCCGCGCCTCAACCGACTCCGCGCGCGCGGCGCGCCCTCGTCGTCTCGATTGACGGCCTCGACGCGCGCTACCTGAGGGACGCCGACCGCTACGGCCTGAAAATCCCGACGCTGCGCCGTCTGATGGCCGGAGGAGCCTGGTCGCGGGCGGGCGTCGTCGGCGTCTTCCCCTCGGTCACGTACCCTTCGCACACGACCATCGTCACGGGCGCGCTCCCGCGCCGCCACCGAATCTACGGCAACTCGGTCTTCGAGCCGCCGCCGCTCCCGCAGACCGACTCCTGGTACTGGTTCGCGCGCGACATCCGTGCCGACACGCTCTGGCGGGCGGCCGCGCGCCGCGGCCTGAAGACGGCGCTCATCTCCTGGCCCGTCGCCGTGGGCGAGGGAGACTGGAACGTCCCGGAAATCTGGAAGCCGGGCGGGACGCAGGCCGAGTCGCGCGAGCGCATGCGCGAACACGCGCGGCCCGCCGGGCTGATCGAAGAGGTCGCGCGCGCCGACGCGCGCCTCTACGCCGCCGTCACCAGAGACGAGGGCGACGACATGCGGACGCGCTTCGCCGAGTACGTCCTCGCCGAGAAGAGACCCGACCTCACGCTCGTGCACCTCTTCGACCTCGACCACTTCGAGCACGACTACGGCCCGTTCACGCCCGAGGCTTTCGCGCTGCTTGAGAAGTCGGACGCCTACGTCGCCCGCCTGCTCGCCGCCGCCGGGCGCGCCGGGACGCTTCGCGAGACGGCCGTCTTCGTCGTCAGCGACCACGGCTTCCGCCCCGTCACGAAGGCCATCCACCCGAACGTCGTCCTCGAACGCGCCGGCCTCCTGAAGTGGCGCGAGGGGAAGGACCCTCGGGGCGCGCCGCGCCGAGTCGTCGGCGACTGGCGCGCCATCGCATACGTCAACGCGGCCTACGCCGCCGTCATCCTCAAAGACCCGAACGACAAGGTCGCCATCAACCGCGCGCGGGCCGCGTTCCGTGATTACGAGCCGGTCGAGGGCGACGGTGGCGGGCCGGGCATGCTTCGCATCGTCGGTCGCGCCGAGTTGAACAGACTCGGGGGCGACCCGCGCGCCGCCTTCGCGCTCGAACCGGCCGAGGGTTTCACTTTCGAGGGCGGCTACGCCCCGGACGTGGTCGCCGACACGAAGAGCCGCGGCCAGCACGGCTACGTCCCTTTGCCGCCCGACTACCGCGCCTCCTTCATCGCCTCCGGCGCGGGCGTCGCGCGCCGCGGCGACCTCGGCGAAGTCCGCATGATAGACATCGGCCCCACCATCGCCCGCGCCCTCGGCCTCCGACTGCGCGACGCCGAGGGCCGCCCGCTCCGCTTGCGTTGAAACGCGACAGTCAGAAGCCCGACCGTGAGGGAGGGCGTCTTAAGTTCCAGGGATGGACTGCATGGCTAGCTCAAGACGCCCTCCCTCACG
>DASZKF010000178.1:0-5589 GCA_035947355.1 Pyrinomonadaceae bacterium | reverse complement strand
AAGACGAGCTGCTTTAATTCATCATTCCGCATTCATCACTTCTGAGACGCCCTCCCTCACGGTCGGGCTTCTGACGGTCTTCTTAATCCAGCACGCCGTGGCTCGACGGCCCGCCCGCGACGACGCCGAGCCTCTCCAGTTCCGGCACGTGCGGCTGTAAGAGTTCGTAGCCCTCGCTGCGGGCGACGTAGGCGGCGGCCGTGATGTCGCCGGTGACGTTCAGGGTCGTGCGGCACATGTCGAGGATGCGGTCAACGCCGAGGATGATGGCGATGAGGGCGGTCGGGATGTTGTAGGTGGCGAGCATGACGATGATGAAGGGGATCGACCCCGAGGGCACGCCCGCCGTCCCGATGCCGCCGAGGATGGCGAAGTAGGCGACGCCGAGCTGCTGCCCGATGGTTAAGTCCACCCCCGCCAGCTGCGCCAGGAAGAGCACCGTCACGCCCTCGTAGAGCGCCGTCCCGTTCTGGTTCGCCGTCGCCCCGACCGTCAGCACGAAGCTGTTGATCTCGCGCGGCACGCCGAGGTTCTCCTCCGAGACGCGCAGCGCCGTCGGGAGCGTCGCGTTCGACGAAGAGGTCGAGAAGGCCGTCAGCATCACGGTCTTGATGCGCCGGAAGAACTCGACCGGCGAGATGCGCGCGAGGGAGTAGACGGCCAGCGAGTAGACGCCGAACATGTGCAGCGCGAGCCCCGCCAGCACCGTCACGACGAACCACGCGAGCGCGCCCAGCAAATCCAGCCCGAAGCGCGCCGTGTTGTTGAAGAGCAGGCAGGCGACGGCGAACGGCGCGAGCTTCATGATGAGGTCAATGATCTTCGCCGAGACTTCGAAGAGCGCCTGCAACCCGCGCAGGAGGGGTGCCGAGACCTCCACGGGGATGAGCGTCGCGGCGATTCCGATGACGACGGCGAAGAACAGGAGTTGGAGCATGTCGGGCACGTCCGTCTGCCGCTCCTCGCCCGCCTTGATGCCGGCCACCGACGCCACCGGGTTCTGCGGCACCAGCGACTTGACGACCGCCATCAGCGCCGAGTCGCCCGACTCGGCCTTCTTGGCGTCGGCCACGCGCTTGGTCGCGTCCTCGCCGTAGCGCGCCTGCAACCCCTCGGCGGTCGCCGGGGAGATTCTGGTGCCGGGGCGGACGGTGTTCGCAAGCGTCAGCCCGATGACGACCGAGACGCCCGAGATGATGAGCGTGTAGGCGAACGTCTTCAGCCCGACCCGGCCGAGCTTGCGGATGTCGCCCACGCCCGCGACGCCGACCACTAAAGACGAGAAGACGAGCGGCACGACGACCATCAGGAGCAGCCGCAGGAAGAGCGTCCCGACCGGCTCGGTGACGTGTCGGACGGCCCACGCCACCGCCGGGTGGTCGCCGCCGAGCAGCCGGTTCGCGGCCACGCCCGCGACGACGCCGACGGCCAGTCCGATCAGGATGCGCGTGTGCAGCGGCATCCCTTCCGGCCGGTCTGCCGTCGTGTCCTTCAGGTCGGTCGTCAGCTCGCGCTCGTACGCGTCCCGCCCCGCCCGCCCTCTCTCGTCGTGTTCAGACATAAGCAGTTTCGGGTTTCGAGTTGCGGGTTTCGAGTTTGCTCTGCGTGAGTTGAGCGGCGCGACCTGCGCCGCCCGAACTCGAAACTCGAAACCCGCAACCCGAAACTTTCATCTTCCCCATTTGAGTTTGTTCCGCAGAACGTCGAAGTAGTTGCGCGTGTGAGCCTGGATCAGGTTGAAGGTGGTGCGGCTCTTGCGCACGGTGACGCGGTCTTCGTATTCGAGCGGCATCCCGACCTGCCCGTCGAGCGTCAGCGCGACCTCCTCGCGCGGCGTCTTCAGGACCAGCTCGAACTCGGCGTCGTCCGGCAGGACGAGCGGGCGGTTCGAGAGCGTGTGCGGGCAGATCGGGGTGACGACGACGGCCCGCATCGAGGGGTAGATGACGGGGCCGCCGGCCGAGAGGTTGTAGGCCGTCGAGCCGGTCGGCGTCGAGACGATCAGCCCGTCGGCGCGGAAGAGGTTGACGAACTTCCTGTCCACCCAGGCCTCGATCTCGATGATGCGGGCGAGGGCCGACTTCGAGATGACCACGTCGTTCAGGACGCGGTCGTGAAGGAGCGGCTCGCCGCCGCGGCGCACCTCGGCCGCGAGCATCAGGCGGCGGTCAACGCTGTAGTCGCCGGCGAGGATGGCTTCGAGCGCCGGCGTCATTTCCTCGTGCGTGAAGTCGGCGAGGTAGCCGAGCGTGCCGTAGTTGACGCCGAGCACCGGCGTGCCGTGGTCGCCGACCATCCGCGCGGCGGCGATCATCGTCCCGTCGCCGCCGAGCACGATGAGCAGGTCAACGCTGCGCACAAGCTCCTGGTGCTCCATCGTCTCGACGGCGCAGCCGGTCTCCTGCTCGACCGCCGCGCGGTCGAGCTTCGGGCCGCCGACGACCGTGATGCCGCGCGCGGCGCACCACTCGACGAGCCGGCAGATGGTCTTCAGCGCGTCCGGCTGCTGCGGCTTGATGAGAACGCCAATGCGGTGGAGGACGGCCAGGTTCTGCATGTGCTAAAGGGGTTGCGGGGAGTGTGCGCCCGGCCCCGCGTCGGGGCGGGCGGGCGGCTCGGCGAGCCCCGCCGGGCCGAACCCTCGGGGAACCGCGGGGCCGAAAAAAAACCTGAATTTGCCGCGTAAAACTTGCGCGGATGATAGCCGCGCCCCGCCGGGGGGTCAAGGGGAAAGAAGTGCTGAGTGCGGAATGATGAAGGATGAATATGAAGTGGCTTGGGTGGCACAGGTCAGCGTGCGCCTAATTCATCATCCATCATTCCGCACTCAGCACTTTCTTATGACGGGAAGGGTTCGGGTCTTGAAGTTAACGCGGCGCGGGTCGCGGGGGCGGCGCGACTGCCAGGCGCGGGCGAGGCGCGAGAGTTCCGCGCCGTCGGAGTCGGGGTCAACCAGCGTGAGCCAGACGGGCAGGGGCAGCCAGGCCCAGGCCGCGCCGTAGACCTCGGTGTTGAGCTGCTCGACCCGCCTCTCCTCGCGCCACTGTAGGCCGGCGGGCGGCACGTCCGACCAGTCTTCGTAACAGGCGTGCTGGATGCAGGGCGCGGGCTTGGCGCGGCGGTGGACGAGGCAGCCGGCGCCGGCGACGAAGAGCGGGCACGAGTAGGTCTGCGCGAAGGTGTCGCCGGCGGCCGTCAGGCCGTAGCGCGCGACCGCCTCGCGCGCGCGGGCGTAGACGGCGCGCCGCTCGGCGTCGGAGAGGCGCGGCGTGCGCGCGAGCGTCTCGCGGACGGCGACGGCTTCGAGCCGCGTGATGTGGACGTTGACGAAGTGCGCGTCCGTGCAGCAGACGCCGGGCGTCGGGCACGCGCGGCAGTCGCGCGCCCGGTGCTCGAAGTTGAGCTTGACGTGCGTCTGGAACGCGGCCTTGCCCCGCCGGAGCCGCGCCAGCGCCTCAGCCTCGGAAAGTTTCCTCATCGTCGTTTAGGGGAAAGAAAATCAGCCACAGAGACACAGAGACACAGAGAAAAGGCAGACAAACAGAGAAGGCGTGTTTGAGGGAGAGTCGGCGCGTCCCGCCGACGCCGGCACGGCCTCGACCTTGCTACCCACACGCCGCATAAATTTCTATCGCACGACTCTCCCTCTAACACTGTTCTTTCTTCTTCTCCGTGTCTCCGTGTCTCTGTGGCTATTCTTTCTGTTCTTTCTCGTACAGAGCCAGGAATTCGCGGTTGCCGTCCGCGCCGGTGATGGGCGAGTCGGTGACGCCGCGCACCGAGAGGCCGAGGGCGCGGGCGGCGGCGTTGACCTCGGCGACGACGCGCGCGTGCTGGCGCGGGTCGCTGACGATGCCGCCCTTGCCGACCTCGCCGCGGCCGACCTCGAACTGCGGCTTGATGAGGACGACGGCGCGCCCGCCGTCCTTGAGCAGCGCGACGACGGCCGGCAGGATTTTCGTAGCCGAGATGAAGGAGACGTCCATCACGGCGAGGTCGAACCGCTCGCCGAAGTCGGCGGGCGCGAGGTGGCGGGCGTTGACGCCCTCGCGCACCTCGACGCGCGGGTCGGTGCGCAGGCGGTAGTCGAGCTGGTTGCGCCCCACGTCGAGGGCCACGACGCGGCGCGCGCCGTGTTGCAGGAGGCAGTCTGTGAAGCCGCCGGTCGAAGCGCCCACGTCGAGGCAGACGAGGCCCGCGGGGTCGAGCCGGAACTCGCGCAGGGCCTTCTCCAGCTTCAGCCCGCCGCGGCCGACGTAGCGCGCCGCGGGGTCTTCGGCCCCGCGCACCCGCAGAGGCGCGTCCGGCGGGAAAGTCTCGGAGGGCTTCTCGACGCGCTGCTCGCCGACGAGCACCGCCCCCGCCATCACCAGCGCCTGCGCGCGCGTCCGCGAAGGGGCCAGGCCCCGCTCCACCAGAAGCTTGTCCACGCGCTCGCGCCGCACGGGGGAATTATAGTAGACAGTAGACAGTAGTCAGTAGCCAGTAGAAAGACACTTCAAAGCGGGCGTTGAGAAATTTGATCTCAACGCCCGCTTCCATTCCTTCTACTGTCTACTGACTACTGTCTACTGTCTACTTCTTTATTCGGGTTGGCCTTCGAAGATGGCGCGGACGCGGTCGACGCTGCGGGTGGCGCGGCGCTCGCGGCGCGCGGCGCGGCGTGAAGGGTAGACGATGGTATCAACGCGGCGCGCGCCGCCTTCGGTCATGGCCGGCGGGTTAGAGTCGGGCGGGGTGCTGCGCTGGCGTCGCTGGAGTTCGGCGTCGCGCTCGCCCTTCTTGCCGCGCTTGGGCGCTGACCCCGGCGCGGGCGCTTCGCGGACGGGCGGCCGTGGCGCGGCGGCTCGGTCTTCATCCCTCGCACCGTCGTCGCGGGGGGGCGCGGCCTCGTCTTCGGGCGAGTCCTCCGCTCCGCCCGGCTCGGCGGCGGGCGCGGTTTCGACGGGCGCGCTCACCTCGTCGGCCGCGGGCGCCGCCTGGGCAGCCTGCTCGACGGTCGGCGCGGGCGAGGGCTGCGTGACCCCGGCCTGCGGCCCGGCGGGCGCGGGCGTCGCGCGCTCGTACTGTTGGAAGAGGTAGAGGCCGAGGCCGCCGATGACGCCGCCGACGAGGGCCGAGACGAGCGCGAGAGCGAGCGGCCACTGGCGGCCGAGCGCGCGCGCCCGCGGCAGGTAAGACGGGCGGGCCGGCACCCCCTCGGCGGGCGCGTCGAGCGGCACGACGGGCTGCGCCAGCACGGTCTCTTCTTCGTCGAAGCGCGGCGTGACGAGCGTCTCGTCCGTTTCGCCGGGCGTTGGGTGTGTGCGAGGTTCTGACATCTCCGCTCCAAAAATTAAGGCCCACAGTTTGCCCACACGGGGAGAACCGTAGGCCGGTATCATCACACACTTAGATGTCTTAGATTTGGACTCGCTGTTCTCAATCAATTGCAAAATCGTTGCGGAACGGAAGCCCGACCGTGAGGGAGGGCGTTGAGGCTGTCGTAAAGCCCGACGCCCTCCCTCACGGTCGGGCTTCCGTTCCGCAACGATTTTGCAATTGATTGAGAACAGCGAGTCCAAATCTAAGACATCTAAGTGTGTGATG
>DASZKF010000177.1:0-16584 GCA_035947355.1 Pyrinomonadaceae bacterium | reverse complement strand
GCGCGGCCGCGACCTGCGGCTGTGGCGCGGCGGTCGCGGGCGAGCCGTCGCCGTCGTGCGTGGGCGCCGGGGCCTCTGCGGCCGCGGTCTCGCGCGTCTCGGGCGGCCGCGACGGGCGCGCGACGCTGATGGTCAACTCTTCGTCGAGGTCTTCGGGCGTCGGCGCCTCTTGCGTCGTGCGCGGGGCGTCGCGCGTGATGAGGGTCTGTTCGGGGTCGAAGGCTTCGGGGCGTGTGTCTACTCGGTGGGGGGCGTCTGCGTCGGGGCGGCGGCCGAGGTCGGCCGACCCGCCCGCCTGCTGCGCGCGCAGGAGGCGTTCGAGTTCGGCGCGGCTGACGCGGGACGTCTCGGCGGCGTGGCTGGCCTCGTCGGCCCCGAGGCTGTCGGTCGAGCGCGTCTCGTCGGCGAGCGGCACGGTGGCGGCCTGCGGCGAGACCCCGCCCGCCTCGGCCTCGCCCGCGTGGCCGAGCGGCGCGCCGCACCGGCGGCAGTAGCGCGCGCCCGCGAAAGTCTCCGCGCCGCAAATGGGACAAGACCTCTGCATCTCTTTCAGAGAGGCTAGAGGCTGGAGGCTAGAGGCCAGTTATAGAGCACCCGTCGTTAACTAGCCTCTAGCCTCTAGCCTCTAGCCTCTAGTCCGCCGGCTGCGGACGACGACGGTGCCGGCCAGCAGGTCGTGCAGGGCGCGGCCCTCGGCGCTGAAGGCCGCGAGGAGGAAGCCGACGCCGAGCGTCAGAAGCGTCAGCGGGTAGCCGACGAGGTGTCGGAGCAGGGCGCGGCCGAAGCTGAGCGGCACGCCGTCGCGCCGCTCGATTCTCAGCCCCGCGACCCACTTGCCGAGCGTCCGCCCGCTGAGGCCCGCGACGACGACGAGGTTCAGCAGGGCGACGGCCAGAGCGGCCACGTAGCCGACCGTCAGCAGCAGCCCGCCCGCCCGCCGCCCGTCGCCGAAGGCCCGCGCCAGAAGCGTCGCGAAGGCGACGACGCCGACGGGGATGATGTAGTCAACCAGGAGCGCGCCGCACCGCAGCGAGAAGGGCGCGCGCAGCCGCTCGAAGTTCACCTCGGGGCGCCGCGCCGCCACCGCCCGCGCCGCCGCGGGCCGCGCCTCGGCCGGCGCACTCTGTTCGAGTCTGACAGACATAAAAAGCAGTAGCCAGTAGCCAGTAGCCAGTAGCCAGTAGGAAGACATTCGCTGTCGAATCGTTCGGGCGTCAGCGTCAGCCGTCTCTACGCGGAGCCTACTGTCTACTGACTACTGTCTACTGTCTACTCCATCGGGTTTACCCGATGAGGAAATGGAGCGTGGTCTCGCCGAGGCGGAGGCGGTCGCCGTTGGCGAGGGGCCGCGGCTGGCGCGGGCCGAGCCGGATGGCGTCGTTGACCCAGGTGCCGTTGACGCTCCCCAGGTCCTCGACGAGGAACTGCTCGCCCTCGCGCCAGATGCGCGCGTGGCGGCGCGAGATTTTGGTCTCGGGGTCGAAGCGCGAGAGGTCTACGTCGGGGAAGATGTTCGACTGCGGGTCGGTGCGCCCGACCAGGGTGCTCTCCTTGTGGATCGGGAACGTGGCGTCGAGCTCGGTCGTCCCGGCGACGACGAGGCGGGCCGTGGCGCGCGCCGCCCGCAAGGAGGCGCTCGCGGCCGCGATCGGCTGTCGCGCCCCGCAGTGCGCGCAGAAGACGTCCTCGGCCGCGATGGACTTGCCGCAGAAGCCGCAGAAGACCATCTCGGTCGCCTGCGTCTTCATGTCCGAAGGCTCGGAGAAGGCGGCCGCCGCGCCGGCCGGGCCGTAGGTGACCGCGCCGGCGCGGTAGCGCTCGATGTGCTGCGCGAGCATGTCGCGCATCTCGGCGGCCGAGCGGAAGCGCCCCTCGACGTTGTACTCGACGGCCCGCATCAGGATGCGCTCCATCTCGTTCGAGATGGCGGGGTTGATCTGGCGCGGCCGCGGGTTCTTCGTGAAGTCGAAGATGAGCAGGGGCTGATCCTGGGGGTCGGAGCCGGTCAGGAGGTGAAACATCGTCGCGCCCAAGGAGTAGATGTCGGTGCGCGGCTCGGCCTTCCCGCTGAACAGCTCGGGCGGGGCGTAGCCCATGGTGCCGACGGCCGTGACGCCCTTCTCCTGCGGCGCGACCCAGCGGGCGATGCCGAAGTCAATGAGCATCACGCGGCCGTTGTTGCCGTCTATCATCAGGTTCGCGGGCTTGAGGTCGCGGTAGATGATGGGCGGCCGCCGGTTGTGCAGGTAGTCGAGCACGTCGGCGATCTGCACGGCCCACTCGGCGACCTTCAGCTCTTCGAGGCGGCCGCCGGGCGCGGCCCGCAGCCGCGCCAGGAAGTCGCCTCCGGAGATGTACTTCATGACGAGGTAGAAGCGGCCGTCGCGGCCCGCCGACTCGTCGTAGAAGTAGTCGTAGATGGTCGGTATCGAGGGGTGTTCGAGCTCGGCCAGGAGCATGGACTCGCGCTTGAAGTCCGAGACGGCCTTCTCGTGCTGCGACTCGTCGAGCTGCGACTGGATCATCTCCTTGACGGCGCGCGGCGCGTCGCCGAGGTTCTTGTCCTTCGCGTAGTAGACGGCGCCCATGCCGCCGCCGCCGATCTTGCGGACGATCTCGTAGCGGCCGTTGAGGAGCGTGCCGGGGTCGAGCGGGCGCGTCGCGCGGCGCGAGGAGCCGCCGGTCGAGCCGGTCCGCGAAGGCCGCGGCACGGTGCCGGGCCGCTCGTCGCCAGTGTCTCCGCCGCCCGTGTCTACCGCGCGCGACACGGGCGCCGAGACCGGACGCTCCCACTGCGGCGCGGGCGAAGGGGGGAGCGTCGGGATCGGCGTGAAGCCGGGCGCGGCGTCGGAGGCGTCAGGGTCGGTCGGCGCGGGGGCTGCTTCTGCCGCGGCCTCCTGCGCGGGCGCCGGCGCCTCCTCGCCGGCGGGCGCGTCCGGCTCGCCCTCGCCCTCGCCCTGCGTGATCGCGTCGGTGTCCTCGACCGCGGGGGCGGGCGGGTTAGAGGATTCGATGAGCGTGGGCTGGAACTCTTCGCCGACCTCCTGGCGCGGCTCCTCGCGCGCGGGCGCGACGGCCGCCGAGGGCTCGCCCGCGCCGCCGTGTTCGAAGGCGGCCGGCGGCTCGACGACCGCGGGCGCACCCGCGCCGGGCCGCCCCGCCAGAGAGAGGCCGCAGTTGCCGCAGAACCGGTCTTCGGGTGCGACCGGCGCGCCGCAGTGGAAGCAGTCCGACATCACTTCAGGTTAAAGCCGCGCGCCCCGCCGGACGCGCCTCGGCCGCCGCCCGCCGGGGCTACGGCTTGAGCACGTGGAAGCGCAGGAAAGTCTTGCCGACGATGACCTCGTCGCCGTCCCTCAGGAGCTGGCGGTCGCCGGGCAGCAGGCGCCGCCCGCGGTTGACGAAGGTGCCGTTCGTCGAGCCTAAATCCTCTATGAAATACTGCTCGCCGCGGCGCGAGATGCGCGCGTGCCGGCGCGAGACTTTGGCCTCGGGGTCGTCGGCGTCGAGGTCAACGTCGGGGAAGATGCCGCCGTCGGCGTCCCAGCGCCCGATGTGCGACTCGTCGTCGTTGAGGAGGAACTCCTTGCCGACCGAGCGCCCGCGGTGGATGACGAGCTTGGCGTGAGGGGCGTTGACGCCTTCGGCCGCGGCCGCCGAGCGGCCCGAGTCGCGCGCGGCCTGCGTGCGCCCCGAGACCGGGGTGCGGGCCGGGGCGAAGGCCTGCGAGTGGCGGCCCGAGTGCGCCTCGCGCGGCTCGGCCGGGCCGGCGGCGACCGGCTCGCCCTCTCCCTCCGGCGCGAGCGGGGCGACGCGGCGCGGCCCCGAAGGCTGACCGGGCAAAACGGCCCCGCACTCGTCGCAGTACTGCGCGCCATCGAGGTTCTGCGTGTGGCACCTGTCGCAGGTGATCATGTCCGAGTCCTTCGCTCTCTTGTCTTGGCATGCGGGCCGAAGCGCCCCGGAAGTGCCCCAGAAGTCCTCGCCGCTCGCTTGTCGGGCCGCCGCGAGAGTCGCGCGGCGGACGGTTATTGTAGCGCGAAACCAGAGAGCGCGCCAACAGCCTAAAAAACGGTGATAGGTGATGGGTAACGGGTGACAGGTAGGCGGTAAGACAAAGTAAAGGCCGGCCCGCGCATCAAATCCCGCGCGGTGAAAGACGGAGACCTCCCGGCGGCTTTTCCCATCACTTTTCACCCATCACCCAACGCCGTTTTTGAAACTGTTCCAGGATTTTGCACGTAGAAGAGGTGCCGGCGCGGGACGCTTGCGGGCAGCGTGCGAGTTTTGCTTTCGCGCCGGTCTGTGCGAACCTTGCAGGTTGCCGACCCGACCCGTTTGAAACCCCCGAGAGTGTAGTAAAGGAAGTAGACCCCAATGGCAGTGAGCCGGAAGAAGAAGATCGTGATCGCGGTGGCGGCCGTCGCCGTCCTCGCCACGATCGTCGTCATCAGCATCTTCGCGCGCGGCAAGGACGAGCCGGAGGTGACGACGGTCAAGGTCGAGGTGCGGCCCGAGCTGAAGTCCACCGTGACGGCGTCGGGCGAGGTCAGACCCATCCGCTTCGTCAACCTGACGAGCGAGGTGCAGGGCCGGATCGTCGAAATCTCCGTCAACCCCGGCGACGCGGTCACCACGGGCCAGCCGCTCGTGCGCGTAGACCCGACGCAGCTCGAATCCTCGGCGGCCGCGGCCGCCGCCAGCGTGCAGGCCGCCGTCAGCGACGTGCAGAACGCGCGCACCGCGGTGCTCTCGGCCGAGAACAACGTCGCGCAGCAGCAGCAGTCTCTGGCCGCCGCCGAGGTCGCCCTCCAGCAGTCGCGCCAGGCCGTCGTCACCGCGCAGACCGCCGTCGACCGCGAGCGCGTCAACCTCAACACGGCGCAGCGCGAGCTGAAGCGGACGACCGAACTCATCGAGTCGAACGTCGCCTCGCGCAGCGAGTACGACGCGGCCCGCGACCGCTACGACCAGGCGCAGGTCGCGCTCCGGACGGCGACGGCGCAGCTCCAGTCGGCGCAGATCGCCGTCGAGGAGTCTAAGGCGCGCGTCAACCAGGCGCGCGTCTCGGTGCAGGACGCGCAGATCGGGGTGCGCCGCGCCCGCGAGAGCGTCCAGACCAGCGAGGCCCGCGCCAGCCAGCAGCAGGCCATCCTGCGCGGCGAGTCGAGCCAGCGCTACAAGTCCACGACCACCTCGCCGCTGACCGGCGTCGTCGTAGACATCCCGGCGCGCGTCGGCCAGTTCGCCGTCGCCGGCCTCTCGACCACGTCCCTGATGACCATCGCCGACATGACGACGATCAACGTCGAGGTCAACGTGGACGAGACCGAGATTTCGCAGATCGAGGTCGGCCAGCCCGCGAAGATCAAAGTTGACGCGATGGGCGAGCGCGAGCTCGAAGGCTCGGTCGTGCAGAAGAACCCGCTGGCGGTCTCGCGCTCGGACACGACGGGCGGCGGCATCACCAACCGCGTCAACGTCCAGGAGGCCAAGGAGTTCAAGGTCGTCGTCGAGCTGAAGAACCTGCCCGACGACGTGCGCAACGCCCTTCGGCCCGGCATGACGGCCACCGCCAACGTCACGACCAAGACCAAGCAGAACGTCATCGCCGTGCCCCTGCAGGCCATCGTCGAGAAGTCGCCGAGCCCGACGCCGACGCCGGCCGCGGGCCAGGCCCCGGCGGCCCCCGCCGAAGCCGCGGCCGAGAAGAAAGACGTCAAGGGCGTCTACGTCCTCGACGGCAACAAGGTCAAGTTCGTCCCCGTCGAGACGGGCATCACCGGCGAATCGGACATCGAGGTCGTGAGCGGCCTCCAGCCGAACATGGAGGTCATCACGGGGCCGAGCCGCGTGCTGCGCACCCTCAAAGAGAACGACACGGTGAAGCGGCAGACCCGCAAGCCCGGCCAGCCCGAGGACAAGGAGGGCGAAGGTAAGTAACCGATGAGCGACGCCACCCTGACCGCAGCCCCGGCCGTCGAGCCTTCGGCGCTCGAACACGGCGACCTGCTCGCGCACGACGCCGTGCCGGCCTCGCTCATCTCGATGCGCGACATCTGGCGCACCTACCAGATGGGCTCGGAGGAGCTGCACGCGCTGCGCGGCGTCTCGTTCGACGTGCAGCGCGGCGAGTACGTCGCCATCATCGGCCCCTCGGGGTCGGGCAAGTCCACGCTGATGAACCTCATCGGCTGCCTCGACACGCCCACGCGCGGCCGCTACTGGATCAACGGCAAGCTCGTCTCGGAGATGGAGGACGACGAGTTGGCCCGCATCCGCAACAAGGAGATCGGCTTCGTCTTCCAGACCTTCAACCTGCTGGCGCGCGCGACGGCGCTGCACAACGTCGAACTGCCGCTCATCTACGCCGGCATCTCGGCCTCGGCCCGCCACGAGAAGGCCGTCCGGGCCCTGACCTCGGTCGAGCTGGCCGACCGCATGACGCACCGCCCGAACGAGCTCTCCGGCGGCCAGCGCCAGCGGGTCGCCATCGCCCGCGCGCTCGTCAACCACCCGTCAATCCTTCTGGCCGACGAGCCGACCGGCGCGCTCGACACCAAGACGAGCCACGAGATCATGGGCCTCTTCGAGCGCCTCCACGCCGAGGGCAACACCATCATCGTCGTCACCCACGAGCACGACGTCGCCGAGCGCGCGCACCGCATCATCCACATCCGCGACGGCCAGATCGAGAAGGACGAGAAGATCAAGTGAGAGGCTAGAGACTAGGGGCTAGAGGCTTGTTCAGTTGAGAGGCTGGGGGCTTGGGTGGATGTTTTTACAAGTCTCCAGTCTCTAGCCTCTAGCCTCTCCCCTTGCCTTTTGCCTTCTGCCTTCATAAGCTTCGGGTTCCCCCGCACAACGAAACCGGGCCGCGGCGCAACCAAACGGGTTCGGGCCGCGCGTGCGCTTGAGGTAACTAAAGCCGGGCCGCCGCGTATTTACATCGGCATGAAGTTCATCGAGACACTGAAGCTCGCGCTGTCGGCCGTGTGGGCGCACAAGCTGCGCTCGGCGCTGACGCTTTTGGGGATGGTCATCGGCGTGGCGGCCGTCGTCATCGTCGTCTCGCTCATCCAGGGCTTCAACGCCTACATCGACGAGAAGATCGCCGGCATCGGCGCGAAGTCCTACACCATCCAGCGCTTCAGCATCGAGGACTGGCGCGACACCGACTCCATCGCCGCCGCGCAGCGCCGCAACAAGGAGCTGACGCTGGAGGACTACGAGTACCTCAAGTCGCGGCTCACGCTGACGGACAAGTTCGGGGCGGGGGCCCGGCCGTCGCGCTCGCAGGTCAAGCGCGGGTCGGAGATTCTGGAGGACGTGCAGGTCGACGGCAAGATGCCCGTCGTCGGCGAGATCGAGCGCGTGGACGTGGCCGACGGCCGCTACTTCACCGACGCCGAGGACGAGAACGCCTCGCGCGTCGCCTACGTCGGGGCCGACGTGGCCGCGAAGCTCTTCCCGGCCTCCTCGCCCGTCGGCGAGGAGATCGTCATCGAGGGCTTGCCCTACCGCGTCGTCGGCGTGGCCGCCGCGAAGGGCACGATCTTCGGGATGCCGCAGGACTACTTCGTGACGCTCCCCCTGGGCACCTACCGGCGCAACTTCGGCGCGCTCATCAACTGGCGCTCGTTCTACATGGGCGGGACGGCCAGAGACGACAGGATGTTCGACGACGCGGTCGAGGAGGCGCGGACGTGGATGCGCCTGCGGCGGGGCTTGCAGAAGGGCGAGAAGGACAACTTCGGCGTCTTCACGCCGGACGCCATCACGGGGCTGCGCGACCGCCTCTTCGGCACCATCTTCATCGTCGCCATCGCCGTGCCGGCCATCGCGCTCGTCGTCGGCGGCATCGTCGTGATGAACATCATGCTGGTGTCGGTGACGGAGCGCACCAAGGAGATCGGCATCCGCAAGGCGCTGGGCGCGCGGCGCGCCGACATCCTCAAGCAGTTCCTCGTCGAGGCCGTCACGCTCTCGGCCATCGGCGGCGCGGTCGGGGTCGCCATCGCCTGGGGCGCGGGCCGCGCCGTCTCGGCCGTCCTGATCCCGACCTACCTGTCGCTGACGGCCGTCGTCGTCGCCGTCACCGTCTCGGGCGGCATCGGCGTCGCCGCCGGCATCTTCCCCGCCTGGAAGGCCGCGCGCCTCGACCCGATTGAGGCGCTCAGGGCGGATTAAGTTTCAAGTTGCTAGTTTCAAGTTTCAAGTTAGGAATGTCTTTAACTTGAAACTTGAAACTAGCAACTTGAAACCACCGATTGTTATGAAGCTTCTCCGCAGCGACATTTACGAGAACTTCTGGATGGGCATGCAGACGTTGCGCGGCAACAAGCTGCGCTCGTTCCTGACCGTCATCGGCGTGATGATCGGGGTCATCACGGTGATGCTCATCGCCTCGATCATCAGCGGGATTGACGAGCAGGTGAAGAAGGAGATCGAGTCGTTCGGGACGCGCTCGATATTCATCGCCAAGTTCGAGCCGGGCATCCGCGTCGGGAGACTTTCGCGCGAGGAGCGGATGCGCAAGGAGTTGACCTACGACGACGCGATGGCGCTCGCGCAGCTCCCGGCCGTCGAGCTAGCCGTCCCCTTCCTCGACATCACCAACAACTTCTTCGGCCAGAAGATCAAGGTCGCCACGAAGGGCAAGACCTCCGAGGCGGTGCGCCTCGAAGGCACCCTGCCCGACTACATGCGGGCCGGCACCGAAGTCCTGCGGGCCGGGCGCTTCTTCTCGCAGTTCGAGAACGACACCAACCAGAAGGTCGCCGTCATCCGCAGCCAGGTGGCCGAGGACTTCTTCCCGGGGCTCGACCCCATCGGCCAGGCCGTAGACATCGGCGGGCAGGAGTTCCGCGTCATCGGCGTCATCGAGAAGCGCGAGCAGCTCTTCGGCGGCTCGGGCAGCAACGACGTCAACAACGGCATCTTCGTCCCCTTCAACGTCGCCCGCAAGCTCAAGCCGAACGCCGACGACGTCTTCATCCTCGCCGTCGCGCGGCCCGGCCTCATAGACGAGGCCAAAGACCAGATCACCGACCTGCTGCGGGTGCGCCGGCAGGTGCCCTACGGGCAGCCGAACAACTTCGGGATGGCGACGGCCGACTCGATCATAGACCAGTTCCGCTCGATCACGGGCGGCGTCGCCATCGCGATGGTCGCCATCTCTTCGGTCGGGCTGATGGTCGGAGGCATCGGCGTGATGAACATCATGCTGGTGTCGGTGACGGAGCGCACCCGCGAGATCGGGGTGCGCAAGGCCATCGGCGCGCGCCGCCGCGACATCCTCTGGCAGTTCCTCATCGAGGCGATGACCCTGACGGGCGCGGGCGGCCTCATCGGCCTCGCCATCGGCTGGGCCTTGACGCTCGTCGTCAAGATGCTGCTGCCCTCTTACGTCCCGCTCTGGGCGCCCGTGATGGGCTTCGTCGCCAGCGTCGGCATCGGCCTCATCTTCGGCCTCTGGCCCGCCTGGAAGGCCGCGCGTTTAGACCCCATCGAGGCGCTCCGCTACGAGTAAAGGCGCAAAGCACGAGGCAGGGGGCAGTCAAGACGCCGGCCGCGGTTCTTGACTGCCCCCTGCCTCGTGCCCTCCGACTTCTGCTTTCCTCTACCCGCCGAACGTCGCGGCCCAGCCGACCCTGACCAGGACGAAGATGACCCAGAGGCCGATGACTACGGCCCAGGCCGAGCCGGACGAGATGCGGCCGACGCGGCGCAGCCCGACGGCGGCGAGGAAGAGGCCGTAGAAGGCGAAGAGGTCGAAGGAGCCGAGCAGCGCGGCCAGCGCGGGCGAGGAGTCGGGGCCGAGCAGGAGGCCGAGGTTCGACTGCGTCACCCCCCCGCCCGGCTTGCGGGGGTCTATGTCCTCGGGCGACTTGAGGAAGATTGTGACGATGCTCACCACGGTCGCCAGCACCGCCGGCGGGAAGCTCGAATACACCCAGACCGAGAGCGCCTGCCGGTAGCTCATCTTCCCGCCGATCAGCATCACCCCGAGCAGGTAAAGCGCGGCCCCGCCGCAGATGGCGACGACGCTGCCGACGAGGATCGCCCCGTAGGTGATGGCCTTGCCGACGGGGCCGGACTGCATGGCGATGACCTGCTCCTTCTGCTCCGGCGACATCTGCTCGGCCCGCGGGCTGCGCTCGACCTGCTCGCGCATGAAATTCTCGAAGTCGACGCGCTGGAGGATGAGCACCGTGACCAGCATCGTCAGGGCGACGAGGATCAGCCCGACGACGAGGAACCGCGGCCGCTCGCGCAGCGCCGTGAAAGTCTCCGACGGCTCGAAGAAGATGCTGGAGAGCGTCTGGGGCGTGGACATCGCCGCCGGGCCGGCCGGGGCGGGGGTCGTGTGGCTGGGCTCGCTCATAAGGTTTTCATACGTCAGGTCGGTGGTGTGCGGCGCCGGCGGCGCGCGTTCAGGGCGCGGACTCGCACGCTTGTTACGCGGCCGGCGCGGTCGGAGTTTCAAGGCCCGTGCGCGCCGAAACCCCTTTAGGCCGAGGTGGGCGCGTCGAACCAGCCGGGGACGCGGATGCAGGCGACGGTGTGGCCGGGCGCGACCTCGCGCAGGTCGGGGTCTATCTGTGAGCACTCCGGAATCGCTTCGGGGCAGCGCGTGTGGAAGCGGCAGCCGGAGGGCGGGTTGATGGGCGTCGGCACGTCGCCCTTGAGCACGATGCGGTCGCGCTTGCGCGTCGGGTCGGGGACGGGGATGGCCGAGAGCAGCGCGCGCGTGTAAGGGTGCAGGGGGTTGGCGTAGAGTTCTTCGGCCGAGGCCACCTCGACGATGCGGCCGAGGTACATCACGGCGACGCGGTTCGAGATGTGCTCGACGACCGCCAGCCCGTGCGAGATGAAGAGGTAGGTGAGGTCGAACTCCGTTTGCAGGTCTTCGAGGAGGTTGATGACCTGCGCCTGCACCGAGACGTCGAGCGCGGAGACCGGCTCGTCGGCGACGATCAGCTTCGGGTTGAGGGCGAGCGCGCGGGCGATGCCGATGCGCTGGCGCTGCCCGCCCGAGAACTCGTGCGGGTAGCGGTTCATGTAGTCGGGGTCGAGGCCGACTTTTTTGAGGAGGTCGGCGACGCGCTCGCGCCGCTCGGCCTTCGTGCCGATGCCGTGGACGACGAGCGGCTCGGAGACGATGTCGCGCACGCGCAGCCGCGGGTTCAGCGAGGCGTAAGGGTCCTGGAAGATGATCTGCATCTCGCGGCGCAGCCGCCGCAGCTCGTCCCCGCCGAGCGCCCGCACGTCGCGCCCCTCGAACGTGACCTCGCCCCGCGTCGGCTCGATCAGCCGCAGCAGGCAGCGCCCGACCGTTGACTTGCCGCAGCCCGACTCGCCGACCAGCCCCAGCGTCTCGCCGCGGAAGATTTCGAACGTCACGCCGTCAACGGCGCGCACCACGTCGTCGCTCTCCTTCACGGGGAAGTGCTTGACGAGCCCGCGCACGCGCACCAACTCCTCGGCCCCGTCGCGCGCCTCTTCGGCCCTGGCCGCCAACACCTCCGCCTCCGGGACGGTCTGCTCTCGCTCGTTAGTGCTCATAAATTCCAGTAGACAGTAGACAGTAGTCAGTAGTCAGTAGAAAAACACTCTCTATCGAATCGTCCGCGTGTCAGCGTCAGCAGTCGTAGTGCGGAGCCTACTGTCTACTGACTACTGTCTACTGTCTACTTCTTTGATCTGCTTATCCGCCGCGACGGCCGCGGCGAGGTCGTAGAGGACGCAGCGCACGCCGACGCCGCTTTCGAGTTGGTAGAGCGGGATGTCGCCCTCGGTGCAGCGCGGCATGCGGTGCGGGCAGCGCGGGGCGAAGTGGCAGCCGGGCGGCAGGTTCGAGGGCTTCGGCACCGTCCCCTCGATGGTCTGCAAGCGCTCGGCGCGGCCGACCTCGTCGCTCGAAAGCTTCGGCACCGAGCGCAGGAGCCCCTCCGTGTAAGGGTGCTTCGGCCGCGCGAACAGCTCGCCGACCGGCGACTCCTCGACGATGCGGCCCGTGTACATTACGCAGACGCGGTCGGCCACCTCGGCCACCACGCCGAGGTCGTGCGTGATGAGCAGCACGGCGAGGTTGCGCGTCCGCCGCAGCTCGTCAATCAGCTCAAGTATCTGCGCCTGGATGGTCACGTCGAGGGCGGTCGTCGGCTCGTCGGCGATGAGCAGTTTCGGGTCGCAGGCCAGGGCCATCGCGATCATCACGCGCTGGCGCATCCCGCCCGAGAGCTGGTGCGGGTAGTCGTCGGCGCGGCGGGCCGGGTCGGGGATCGCCACCTCGCGCATCGCCTCGACGGCCGCCTCGCGCGCCCGCCGCCGGTTGAGGTCGCGGTGCAGGCGCAGCGCCTCGGCGATCTGCTCGCCGACCGTGTAGACCGGGTTCAGAGAGGTCATCGGGTCCTGGAAGATCATCGCCACGTCGTCGCCCCGGATGGCCCGCATCCGCTCCTCCGACGCCGCCAGAAGGTTCTCCCCCCCGAACCGAATCTCCCCGCCCACGATCTTCCCCGGCGGCGCGATCAGGCGCATGATGGAGAGCGCCGTGATGGACTTCCCGCACCCCGATTCCCCGACCAGCCCCAAAAGCTCCCCCTCGTCCAGATGAAAACTCACCCCGTCCACCGCCCGCACCAGACCGGCGCGCGTCGGGAAATGCGTCTGGAGGTTCTTAACTTCGAGCAGGTGCGGCATGCGTCGAGATTAACTTATGTTCCGCCCCGTGCCAAGAAAGGTCTACGTCGTTTCGGGCAGGGTTCGAGGCGGGCGGTCGAGGCGCTAGGGAGTCGTAAACGGATTAACGACCTCCAAGCCTTCGGCCCGCACGGAATCATCGAAGTCTTCCGAGTAGAGCCGTGTCACACCGCCTTCGAGGCATGCGGAGACGAGAAAGGCATCCCAGGAGGAAAAGTTGTAACGCCGCATCAATACCTCCGCTCTGACGAGTACGTCCCAGTTAGGCAATTTTGTCGTCCAGACTGTTTGCAGCCTGCGAATGTCACGCCAAGCCATCTCACGGCTATACCCGGAGGCAGTTAGCTTTCTGCTCGCAGCGATATACTCGCAGGCCACCTGCCAGAGCAGCACGGCATCCGTTAAGGGTTGCACCAGGGCGTCGGCGGTAGCTTGCTTTGCTGGGTCGCGGTCATCGTGAACATAAATCAGGACGTTGGTGTCAACGGCGTTCATGCAGTTCCTCGCGGGTGAAGCGACGGGGCGCGTCCGCGGGTAGTGGGTTGGCGCGCATACTTTCGACGACCTCTCTGAGGATGCGCTCGCGCTCTTCGGGGTCTGTTACGGCGGGTGGGATGGTGTGCGGGTCGTGAATTGTGATTTCGACGACCGCCCCGTCGGGGAGGTCACAGGGCACCTGGGGAACGAACGCGCCGTCGCGGTAGACCGCCTTCAATGTCTGCGACATGGGTTCTCCTTTCGCCAGCGTCAGACCGTGACGGCCTCGCGGTACTCGCCCCAGACGCGGCGGAGGCGGTGGCTGATCTCGCCGACGGTGGCGTAAGCCTCGACGCAGGCGAGGATGTGCGGCAATAGATTCTCCGTGCCGCGGGCCGCGCCCTCCAGGAGGGTGAGCGCGACCTCGACCCGCTCGGCGTCGCGGCGCTCTCTGAGCGCGCGGACGCGCTCGACCTGCGCGCGCTCGACCGAGGGGTCTATCCGAAGCGTCTCGACCGGCGCCTCCTCCTCCGAGCGGAAGCGGTTGACGCCGACGACGACCGCCTCGCCCGTCTCGACGGCCCGCTGGTACGAGTAGGCCGCCTCCTGTATCTCGCGCTGGACGTAGCCGGTCTCAATCGCGCGCAGCATGCCGCCCATCGCGTCTATCTTCTCGACGTAGTCGAGCGCGCGCCGCTCGACCTCGTCCGTGAGGTGTTCGACGGCGTAGGAGCCCGCGAGCGGGTCTACCGTGTCGGCCACGCCCGACTCGTGCGCGATGACCTGCTGCGTGCGGAGGGCGAGGCGCGCGGAGGCTTCGGTCGGCAGCGCCAGCGCCTCGTCCAGAGAGTTGGTGTGCAGGCTCTGCGTGCCGCCGAGCACGGCCGCGAGCGCCTGGATGGTGGTGCGCACGGCGTTGACCTCGGGCTGCTGCGCGGTCAGCGTCGAGCCGGCCGTCTGCGTGTGGAACCGCAGCATCTGCGAGCGCGGGTCGCGCGCGCCGAAGCGGTCGCGCATCAGTCGCGCCCACAGCCGGCGCGCGGCGCGGAACTTCGCCACCTCTTCGAGCAGGTTGTTGTGCGCGTTGAAGAAGAACGAGAGCCGCGGCGCGAACTCGTCAACGACCAGCCCGGCGGCCACGGCCGCCTCGACGTAGGCGACGGCGTCGGCCAGAGTGAAGGCGACCTCCTGCACGGCCGTCGAGCCGGCCTCGCGGATGTGGTAGCCGGAGATTGAGATCGTGTTCCAGTTCGGAACCTCGCGGGCGCAGAAGGCGAAGGTGTCCGTGACGAGACGCAGGGAAGGCGCGGGCGGGTAGATGTAGGTGCCGCGCGCGATGTACTCCTTGAGGATGTCGTTCTGGACGGTGCCCTGGAGGCGGTCGGCCGCGACGCCCTGCTTGCGCGCGACGGCGACGTAGAGGCAGAGGAGGACGGCGGCCGTCGCGTTGATCGTCATCGAGGTCGAGACCTCTCCGAGCGGGATGCCGTCGAAGAGCCGCTCCATGTCTTCGAGCGAGTCAATCGCGACGCCGACCTTGCCGACCTCGCCCGCGGCGAGCGGGTCGTCGGAATCGAGGCCGATCTGCGTCGGCAGGTCGAAGGCGACCGAGAGGCCGGTCGTGCCCTGCGAGAGTAAATATTTATAACGCGCGTTGGACTCCTCGGCCGTGGCGTAGCCGGCGTACTGCCGCATCGTCCAGAAGCGGCCGCGGTACATGTTGCGGCGGATGCCCCGCGTGTAGGGGAAGTCGCCCGGCGCGCCGAGGTCGCGCTCGTAGACGGGGGCCTCCGTGTTCGAGGGGTTGAAGTCGTTCGCCAGCGGGATGCCGGAAGGGGTCTCGAACCGCTCGCGCCGCCCGGCCGCCGCGTCTGTCTTCGTGCTCATATAAAGACCTCAAGTTTCGAGCCACGGACGGAGCGGAAGCCCGACCGTGAGGGAGGGCGTTGACGCTTAATCAACGCCCAGACGCCCTCCCTCACGGTCGGGCTTCTGACTCGTGCCGCTCCGTCTTCAACTCGAAACTTATTAGAGCATACGGCGACTGCCGCCGCAAAGAACCGGCCCGGCGCGGGTGCACGGTTTCTGTTCAGCTTTCCGGGCAAATTGAAAGCGTTTCGTCATACAACTGCAACACTGCGCCGCGCGTCAAATGCGCGTTCCCCCGAACAACTCTCCGGTCAACAGCAGCACAAACGAAGGGCCTCGCAGCCATGAGAAAGACGCTTTTTTCTGTTCTCCCGCTCGTCGTGTTGTTTGCGCCCATTTTCGGGCGCTTCCTGCGCGAGCCTTCGACGCCGCGGCACGCCGCCGACGGGACGGTCGAGGCGTCGGCGCTCCTGCCCGAGCAGGCCGCGCTCGGCCGCCTCCAGGCCCGCATCCGCGAGGCCCGCCGGCTGCTCGAAGCTCAGCCCCGGCCGACGCTGACCGACGCCGTCGTGCTCGCCGTCAGCGACGCGGCCGGCCCCGGCGTGCAGCTCGTCGAGCTGCCGAAGGAGCTGTTCCTTAGCAAGGGCGCGGAGGCCGTCGTGCAGTCGGCGCAGGGCGCGGCCCTCAAGCTGCGGGTCGAGCGGCCGAACTACGTCAACACGGCCGTCACCGTCACCGACATGGCGGGCCGGGTGCTCGAACCGCTCCTCGTCCGCTACCCCCTGGAGAAGAACGGCGCGCTCAAGGAGGTCGCCTTCTACACCTCGGCGCACCCGGCGCTCGGCTCGCCCGAGCTGGTGCGCGCCGGCAACGCCTACGTCCGCCGCGGGCTGGACGAGGCGGCGCGCGAGCTGGCGCGCATCGGGAAGCCGGTCGAGCCGGGCGTCGTTGACGTGGCCGAGCGGCTCTGCCTCGTCGAGCACGTCGACCACAAGCGTTTCATGACGGAAGACCACGCCTCGATCTTCAACGAGGTCTACACGCTCTACGCGCTCAACTCGGGCCACACCTACCGCTACTCGGTCAGCTCGGCCGGCGCGGGCGGGATGGTGCAGATGATCCCGCCGACCTACAAGGCCATCCGCGAGCAGCACCCGGAGGCGGGCCTGCGCGAGGACTTCGTCGAGGGCATGCGCGACCACGACAACGCCCTGAAGGCCATGCTGCTCTACATCCAGGACACCTGGAACCACCTGCGCGGGCAGGAGCAGGTGCAGTTCGCGCTCGCCAACGGGCTGGCGACGCAGCCCGAGCTGCTCGCCGCCGGCTACAACTCGAACCCGCGCCGCCTCCACAAGTACATCGAGCGCGGCGGCGGCGGCTGGCGCGGCCTCATCCCCGAGGAGACCCGGATGTATCTGCGCATCTACGCCTCGGTCGAGCAGCACGTCGAGTTCAAGAAGGGGTAAGCAAGGATCCAAAAGCCGTAAGCCGCGAATCGTCCTCAGTCGTCAGTCGTCAGTTATGACA
>DASZKF010000176.1:0-14346 GCA_035947355.1 Pyrinomonadaceae bacterium | reverse complement strand
GCTTGTCAGCGTCAGCAGGCGTGATGCGGAGCCTGCTGTCTACTGTCTACTGTCTACTTTCCTGTATTCCTCCTCGCGCAGGTTCTCTATGACGCCGCGCATGATGTCGGCGAACTTGAGGCCGGCTTCGGGGTCGAGGTGGACGGCGTCGGCGAAGTCGTCCCCCGCCCAGGGGTTCTGCAAGACCTCGCGGGCGTAGCGGAGGCCGCGGCGGGCGGCCACCTCCTCGGTGACGGCGTTGTAGCGCGCCAGGTAGTCTACCAGCGTCTCGCCCTCGACGTAGGGAATCCACCAGCGCAGGCGGCCGCCGCGGACGTTCTCGCGGACGAGCAACTGCGGCACGAGGACGGGCTTGAGGCCCCGGCCCTCGGCGATGTCAACGAGCGTTTCGAGGTTGCGCCGGTAGAGGCCGAGCGCGCGGGCCTCGGCCTCTGGGGACGGGTCGGCCGGCGGCACGGGCCGCGCGAAGGCGCATTCCGGGTAGAGGCCCGCCCGCCGCAAGGCCCAGACCGCGGCCCGGCCCGAGGCGAACTTCTGGACCGGCCCGTCATTGCAGAAGTTGAAGGAGGCGTAAAGCGTCGGGGCGTGATAATCAGAGTAGTCGGGCGCGAGGCCGCGGACGTGCATGTTGCGCAGGTCGTTGTAGCCCGCGTGGATGATGAGGAGGTCGGGCCGGTACTCGGGGACGACGAGCGAAACAAGCGCGATGTGCTCGGCCGTGGTGTGCCCGAGCATTCCGAAGTTGAGCACCTCGAAGCGCGGGCCGAGCAGCTCGCCGAGCCGCGCCGGCCACTCCTCGCCGTCCGAGACGCCCGCCCCGTAAGTCGTCGAGCCGCCGATGGCGACGACGCGCACGCGGCCGGACTTCGGCCCGATCTCCGGCCCGCGGAAGCCCTGCGAGTTGTGCGTGTAGCTGACGCCGCGGTACTCGACGCGCGCGTTCGGGCGCGGCGCGGCGACGAGGTACGGGTGCGGCTCGTAGAGGCGGGGCAGGTACTCCCGCTGGTCTTCGAACATCCAGCGGCCGTTCTTGACGTAGAGGGCGAGGACGCAGGCGGCCTCGACGCAGAAGATGAGCAGGACGACGTAGCTCAGGCGCAGCAGAAACCTCCGCGCCCCGCGCCGCCGAACCAACAAGCCGACGGCGGTCAGGGCGAGCCAGGCCAGGAACAGGACGAGATAAATCCGGAGCATGGGAAGAAGGAGTAGCCAGTAGACAGTAGTCAGTAGAATGACCTTCGCTTGCGATTCGTCAGCATGCCAGCGTCAGCGCCCGCGGTGCGGGGCCTACTGACTACTGACTACTGACTACTGTCTACTGCTTCTGTCTACTGCTTTCCCCGGTTCCTCCTCGCCGATGGGGCGGAGGCAGGGCTTGGCGGCCGAGTCGTCGGCCGACTGCCGGGCCTGTTCGTTGGCGCTCGGGCCGGGGGCGATACGGTCGGTCACGCAGACCTTGCCCGGCGCGAGGCGCGCGACGACGAGGTACGAGGTGATCTTCTGGTACTCGACGGGGTTCTCGTTCGCGTTGAGGCGCACGATGAGGGCGAACGGCTCGACGCGGTCGCCCCGGCGCCGCACGCGCCACTCGGCCTTCGCCCCGACCGAGGAGAAGGCCGGGCTGACCGTGGACCAGAATTCGAGCGGGTGCGGGCGGCCGTCCGGCCCCACGACCGTGATGCTCTCCCGCTCGTCGCCCTGGAGGTGGAGCAGCTTGTAGCCGGCCACGCCGCGACACTCCCTCGTCCAGGAGTAGCCCTCGTGCTCGTACTCGACCAGCCGGCACTTCGCCCGGTCGAGGTCGGTGTAGACGCTCTCGGCCCTCTGCGCCGCGACCGGGGCCGCGCACGCAAAAAGGAAGAGAAGGATAAGCGCGGTTCTCGTAGACATAGAAGCGGTAGACGGTAGATGTTAGTCCCGTCAGGGACTATTGAAAACAGCCCGGCGATTTATCGCTGGGTACGTGTGCGGGCAAGCACGCCAGTCCCGTAGGGACGGCTGAAACAGGACACGATCTTCGGCCGTCCCTACGGGACTTAGCCTCTTCTCCCGGAACTCCCCAGCGATAAATCGCCGGGCTGTTTTCAATAGTCCCTCCGGGACTCACGCCCACCTGCTAGTACAAATTCCCCTCGCGCTTGCGGCCGGTGTAGTCCACGTAGACGACCTTCAGCTCGGTGTAGAAGTCGAGGGCGGCCGAGCCCTGCTCAAAGGCCCCGACGCCGGTGGACTTAATGCCGCCGAAGGGAACGTGGGCCTCGCCGCCGGTCGTCGGCGAGTTGACGTGCGTCATGCCGGTCTCGATCTCCTCGACGAAGCGGAAAACGCGCGCGGCGTCCGAGGTGAAGATCGAAGAGGAGAGGCCGTACTCCGAGTCGTTGGCCCACTGGAGGGCCTCCTCGAAGTCGCGCACGCGCATGACCGAGAGGACGGGGCCGAAAATCTCCTCGCGCGCGATGCGCATGTCGGGCGTGACGCCGACGAAGACCGTCGGCTTGATGAAGTAACCCTTGCGCAGGCCCGCGCCGTCGGCCGGCGCGCCGCCCGTCACCAGGCTCGCCCCGTCCTCGCGCCCGATGTCTATGTAGCGCAGGACGGACTTGAACTGCGCCGCGTCAACAATCGGCCCGACCTCGGTCTCAGGGTTCGCGCCGTCGCCGAGCCGCAGCGCCTCGGCGCGCGCGATAACGCGCTCGATGAAGTTGTCGGCGACGCGGTCAACGACGATGGCGCGGCTCGTCGCCGTGCAGCGCTGCCCCGTCGAGCCGAACGCGCCCTGAATGGTGGACTCGACGGCGAGGCCGATGTCCGCGTCCTCCAGCACGACCACAGGGTTCTTGCCGCCCATCTCGCACTGGACGCGGACGCCGCGCCGCGCCGCCTGCTCGTAGAGACCGACGCCCACCTGATTCGACCCCGTGAACGAGATGGCGCGCACGGCCGGGTGGCTGACGATCTCGTCGCCCGCGGCTGAGCCGGAGCCGAGGACGAGGTTGAGGACGCCGGGCGGCACGCCGGCCTCCTGGAAAATCTCTACGAGGCGGACGGCCGTCGCGGGCACGAGCGTCGCCGGCTTGAAGACGACGGTGTTGCCGGCGACGAGCGCGGGCGCGATCTTCCAGGTGGGGATGGCGACGGGGAAGTTCCAGGGCGTGATGACGGCGACGACGCCGTGCGGCTGCCGGACGGTGTAGGCGAAGTTCGCGGGCAGCTCCGAAGGGATGGTCTCGCCGTTCATCCGCCGCGACTCGCCGGCGCAGAACTCGGCGACGTTGATGGCGCGCTGCAACTCGCCGCGCGCCTCGGCCAAAGTCTTGCCCTCCTCGCGCGTGAGCAGCGCGGCCAACTCCTCCTTGCGCTCCTCCATGAGGCGCGCGGCGCGGGCGACGATGCGGCCGCGCGCAGGCGCGGGCGTCGCTCGCCACCCGCGGAAGGCTTCGGCCGCCGCCTCGACGGCGCGGGCGGCCTCCTCGCGCGTCGAGAGGCGGACGATGCCGAGCCGGTCGTCCGTGTCGGCCGGGTTCACGTTGTCGGCGCGGTCGGCCGAAACGGACTCGACCCACTTGCCGCCGATGAAGTTACGGTAGATTTCCATGACGAAAGTTTCGGGTCGCGGGTTGCGGGTTTCGAGTTTGTGTTGCGCGAGTTGAACGGCTCAACCGGCGCCGCCCGAACTCGAAACTCGAAACCCGCAACCCGAAACTTAATCTTTCTTTGTGAATTGGGAGCGTGTTCGGTAAGCTGGGGAGCGCCTTCAAGCTCCTTCGGCACGCGCCGCGTTCGGTTCCCCCGTGAAACCGGGGAAATATAGCACAGGCGCGCGCGCGCCGGGGCACTTTTTGGTCTGACACGAAGGGCGAGGATGCCACAGAACCTCCGCGAACTGCTCGAACTGCGCGCCGCCGCGGCCCCCGACAAAGTCTTCCTCACGAGCGAGGCCGACGGGCGCGACTTCACCTACCGCGGGTTCGACGCGGCCGTGGGTCGCACGGCCCGGCTGCTCCGGGCGGCGGGCGTCTCGAAGGGCGACCGCGTCAGCCTTCTGCTGCCGAACAGCGCCGAGTACGTCATCGCCTACTTCGCCTGCTTCAAGCTCGGCGCGCTCGCCGGCCCCGTCAACTCGCTCCTCAAGCCGGAAGAGATCGCCTACGTCGTCGGCCACTCCGAGGCCAAACTGCTCCTCGTTAACACGGAGTTCCTGCCGCGGGCCGAGGGCTTGCGCGAGCGGGTCGGGAGCCTGGAGGGCGTCATCACCTTCGACGACTGGGACGAGACGACGGCCGCGCACCGCGGAGGCGATGACGACTGGCGCGACACGCACCTCGCGCGCGACGACGAGGCCGTCATCATCTACACCTCGGGGACGACGGGGCGGCCGAAGGGCTGCCTGCTCACGCACGGCAACCTGCTCGCCAACGCGCGGCAGATTTCCGGGTGGCTCGGCTTCACCGAAGACGACCGGCTGCTCACGGTGATGCCGCTCTTCCACATGAACGCCGTCTCGGTGACGACCGCGAGCGCGCTCTTCGCCGGCGGCTCGACCGTCGTCAGCCCGCGGTTCTCGGCCTCGCGCTTCTGGCGCATCGTCTCCGACTACGGCGTGACATCCTTCGGCTCGGTGGCGACGATGCTCTCGATGCTTCTGGCGACTTACCCGGACGGCGTCCCTGTCGGGCTCGACACGCGCCGGCTGCGCTTCGCCATGTGCGGGAGCGCGCCCGTGCCGGCCGAAGTCCTGCGCCGCTTCGAGGAGACGTTCGGCTGCCTCGTCGTCGAAGGCTACGGGCTTTCGGAGTCCACCTGCCGCTCGACCTTCAACCCGCCCGACGCGCGCCGCCGCCCCGGCTCGTGCGGCCTGCCCATCGGCAACGAGATGCGCGTCGTGGACGAAGAGGACAGGGAGCTGCCCGACGGCGAGCCGGGCGAGATCGTCCTGCGCGGCGAGAACGTCTTCAAGGGCTACTACCGTGACGAGGAGGCGACGCGCCGGGCCTTCCGCGGCGGCTGGTTCCACACCGGCGACATCGGCTACCGCGACGCCGACGGCTTCTTCTACATCGTTGACCGCAAGTCCGACATGATCATCCGCGCCGGCGAGAACATCTACCCGCGCGAGATAGACGAGGTGCTCTACCGCCACCCGGCCGTCGCCGAGGCCGCGGCCCTGGGCGTCCCCGATGAGCTGTACGGCGAGGAGGTCGCCGCCTTCGTCGTGCTTAAACGAGGCGCGGGCGCGACCGCCCAGGAGATCATCGAGTTCTGCCGCGCGCACCTGGCCGACTACAAGTGCCCGAAGACCGTCCGCCTCGTCGCCTCCCTCCCGAAGGGGCCGACCGGCAAGGTCTTAAAGCGCGAGCTTGCAAAAGAAGTAGCCAGTAGACAGTAGTCAGTAGGCTCCGCGTTGAGTCTGCTGACGCTGACACGCGAACGATTCGCCGGCGACTGTCTTCCTACTGTCTACTGACTACTGTCTACTGGCTACTTGAGCTTATGGCCCAACTCAAGAACAGAATCCGCAACGTGCTCGACGAGAGCCGGATGCTCGTCCTCGCCGCGCAGATCGTGCTCGGCCTCCAGTTCCGCTCGTTCTTCGAGCCGGGCTTCGACAAGTTGCCCGTGGTGACGCGGCTGCTCAAGACGGGCGGGCTGGGTCTGATGCTTCTGGCGCTGGGCCTTCTGATCGCGCCGGCGGCCTACCACCGGATAGTCGAGCGCGGCGAGGACTCGGAGGAGTTGCACCGATACGCGAGCCGCCTGCTGAAGTGGGCGCTGCTGCCCTTCGCCCTCGGCCTCGGCCTCGACCTCTTCATGGCCGGCGAGAAAATCCTCGGCCGCAAGTGGGGCGTGGCGGCCGGGCTTTTGGCGTTCGTCCTGGCGGTCTTCTTCTGGTACTTGCTTGAGATGTACATGCGGCGCGAGCGCGCGCCGGAAATCCTGGAGGCACAGATGGAGTCACGCAAAGAGGAGGCGGAAGGGGGCGGCGGGGCGGAGCTGAGCGACAAGATCAAGCACGTCCTGACCGAGGCGCGCGTGGTGCTGCCCGGTGCGCAGGCGCTCCTGGGCTTCCAGCTCATCGCCGTCCTGACCGAGAGCTTCGAGCGGCTGCCCGACATCTCGAAGTACGTCCACCTGGCGAGCCTCGGCTTCATCGCCGTGACGGTCGTGCTGCTGATGACGCCGGCCGCCTACCACCGCATCGTCGAGCAGGGCGAGGAGACCGAGCACTTCCACCGCTTCGCCTCGAAGATGGTCGTCGCGGCGCTCGTCCCGCTGGCGCTGGGGCTCGCGGGCGGCGTCTACGTGGTCGTGCAGAAGGTGACGGACTCGGTGCTCGTCTCCGTCGTCGCCTCGCTCGTCATCCTCGCGCTCTTCTGGGAACTCTGGTTCGGCATCACTCTCTACCGCCGCACCCAGCGCGACTACAGCCGATGAAAATGATGGATGCGGAATGATGAATGATGAATATGATGCCGCTCGGATGATGAGACACAACCTGCATGACATTCATCATTCATCATTCCGCATCCATCATTTGCTTCGAGGTGATTCGATGAAACGGACTTTCCGCCTCGCCGTGTTGCTCTTGGCGGCGACAGTTAGCTTCGGGCCGCGGGCGGACTCACGGGTGACGGACGGCGCGGCGCGGCAAGACCGGGTGGCGCGGGTGGCGCGCGAGGCCGAGGCGCTGCGCGAACGGCTCGTCGCGCAGCGGCGCGACTTCCACATGCACCCGGAGCTTTCGAACCGGGAGGAGCGTACCGCCCGCGTCGTCGCCGAGCGTCTGAAAGCCCTCGGCCTCACGGACATCAAGACCGGGGTGGCCCGCCACGGCGTGACGGCGCTGCTCGTCGGCTCCCGGCCCGGCCCCGTCGTCGCCGTCCGCGCCGACATGGACGCGCTGCCCATCGAGGAGACCATTGACGTGCCTTACAAGTCGCGCAACCCCGGCGTCAAGCACGCCTGCGGCCACGACGTGCACACGACGGTCGAGCTGGGCGTCGCCGAAGTCCTGTCGAAGATGCGCGAGGAGGTGCGCGGCACGGTCAAGTTCATCTTCCAGCCCGCCGAGGAAGGCCCGCCCGCGGGCGAGGAGGGCGGGGCGCGGCTGATGATCAAGGAGGGCACACTGGAGAACCCGCGCCCGCGGGCCATCTTCGGCCTCCACACCGAGCCGAACTTGCAGGCCGGGCAGATCGGCTACCACACGGGGCCGGCGATGGCCTCCTCGGACAGGTTCACCATCACGGTGCGCGGCAAAAGCTCGCACGGCGCGCAGCCGCACAACGGCGTGGACGCCATCGTCGTCGCCGCCGAGTGCGTCGCCGCCATCCAGAACATACGGAGCCGGCGGATAGACCCTCTGGAGCCCATCGTCATCTCGGTCGGGCAGATACACGGCGGCAACCGCTTCAACATCATCGCCCCGGAGGTGCGGATGGAGGGGACGATGCGGACGCTCAGCGAGGCCGTGCGGGCGCGGGCGCAGGCGCTGATGAGGGAGACGGTGCGGAACGTGACGGCCGCCTACGGCGCGACCTCCGAGGTGGAGTTCGAGGAGAACGCGGCCGTCACCTACAACGACCCGGCGCTGGTCGAGCAGATGTTGCCGACGATCCGCCGCGTCGTCGGCGAGAAGAACGCGCTCGCCATCAAGCCCTTCATGCCCGCCGAGGACTTCGCCTACTACCAGAAGGTCGTGCCCGGCTTCTACTACTTCCTCGGCGTCGGCAACCGCGAGCGCGGCATCACCGCCGGCTGGCACACGCCCGAGTTCGACGTGGACGAGGAGAGCCTCGTCGTCGGCGTCAAGGTGATGTCGAACATGCTGCTCGATTATTTGGAAGAAGGGAGTAGGGAGTAGACAGCAGACAGTAGTCAGTAGGCCCCGCACTACTGTTGTTGACGCTGTCGCCCGAACGATTAATAACGAACGCTTTTCTACTGGCTACTGTCTACTCCTCCGATGTTCTTCACCGACTCATACAGGGCGCTCCGGCGCGGCGAGCGGCGGCGGGCGCTAACGATGGCGATGCTTTCCGTCCTGACCCTCGTGCTCATCGGTTTGCCGGTCGGCTACTTCGCGCTGCGGCGCTTCGAGGCCTCGGTGACGTTCCACCCGGAGCGCGCGCCGTGGGGCGGCAGTTGGCGCGCGCCGCGGGGCGCGGAGGAGGTCTGGTTCCGGACGGCCGACGGGTCAAGGCTCCACGGGTGGTTCGTCGCTTCGCAGACGCGGCCCGCCGCGGCCACGGTCGTCTACTTCCACGGCAACGGCGGCAACATCAGCTACCTCGACTGGGTGGCCGAGCAGTTCGCCGCGCGCGGCTTCGACGTGCTGCTCTTCGACTACCGCGGCTACGGCCGCAGCGAGGGCGCGGTCAGCGGCGAGCGGGGGCTGTACGAGGACGCCGACGCGGCCTACGACTTCGTCGTGCGCGAGCGCGGCGCGCCGCCCCGGAGGGTCGTCCTCTACGGCCAGTCGCTCGGCACGGCGGCCGCCGTAGACCTGGCCGCGCGCAGGCCCTGCGGCGCGCTCGTCCTCGAATCCGGCCTCAGTTCGGCCGCCGACATGGCGCGCACCATCCTGCCGCGGCTGCCGCGCTTCGCCGCGCGCCTGACGCGGAACAAGTTCGACTCGGTCGGCAAACTCCCGCGCGTCGGCTGCCCCGTCTTCGTCGCCCACGGCGACCGCGACGAGGTCATCCCCGTCGAGCAGGGCCGCGCGCTGCACGCCGCCGCCCCCGAACCGAAGCGCCTCCACATCGTCCCCGGCGCGGGCCACAACGACCTCAACGCCGTCGGCGGCCCCGGATACACCGACGCCGTCGCCGACTTCATAAACCGAGCCGTCCCGGCTCGGTGAGTTTCGGGTTGCGGGTTTCGAGTTTCGAGTTCTTCTTTTGCGGCTTGAGCTGCCGGCCCGCTTTTTGAGTTTGGCGCTCCGGGTCTTAGAATGTTTCTGAACTCGAAACCCGAAACTCGAAACTCGAAACTTTTTTATGGCTAACCCGGCGAAGCGGCTCGCGGAGAACGTGCCCGGCGAATTTTACGTGGACGCGACGTGCATAGACTGCGACGCGTGCCGGCAGATCGCGCCGCGAATCTTCCGCGACCACGGCGACCGTTCGAGCGTCTACCGCCAGCCGGCCGACGCGGCCGAGACCTTCCGGGCGCTCCAGGCCCTGGTCGCGTGTCCGACGGGGAGCATCGGCGCGGAAGGGAAGCACGACGTGCGCGCGGCCGTCGAGTCCTTCCCCGAGCGGGTGGACGCGAACGTCTACTTCTGCGGCTTCACCGCCGAGTCGAGCTTCGGCGCGTGGAGCTACCTGATCGTGAGGCCCGACGCCGAGGGCGGCAACGTCCTCGTAGACTCGCCCCGCTTCAACCGCCAGCTCGCCCGCCAGATCGAGACGCTCGGCGGCGTCGGCACCATCTTCCTCACGCACCGCGACGACGTGGCCGACCACGAACGCTTCGCCCGCCACTTCGGCGCGGCCCGCGTCATGCACCGCGACGACAACGCCGCCCGCTACGGCGTCGAGCGCGTCGTCGAAGGCGTCGAGGCCGTGCCGCTCGACGCGGACTTAACCGTCATCCCCACGCCCGGCCACACGCGCGGCCACGCCGTCCTGCTCTACCGCGACAAGTACCTCTTCACCGGCGACCACCTCGCCTGGTCGCCCGCGCGCGAGACGCTCACGGCCTTCCGCAGCGTCTGCTGGTACTCCTGGGGCGAGCAGACCCGCTCGATGGAGAAGCTCTTGGGTTACACCTTCGAGTGGGTGCTCCCCGGCCACGGCCGCATCCACCGGGACACCGCCGCCGGGATGCGCGAACACCTCGAAAGATGCGTCGAGTGGATGAAGTCCGTCCGCTGAGCAAAAAGTTTCGGGTTTCGAGTTTCGAGTTTCGAGTTCGCTCGGCGTGAGTTGAACGGTTCAACCGTCGCCGCCCGAACTCGAAACCCGAAACCCGCAACCCGAAACTTTTGTTTAGGGGAGTTCGGCGATGCGGCGGCGGTAGTTGTCGAGGTCGGGGTTCTGGGGGTCGAGGGCGGCGAGGCGTTCGAGGGCCTCGGCGGCGGCGGCCTTGTCGCGCAGGTTGATGGCGGCGGCGACGATGTTGCGCCAGCTGTGGACGTGGGTCGGGTCGGCGGCGACCGACTTGCGGTACTCGGCCAGCGCGCGGCCGAAGTCGCGGCGGTTGAAGTAGGTGTTGCCGAGGTCAGTGCGCACGTCGGGCGAGTCGGGGCGGACGGCGAGCGCGCGCTCGTAGAAGGTCGCGGCCGCGGCGTAGTCCTCGTCGTCGTAACGGGCGTTGCCCATCAGGACGAGCGCGCCGAAGTCCTTGGGCTTGAGGGCGAGCGCGCGTTCGAGGTAGAGGGCGGCCTTGTCGTAGTCGCGGCGCCGGTAGAAGACTTCGGCGGCGGCGAACTGCGCGTCGAAGTCCTTCGGGGCGCGGTCGGCCTTGTCCATCGCCGCCTGCGCCTCGGGGCTGGTGCTCGCGGCCGGGCCGCCGTCCGCGTCGTCCGCGCCCGCGCCGACGTCGGGGTGGCCGGGCGGGAGTTCTCCGGCGGCCTGCTCGTCGTCGAGCGGCCCGGCCGTGCCCTGCGGCGCGCGGGTGGCGGCCGCGCCGGGCGCGCCGGGGCGCGTCAGGCTGTTGGTGACGAAGAACCCGACCGTGAAGCCGACGACGATGCCGGCGGCGCAGAGGAGGAAGTTTTTCGACATGACGGGAGAAATGTAACCGAAAAAAGGGCTTCGGCAAAATCGGGCGGGCCGTGCGGCTACCCGTCCTCCGCGGGGTGAGCGTAGCGAATCTTCATTTCAACGCAGAGGCGCAGAGGTCTCACAGAGGGCACGGAGAAAACAATTATTCTTCTCCGTGTATTCTGTGGAACCTTCGTGCCTCTGTGTTTAGAGGGAGGCGCGAAATATTCAAGCCGCGTCGCCCCGCCGCGCGGGTCTAACTCGACGGCAGGCGGGGTTGCCGCTCGCTCGCCGTTTGGTTATCATTCGGGCGTTAAAAGTTTTACGTCGGCGCGCGGGAAGTCGCGCTCCGGCCGTCATCTTCCGTGAGTTCATCCGCACAACGCAATGTCAGCCATCGAAGAGACTAAACCGAAAGTCGGTGTGCCTGCGGCCCAGGCCGCGCCGGCCCGGCCGTCGCCCGTGACGCGGGCTCTGAACCTGCTCAGCTCGGTGCGCTTCGGCGTCTCGCTGCTCATACTGCTCGTCGTCGCCTGCATGATCGGGATGCTCATCATGCAGCAGAACGTTGACGGCTTCGACAAGTATTACGCCGAGCTCACCCCGGCGCAGAAGCTCCTCTACGGCAAGCTCGGCTTCTTCGACATCTACCACGCCTGGTACTTCAACGCCCTGCTGCTGGTGCTGTCGCTCAACATCGTGCTCGCCTCCATAGACCGCTTCCCGTCGGCCTGGACCTACATCTCGCGCAAGAAGTTCGACGCCACGGCCCGCTGGCTGCGCGGGCAGGAGCAGGCGGCCGAGGTCGCGTTCAACGAAGCCGACCGCGACGGGGCGGTCGAGCGCGTCCGCGCGGCGATGCGCGCCGTCCGCCTCAAGACGGTCGTCACCGAGAAGGCCGGCAGGACGTTCATCTTCGGCGAGCGCGGCGCGTGGAACCGCCTCGGCGCTTACGCCGTCCACGTCGCGCTCCTGACGATCTTCTTCGGCGGGTTTCTGACGGCGCAGTTCGGGCGCAACGGCAACATGCCGCTCGAGCCCGGCAAGTCGGCCGACGAGATGAGCGAGCGCATCGTCGAGCGCGAGCAGTTCTCGCTCGCCACCTACCAGCTCCCGTTCACCGTCGAGTGCACGGACATCCAGCAGAAGCTGATCCGCAAGGAGGGGCCGATCACGGCCGACAACACGCTCGACTGGCTGACGCGCATCCGGATCAAGGACGCCGAGCGCGGCTCGGAGACCGAGGCGCTCGTCCACATGAACAAGCCTTTCGACTACCGCGGCTACCGCTTCTTCCAGGCGAGCTTCATCGCCGACGGCAAGGCGCGGCAGGCGACCGTCCGCGTCACCCCCGCCGCCGGCGGCCCGGCCTGGGACGTGACGCTGCCGCGCGACGGCGCGGCCACCCTGCCCGACGGGACGCGCGTCGAGCTGAAAGACTTCGCCGCCAACTTCCGACTCGGCGCGGGCTCCGAGACGCAGGAGGGGAGCGTCTACCAGAACCCCGCCGCCACGCTCGCCGTGACGCGGCCGGGCGGCGCACCCGCGCGGGCCTTCGCCTTCACGCCCGAGATGGCCGAGCGCGCGCCCTTCGCCCGCCAGCCGGTCGAGGGCTACACCTTCCTCCTCGTGGACTTCGAGAAGGTGCCGCGCGCGCACATCCTCTCGGTGCAGAAAGACCCCGGCGCGACGGTCGTCTACGTCGGGTTCGGGCTGCTCGCGCTGACGCTCTCGGCCGTCTTCTTCTTCTCGCACGAGCGGGTCTGGGCGCTCGTAGACGGGGGCGAGGGCGGCGAGTTCCGGGTCACCCTGGGCGGCAACACCAACCGCAACAAGCTCGGCTTCGGCGACCGCTTCCGGCGCGTCGTCGAGGCTTTGGGCGGGGAACCTTTCGAGGTGAAAAAGTCATGAGTGAAGTGTTGAAGCAGCCGGTGGTGACGGGCTCGCCGGGACTCGGGCTGAAGGGGTCTTCGCTGTGGTCTTACCTGCCGGCGGCGCTGGCCGTCGCGGGCGCGGTCGCGCTGACGCTTTTGCGGATTCAGGTCGGCGGCGAGCGCTTCATCGGCGACGTCTCGCTGATGATGATCGCGCTGGCCTGCTACCTCGCGGCGGCCGTCTTCCACCTGACGAACCTCTACGCGCCGTCGAGCCTGTTCCAGAGGCTCGGGCTGTGGGCCGCGGGCCTGGGCGTCTTCTTCAACCTCGCGAGCTGGGGCGTGCGCTGGGTCGCGGCCTACGACCGCGAGTGGGCCATCCACGTCTCGCAGGGGACGCCGATGCCCTGGGTCTGGCGCTACGTGCCGTTCGCGAACCTCTACGACCTCTCGCTCGCCTTCGCCTTCGGCGCGGGCATCACGACGCTCCTGATCGCGCACCGCCCGTCGTTCCGCTTCCTCGGCGCGATCTCTCTGCCGCTGGCGGCGCTCATCCTGGTGCTGGCGCGCTTCATCGGCGGCGAGATCATCAACCTGCCGCCGGTGCTCGACTCCTACTGGCGGCCGATCCACGTCGGCATCGCGTCGCTCTCCTACGGCATCGCGCTCGTCTGCTTCGCCGTGGCGGTCGTCTACCTCCTGAAGGACGGGGTGAAGACGGAGGCGATGGCCGTCTGGGCGGCGCTCTTCGCCATCGCCGTCCTCGCCACCGTGAGCCGCGGCACCGTCTTCTGGGTCTTCGACCCGAGCGTCTTCGCCACCTACCGCGCGACGACCTTCCTGCCGCCGCGGCACGCGCTGCCGGTGCGGGCCGACATCCCTTACGTCGGCCTCTTCCTGATGCTCGCCGGCCTCGCGCTCGCGGGCGTCGTCGCGGCCTTCTGCTCGTACCTCTTCAAAGGCAGCGAGTCGGCGCGGCGCTGGGGCCACCACCTTCTGAAGGGCGCGCTCGTGTTGCAGGCCCTGGCCGTGGTGCTGCTGGTGTGGCAGGTCAAGTCGCTGCCGAACGTGGCGGTCTGCGACGAGGGGCGGCCGGCGGGGACGGCCTGCATCCACCCGCAGCAGTTCCGGCGGGTCGGCGTCTTCCTCGCCGAGCAAGAGGGGCTCGCGCCCGAGCAGATCGCGGCCGTCCCGGCCGGGCGGCTGGAGCAGGCCGGCGAGGCGTTCGTGCGCGAGCGACAGGGCGAGCTGTTCCTCAGCCTCCAGGCCAACCCCGTAGAACTCGCCGCGCTCATCACGGCGTTCGCGGCCACGCTCTTCGTCATCATCTTCAGCTTCCGCACGGAGAAGCTCCGGGAGGCGCTGCCCGCGAAGGAGAAGATAGACTCGCTGATGTATAAGACGGCGGGCGTGACCTTCGCCGGCCTCGCGCTGCTTTTGATGACGGGCGCGATCTGGGCCAACGAGTCGTGGGGCCGCTACTGGGGCTGGGACTCGAAGGAGACGGGCGCGTTCGTCGCGTGGCTGACCTACGGCGCCTTCCTCCACGCCCGCATCTCGCGCGGCTGGGCGGGCCGGGCCTCGGCCTACTTCGCCATCCTCGCCTTCCTCCTCGTCATCTTCACCTACCTCGGCGTCAGCTACCTGCTGCCGGGCCTGCACTCATATGCATGAGTGAGTTTCGAGTTTCGGGTTTCGGGTTTCGAGTTCGGGCGGCGCAGGTTGAGCCATTCAACCGATGCAGAACAAACTCGAAACTCGAAACC
>DASZKF010000175.1:0-2046 GCA_035947355.1 Pyrinomonadaceae bacterium | reverse complement strand
GGGGAAGACAAGTCTTAAACCCGGCACCCGGCACCTGACACCCGGCACCCTTTTGGTTTAGCATGCGGCCATGGGCGCCAAACTTGAGAGGCAGTTGGGTTCGGAGGAGCTTTTCGCGCGCGCGGTCGAGCTGATGCCGGGCGGGGTGAACTCGCCGGTGCGCGCCTTCCGCGGGGTGGGCGGGACGCCGCGCTTCATCCAGAGCGCGCAGGGCGCGACGATGACCGACGCCGACGGGCGCACCTACATAGACTTCGTCGGCTCCTGGGGGCCGATGATCCTCGGCCACGCCGACCCGGAGGTGATAGACGCGCTGCACGCCGCGCTCGGCCGCGGGACGAGCTACGGCGCGCCGACCGAGCTCGAGATCGAGATGGCCGAGGAGATCGTTGACGCCGTCCCCTCGGTCGAGATGGTGCGGATGGTCAACAGCGGGACGGAGGCGACGATGTCGGCGCTCCGGCTCGCGCGCGGCTTCACGGGCCGCGACCGCATCGTCAAGTTCGAGGGCTGCTACCACGGCCACGGCGACAGCCTGCTCGTCAAGGCCGGCTCGGGCGTGGCGACCCTGGGCCTGCCCGACAGCCCCGGCGTCCCCTCGGCCGTCGCGCAGCACACCATCACCGCGCCCTTCAACGACGCCGCGGCCCTCGAACAGGTCTTCGACGAGCACGGCCCTTCTATCGCGGCCTGCATCGTCGAGCCGGTCGCCGGCAACATGGGCTGCGTGCCGCCGCGCGAAGGCTATCTCGAAGCCCTGCGCGCCGTCACCGAGCGGCACGGCGCGCTGCTCATCTTCGACGAGGTGATGACCGGCTTCCGCCTCGCGCGCGGCGGCGCGCAGGAGCTGTACGGGGTGACGCCCGACCTGACGACGCTCGGCAAGATCATCGGCGGCGGCCTGCCGGTCGGGGCCTACGGCGGGCGGCGCGACATCATGAGCCGGGTCGCGCCGGCGGGGCCGGTCTACCAGGCCGGGACGCTTTCGGGCAACCCTCTGGCGATGACCGCCGGGCTCGCGACGCTGCGGCGGCTGCGCGACCGGGCGCTCTACGAGCGGCTCGAAGGCGCCGCGGCGAGGCTCTGCGGGGGGGTCTCGGAGGCGGCGCGCGAGGCCGGCGTCCCGGTGGTAACGAACCGCGTCGGCTCGATGTTCACGACCTTCTTCACCGACCGACCCGTGACGGACTGGGCGTCGGCCTCGCGCGCCGACCGCGGACGCTACGGCAAGTTCTTCCACGCCATGCTCGCGGAGGGCGTCTACCTCGCGCCCTCGCAGTTCGAGGCCGCCTTCCTCGGCGCGGCCCACACCGACAAACTCATAGACCGGACAGTCGAGGCCGCGCGCAAGGCGTTCCGCCTGCTTTGACGTTTGGCTTAGGAAAAGTCGTCGCTTACCAGGTTGTCAGCCACCGGTAAGAGAACTTTCGCCGCCGGGCGGACGTAGTGAAGGCATCCCCGCCCGCGGAGCGGAGCTTACTGATGACTGACAACCGATAGCTGACGACTCCTTTCGAGGTTTCCCATGTACGTCGCGCTCTTTAACGTCGCGGGCTGGGCGATTCTGGCCTGGGTGCTGCTGATCTTCCTGCCGAAGTGGCGCGTCACGCGCCTCCTCGCGCGGGCGGAAATCTTCCCCGTCTTCCTCGCCGTCCTCTACGTCATCGGGGTGGTGCGGCTGCTCGTCGCGTCGGGGCCGGGCGTGATGCGCGACTTCGGCAGCGCGGAGGGCGTGACGCGGCTACTCGCCGGCCGGGACGCCGCGCTCATCGCGTGGATACACATCCTCTGCTTCGACCAGCTCGTCGCGCTCTACATCTACCGCGACAACATGGAGCGGCGCTACGTCCCCGTCGTCGTCCAGTCCGTCCTGCTCGTCCTCACGCTCATGTTCGGCCCCGCCGGCTACCTCCTCTACTACCTGCTCCGCCTCGCGCGCCGAGGCCGCGCGGCAGAGAGTTCTGAGTTTCGAGTTCCGGGTTCCGAGTTAAAGAAGGGACGCGAACTCGAAACTCGAAACTCGAAACTCGTAACCGCCCTCGTCTC
>DASZKF010000174.1:0-4088 GCA_035947355.1 Pyrinomonadaceae bacterium | reverse complement strand
CCCCCCCCCCCCCCCCCCCCCGCCACCCGAAGGGGAAATCGGAACAAGCGGGTGTGATAAAAATATAACGGATGTATCAGGCACGACGCCGGCCGGTCTGTTGTATAAGATGCGGAAAAGCTTTCGGCATCGGCCGGTCGGCATGAGCGCAGACGTTTCGTTGACGGGCGGCGGCGGGGGCGCGCCGCCACCCACCGCCAGTTGCGCGGCGGGCGCGCCCCGCCCCTGAGTGTGCGGCCCGCAGGAGGTGCCAACATGAGAAACCGACTCTCGCCGGTCTTGACCCGGCCCGCCGCGGTCATCTCCCTCGTCTTCGCCTGCCTCCTCTCGGGCGGCTTGAGGACAAGCGGAAGCCCCACCGTCAGGGAGGGCGTTAAGACTGACGAAAAGCTCAACGCCCTCCCTCACGGTCGGGCTTCTGAACGCGGCAACACGAAGCCGCCCGAGGGCCGGGCCGTCGAGTTCGTGGAGAACCGCGGGCAGTGGGAAGCCGGGGTCGGGTTCGTGGCGCGGCAGGGCTCGCTGACCGCTTCGTTAGAGAAGCACGCCGTCAAGTTCCAGCCTGGGTCGGGAGGGGCCGGCCCTTTGACGCTGAGCTTCGAGGGCGCGGCCGAGGGCGTTAGCCTCAAGGGCGAGGGGAAGAGAAGCAGCCGCCACAACTTCTTCCTCGGCGGCGACCCGGCGCGCTGGCGCTCGAACGCCGCCGCCTACGCGAGCGTCCTCTACCGGGGGCTCTACGAGGGCGTGGACATGCGCGTGCGCGAGGCCGGCGGCCGCCTGGAATACGACCTGCTCCTCTCGGCCGGGGCGGGCGCGGAGCGAGTCGTCGTCGGCGTCGGCGGGGCGAAGAGGCTGGGGCTTGAGCCGGACGGCTCGCTGCTCTTAGAGGGCGAGGGCTGGTCGCTCCGGCAGACGCCGCCGCGGTCGTGGGAGGTCCTGCCGGGCGGCGCGCGACGCCCGGTCGAGAGCCGCTTCAGGAAGATTGACGCCGCGCGTTACGGCTTCGACGTGGCGCGGCGCGACGCGCGCCTCCCGCTCGTCATAGACCCCGGCCTCGAATGGGCGACCTACGTGGGCGGCAGCGAGCGCGACGAGGTCTACGACCTGGCCGCGGCGGGCGACGGCACGGGCGACGTGATCGTCGCCGGCACGACGATGTCGCCCGACTTCCACGGCCGCCTCAACGTCTCCGGCTTCGTGGCCCGCTTCAGCGCCTCGGGCCAGCTCGTCTACAAGACCATCCTCGGCGGCTCGACCGGCGAGTGGGTGCGCGCGCTCGCCGTGAACGCCGCGGGCGAGCCGCACGTCGTCGGCGAGAGCCAGTCGGCCGACTACCCCGTGACGCCCGGCGCGTACGACACGACGCACGGCTTCGGCTCGAACGGGCAGCCCGGCGCCGACGCCTTCGTCACCAAGCTGAGCGCGGACGGCGCCCGCCTGGTCTTCTCGACCTTCGTCGGCACGGACGACTACGAGCAGGCCGTGGCGGTCGGGCTCGCGCCGGGGGGGACGGTGGTCGTCGCGGGCGAGACGACCTCGGCCGCCTGGCCGACGACCGCAGGGGCCTTCGACCGCACGCACAACTGCTGCACGCCCTTCGGGACGGGCAGCTTCTCGATTCAGGACGCGTGGGTCGCGCGCCTGAGCGCGGACGGCTCGGCCCTCGAATACTCGACCTATTTCGGCGGCCACGGCGACGAGCTGCCGACCGACCTCGTCGTGGACGCCGCGGGGTTCGTCACGATGACGGGGCTGACCTACTCGCCGCCGGGTGGCCCGCCGATGCCGACCACCTCGGGCGCGCTCCAGCCGAGCCCCCTGAGCGGGTCTTTCAACCCGGACGCCTTCCTCGTCCGCATGTGGCTCGGCGGCGGCGGCGCGGCCGACCTCCGCTACTCGACCTTCCTCGGCGGCACCGACACCGACGAGGGCTACGCCGTCGCGCTCGACCCCTTGAACCCGCAGGACGTGCTCGTCGGCGGGCTGACCTACTCGACTGTGAGCGCCGTGCGCTTCCCGACCACGGCCGGCACGCTGCGGCCCGCCTCGACGAGCGTTGACGGCTTCGTCTCGCGCTTCCGCTTCCCGGCGGCGGGCGGCGGGAGCCTCGTCTGGTCAACCCTCTTCGGCGGCTTCATGTACGAGGAGGTCTCCGACCTCGCCGTGGACTCGGCGGGCGCGGTCGTCATCGCCGGGCAGACGCACTCGTTCGACCTCCCGACGACGCAAGGCGCTTTCGACCGCTCGGTCGGCATCACGACGGGACTGCTCTTCTTCGACGCCTACGTCGCGCGCCTCAGCGCCGACGGCGCGTCGCTCCTCTACGGGACTTACCTCGGCGGCAACCACGACGACTGGGCCGTGAAGCTCGCGCTGACGGGGGCCGACTCGGCGGCCGTCTCCGGCTGGACGCAGTCGGCCGACTTCCCCGTCGGCCCGGCGCCCTTCGACCCCGTCCTGAACGACGACGGCCGGCCCGGCCCGGCCGCGCCGGTTGACGGCTTCCTCGCGCGCATGACCCTTCGGGCCGACGGCGACGGCGACGACACGGTCGCCGCGCCCGCGCTCGTCGCCCCGGCCAACGGCGCGCCGGCCGCGACCAACACCCTCATCACCTTCGACTGGTCTGACGTGTCAGACCCCTCGGGCGTGGACGGCTACCACATACAGATCAACCAGCGGCCCGACTTCGTCTGCTGCGAGGACTGGGTCGAGGTCTGGTCGGCGCAGTCGCAGCACACGAACACGCTGCGCTTCAACGGGCCTTACTACTGGCGCGTGCAGACGGCCGACCGCTCCGGCAACCTGAGCGCGTGGTCGGAGGTGCGCACGCTCAACGCCGGCCTCGGCCTCGCGTCCCTGGGCGTCTCGCCGTCGAGCGTCGAGGGCGGGGCGACGGCGCAGGGGCAGGTCTCTCTGACGGCGCTCGCCCCTTCGGGCGGCGCGGCCGTCTCGCTCTCAAGCTCGAACCCTTCGGCCGCAAGCGTGCCCGCGAGCGTGACTATCGCAGCGGGGCAGAACGCCGCGACCTTCAACGTGACGGCCGGCTCGGTCTCGGCGACGATGACCGTAACGATCACCGCCGCGTACAACGGCACGACGCGCAGCACGACCCTCACGGTCACGCCGCGCGTGGCCGCGCCGCCCGCGCCGACCCTCGTCAGCCCCGCGGACGGCGCGCGGCTCCGGCCCAACACCACGTACATCTTCTCCTGGAACGCGGCGGCCCGCGCGGCGACCTACGAGTTGCAGGTAGACGATTCGAGCTCGTTCAGCGCGCCCCTCGCCATCTCGCGCACGGGCATCACGCAGACGCAGACCGGCGTCTCGCTCTCCGCCGAGCGCCGCTACTGGTGGCGCGTCCGCGGACGCACCGCCGGCGGCGCGGCCGGGCCTTTCTCCTCATCGCGTAGCTTCGAGGTCAGGCGCGACGCGCCGGCCCCCTCGCCGAGCCCGACGCCCACGCCGACCCCGGCCCCGTCGCCTACCCCGACGCCGACGCCGGCCCCGGCCGCGCTCTCGTCCGTCGCGCTCAGCCCGACCTCGGTCGTCGGCGGCAACTCCTCGCAGGGCACCGTCCGCCTGACGGCCGCGGCACCCTCGGGCGGGGCGGTGGTGGCGCTCTCCAGCTCGAACGCCGCGGCCGCCGTCCCGGCCAGCGTCACCGTGCCGGCCGGCTCGGCGAGCGCGACCTTCACCGTGACGACCCGCGCCGTGACGGCCAACACCACGGCGACGATCACGGCCTCCTACAACGGCGTCACGAGGTCGGCCGCGCTCACCGTCACGCCGGCGCAGACGGCCGACACGGTCTCCGTCCAGCTCGCCGAGTACGACTCCGCGAAGAGGGAGCTGCGCGTCGAGGCGACGAGCAGCAACTCCAGCGCCGTCCTGCGCTGCTACGTGAGCGCGACCGGCGAGCTGATCGGGACGCTGACGAACGAGGGCGGCGGCAGGTACCGGGGCCAGTTCACCTGGCCTTCGAACCCGCAGAGCGTCACGGTCAGGAGCAGCCTCGGCGGCTCCGCGACGAGGACGGTCGCGGCGAGGTAACATAGTCAGAAGCCCGACCGTGAGGGAGGGCGCCT
>DASZKF010000173.1:0-5163 GCA_035947355.1 Pyrinomonadaceae bacterium | reverse complement strand
CCCTCCCTCACGGTCGGGCTTCTGAACGAGGCCCTGCTTTTATCTTTGCAGACGGACGCGGCGCTCGGCCGGACCGTCGAGTTCCTGAACCGCCTCGCCGAGGTGACGGTCAAGGGCTTCGAGCAGGTGCAGAAGAACATTGATGCGCTCGCCGCGAAGCAGGCCGAGACGGACGAGCGGATTAACCGGCTCGTCAGCGCGCAGGCCGAGACCGGCGAGCGGCCCAACAAGATGATCATCGTCGTCGAGCGGCACATCAGCGAGGGCTACCACGGCCGGCCCCGGCCGGAGTGAGGCCCGGCGCGCAACCCACCGACCTGCCCGCCTTAGTCACGCCGCGACAGTCAGAAGCTCCCGCCAGTTCGTCGTGTACCGCGGCGAGCGCCACCCGCACCTCATCCGCCGGCGGTGCTCAAAGCCGACGCCGCAAGGGCGGGGCCGCGTCAGCCCTTGAGCTTCTTGACCTCCTCGGTGAGGACGGGGACGACCTCGAAGAGGTCGCCGACGATGCCGTAGTCGGCGATGTCGAAGATGGGGGCCTCCGGGTCTTTGTTGACGGCGACGATGGTCGAGGCGTTCTTCATGCCGACGAGGTGCTGGATGGCGCCGGAGATGCCGAGGGCGACGTAGAGCTTGGGCGCGACGGTCTGGCCCGACGAGCCGATCTGGCGGTCAATGGGGAGCCAGCCGGCGTCGCAGATGGGCCGCGACGCGGCGATCTCGCCGCCGAGGGCCTCGGCCAGCCGCTCGGCCAGCGCAAGGTTCTCCTGGCTCTTGATGCCACGCCCGACGGCGACGATGACGTCGGCCTTCGAAAGGTCTACCGCGCCCTTCACCTCCTGGAACGGCGGCTCGGGCCGCATCCTGACCTCGCCGACCTCGACCGGCACGGACTCGACGGCCGCGCCGCCGCCGCGCTCGGCCTGGTCGGGCCGGTACGCGCCAGACTGGAAGGTCGCGAAGACGGGCGGCCCGCCCTCCGGCGTGACGTCGGCGTCTATCTTGCCGAGGAAGATGCGGCGCGTGAAGGTGACGGCCCCGCCCTCGGCCCGCGCCCGCACGCAGTCGCTGATGAGTCCCTTGCCGAAGCGGGCGGCGAGCTTCGGCGCGTAGTCGCGCACCAGGTAGGTGTGCGGCATCAGGACGAACTGCGGCGCGGCCGAGCGCACGACCTGCTCCATCGCGTCGGCGTAGGCGTCCGGCGTGTACACGTCCAGCTTCGGGCTCTCGGCCGAGACGACCCTGGCGACGTTGTAGCCCGCGACCCCGTTCGCCAGAGACGCGTCCGTGCCCAAGACGACGGCCGTCACCCCCTGCCCCAGCGCCGCGCCCAACTGCTGCGCCGCCGCGACGGCCTCGAACGAAGTTTTATTAATCACACCTTCGCGGTGTTCGACGAAAACCAAGATTCCGTTAGACATAAATTTAGAAGTAGACAGTAGTCAGTAGTCAGTAGTCAGTAGAAAAACCTTCGCTTGCGATTCGCCAGCGTGCCAGCGTCAGCAGACATCACGCGGAGCCTACTGTCTACTTTTAAATCACCCTCGCCTCGGTGCGCAGCTTCTCGGCGAGCTGCGCGGCGCCGGCCTTGGCATCGCCGTCGCCGAGGAACTGCGTCTGCTTGGTCTTCTGCGGGAAGTAGACGCGCGTGATCGCCTGGAAGCGGCCCGCGCCGTCGGAGGCGGCCGGCTGCACCTCGCGTATCTCCTTCTTCTTGGCCGCCATGATGCCCTTCAGAGTCGCGTACCGAATCTGGCTGATGCCGGACTGGATGGTCAGGAGGGCCGGCGTCGGCATCGTGTACCACTGATACCAGCCGCTCTCCAGCTCGCGCTTGACCCTCAGCTCCTCGCCCGAGGCGTCCACCTCGATGACGATGGTCGCGTGCGGGAGGCCCAGCAGCTCGGCGAGGATGACGCCGGTCTGCGCGTAGCCGTGGTCGTCGGACTGGAGGCCGGTCAGGACGAGGTCGGCCGCCTCGCCGCGGACGGCCTCGGCCAGAACCTGCGCGGTGACGAACGGCCCAGCCTGCGCGAGGTCGTCGGAGACGACGTGGACGGCGCGGTCGGCCCCGCGCGCCAGCGCGTCCTTGATGACCGCCTTGACCCGCTGCGGCCCGAGCGAGCAGACGACCACCTCGCCGCCCTTCTTCTCCTTGAGCCGCAGAGCCTCTTCGAGCGCGTAGCCGTCCGACTCGTTGACCTCGAACGACAGGTCGCCCTCCTCGATCCAGTTCTCTTCCCGGTTGATCCGCAGGATCGCGTCCTTGTTCGCGACCTGCTTCATAAGGACGATGATCTTCATAATTCAGAAGGCGGAAGGCAGAAAGCAGAAGGCAGTCGGAGGTCAGCTTTTGCTGCTTACTGCCTTGTGCTTTCTGCCTTCTTCACTCCTCGTATCGTTTGAACAAAAGTGCCGCGTTCGTGCCGCCGAAGCCGAAGTTGTTCGAGAGCGCGTAGTTGATGCGGGCCTCGCGCGGCTCGTTGGGGACGTAGTCGAGGTCGCACTCCGGGTCGGGGTTGACGTAGTTGATCGTCGGCGGGAGTCTCCCCTCGTGGATGGCGAGGACGGAGAAGACGGCCTCGATGCCGCCGGCCGCGCCGAGCAGGTGGCCCGTCATGGACTTCGTCGAGCTGACCGCGAGTTTGTAGGCGTGCCCGCCGAAGGTCTTCTTGATGGCGAGCGTCTCGAACTTGTCGTTGTAGGGCGTCGAAGTCCCGTGCGCGTTGACGTAGCCGACCTCCTCGGGCCGGACGCCGGCGTCGCCGAGCGCCGTCTGCATGACGCGCACCGCGCCCGAGGCCGTCTCGTCGGGCATCGTGATGTGGAAGGCGTCGCCCGTCATCCCGTAGCCGACCAGCTCGGCGTAAATCTTCGCGCCGCGCGCGCGCGCGAACTCAAGCTCTTCTAAGACTAAAATCCCCGCGCCCTCGCCGATGATGAAGCCGTCGCGGTCGCGCTCGAAGGGGCGCGAGGCGCGCGGCGGGTCTTCGTTGCGCGTCGAGAGCGCCCGCATGGCGGCGAAGCCGGCGACCGACATCGGCGTGATCGCCGACTCGGCCCCGCCGCAGATCATCACGTCGGCGTAGCCGTGCTGGATGAGCCGGAGGCTGTCGCCGATGGCGTGCGCGCCGGCCGAGCAGGCCGTGGCCGTGGCCGAGTTCGGCCCCTTCGCGCCGAAGCGGATGGAGACCTGCCCGGCGGCCAGATTCACGATGGCCGAGGGGATGAAGAAGGGCGAGACGCGGTGCGGGCCTTCGTCTAAGAGTTTGGAGTGCTCGCGCTCGATGGCCCAGAAGTCGCCGATGCCGCTCGAGATGTAGGTGCCGACCCGCCAGCTCGCCTCCTCGCCGTAGCGGTCCGAGAGCTTCTGCCCGCGCTCGACGAGCTGGCTGTCGTAGACGGCCTCGTCCGAGGCGGCGACGGCGAAGTGGATGAAGGCCCCCATCTTGCGGGCCTCCTTCTTCTCGATGAACCTGAGCGGGTCGAAGCCCTTGACCTCGGCGCCGATCCTCACGGAGAACCTCGAAGTGTCGAACTTCTCGATGTAGCCGACGCCGCTGCGGCCCGCCATCATCGCGCCCCACGTCTCCGGGACGGTGTGGCCGCACGGCGTAACGAGGCCGAGGCCCGTAACCACAACGCGACGTTTCAAAGCCTGTAATTCCTTTCCGGGAGAACGAAGCCCGCGGCGGCTGTCCGCGCCGCGCGCCGCGCGCGTCCGCCGCCCGCGAGGCGAGAGTCGGCGGGGCGGCGGGCGGCGCTCTTCGACGCCCTACCCGTGGGCCGACGCGCGCCCGCGTGCGGCCTACTTGTCCTTCAGGTGCTGCTCGATGTAGTTGTAGGCGTCGCGGACGCTCTGAATCTTCTCGGCGTCCTCGTCCGGAATCTCGATGCCGAACTCCTCCTCGAAGCGCATCACCAGTTCGACCGTGTCGAGCGAGTCCGCGCCGAGGTCGTCAATGAAGCGGGCGTTCGGCGTGACCTCGTTCTCGTCCACGCCCAACTCGTCCACGATGATCTGCTTCACCTTATTCTCGATCTCTTGTTGATCGGCCATTAGTCCTGCTCCTCCGCTTGGGTTGTGAAAGCTCAAATCAAACACCAACCGACGCGCGCGCGCAAGTTGCCCCGGCCCTTCAGGCCCGCGCGCCCGACCCCTGACCGGCGACAGCGAGGGCTCCCGCCGTCGCGCGCAGAGACGCCGCGCCCTCGACGTTCAGGCAGCGCGCCTCCGGCACGGTCTGCCTGACCAGCCCCGAAAGCACCTTGCCGGGGCCGACCTCGACGAAGGTCTCGACGCCCTCGCGCGCGAGCAGTTCGACCGACTCGCGCCAGCGCACGGGCTGCGAGACCTGCCGCACCAGTGACTCGCGCGCCCGCGCGCCCGTGTCCACGGAGGCCGCGTCCACGTTCGTGACGAGCGGCACGGCGAGGTCTTTGAACTCGACGCCGGCGAGGTCTGCGGCCAGGCGCTCCTGCGCCGGCAGCATCAGCGCGCAGTGGAACGGCGCGCTCACCTTGAGCGGGACGGCGCGCTTGGCACCGCGCTCTTTCAGGAGCGGGACGGCGCGCTCGACCGCCGCCGCGCTCCCCGCGATGACGACCTGCCCCGGCGAGTTGATGTTGGCCGGGCTGCAAACCTCGCCTTCCCTTCGGGCCTCTTCACACGCGGCCCGCACCGCTTCGAGTTCCGCGCCGAGCACCGCGGCCATCGCGCCCTCGCCCACGGGCACGGCCTCCTGCATGTAGCGCCCGCGCCTGCGAACCGTCCGCACGGCGTCGCCCAGACTCAGAGCGCCCGCGGCGACCAGGGCCGAATACTCTCCGAGGCTGTGGCCGGCGACGAAGTCGGGCCGCGGGAAGCCTTCCGACTCCATCGCCCGCAGCGCCGCGACCGAGACGGCCAAAATCGCCGGCTGCGTGTTCTCCGTCAGTTGCAAATCTTCAGCCGGCCCGTTGAAGCAGAGTTCGGAGAGCCTGAATCCGAGCGCCTCGTCCGCCTCCTCGAAGACCGCCCGCGCCGCCGGGAAACTCTCCGCCAGCTCCCGCCCCATGCCCGGCGACTGCGAACCCTGGCCGGGGAAAATGTACGCTAAAGGCATAGTAGACAGTGGACAGTAGTCAGTAGCCAGTAGAAATACAATCTCTAATGAATCATCG
>DASZKF010000172.1:0-2102 GCA_035947355.1 Pyrinomonadaceae bacterium | reverse complement strand
TAGTGCTCGCAGACGTAGGCGGTCGTTTTACCTTCCAGCGCGGTGCGGTCGCGGAGCAGGGGTAAGAGGTCGGCGAGAGTACCGTCGCCCTCCTGGGCCTTGACGACGACCTTGTTCGGGAGGTAGCGGCCCCAGATTTCCCGCCTGAAGGGGCCTGCGTCGCCGCCGCGCGGAGTGACGACGACGATCTCCTTTGGCGTCGAGAGGTAGAAGTCGAACGCGCCGAGCGCGTAGCCGAAGGCCGTGGGGTGTCGCTCGGCGAGGTCGCGGACGAGGCGGAGGAGGCTGACGGCCTTGCGCTGGTAATCCTCCCTGCCGGTCAGCACCGCGAGGCGCAGCAGGAGTTCGGCGGCGACGGAGTTCCCGGAGGGGGTTGCGTTGTCGAAATAATCCTTGTTGCGGACGATGAGCCGTTCGCTGCTCCGGCCCGTGTAGAAGAACCCGCCGCCCTCTTCGTCCCAGAACTCCTCGATCATCTTGTCGGCGAGGGCGAGCGCCCCCTTGAGCCAGCGTGCGTCTCCGGTCGTCTCGAAGAGGGTGACGAGGCCGGAGGTGTAGAAGGCGTAGTCGTCGAGGAACCCGGCCTGCTTCGCGCGCCCGTCCTTGTAGACGTGGAGCAGGAGGCCGTCGCCCCGGAGGGTTTCGAGGACGAAGCCGGCGTTGCGCTCGGCCGTCTCGCGGTAGTCGGCACGCCCGAGGGCGGCGGCGGCCTCGGCGAAGCTCTCCAGCATGAGGCCGTTCCAGGCGGTCAGAACCTTCTCGTCGCGGCCCGGCTTGATGCGCCGCTCGCGGGCCTCGAATAAGATCGCGCGGCCGCGCTTGAGCGCCTCGCCCAATCTCTCGACCCCGACGCCCAGCCCGCGCGCGACCTCCTCGGCCGGGCGTGAGACGTGGAGGATGTTCCGCTCCTCGAAGTTACCCTCCGCCGTGACGCCGTAGTAAGCGCCGAAGAGGCGCGCGTCCTCCTCGCCGAGCAGTTCTTTAATCTCCGCCTCGTCCCAGACGAAGAATTTTCCTTCGACGCCTTCCGAGTCCGCGTCCTGCGTCGAGTAGAAGCCGCCGCGCGGGTCGGTCATCTCGCGCGTGACGTAATCCAGAGTCTCCTCCGTGATGCGTCGGAAGAACTCGTCGCCGGTCGCCTGGTAGACGTGCAGGTAGTGGCGCGAGAGGAGCGCGTTGTCGTAGAGCATCTTCTCGAAGTGCGGGACGAGCCAGTGCGCGTCGGTCGAGTAGCGGTGGAAGCCGCCGCCGAGCTGGTCGTACATGCCGCCCTCGGCCATGCGCCGGTCGGTGTGCGTCACCATCTCCAGGGCCTGCAGGTCGCCGGTGCGCCTGTAGGCGCGGAGCAGGAATTCGAGGCTCATGCTGGAGGGGAACTTCGGCGCGCCGCCGAAGCCGCCGTGGCGCGCGTCGTAGCTGCGCGCGAGCGCGCGGCGGGCGTGTTCGAGCAGTTGCGGCGAGATGACCTCGCGCGACTCCGAGCCCGCGCCCATGCGGCGCAACTCCGAGAGGATTTCCATGGCCGACTGCTGTATCTCATCGGGCCGCGAGCGGTAGGCCTCGGCGACGGCCGCGAGGATGCGCGGGAAGCCGGGCATCTGGTAGCGGTCTTCGGGCGGGAAGTAGGTGCCGCCGTAGAAGGGGACGAGGTCGGGCGTGAGGAAGACGGTCAGGGGCCAGCCGCCGTGGCGCGTCATCATCTGCACGGCCGTCATGTAAATCTGGTCAAGGTCTGGGCGCTCCTCGCGGTCAACCTTGATGTTGACGAAGTGCTCGTTCATCAGCCGCGCGATTGATTCGTTCTCGAACGACTCGCGCTCCATGACGTGGCACCAGTGGCAGGCCGAGTAGCCGATGCTCAAAAGGATCGGCTTGTCCTCGCGCCGCGCGCGCTCCAAAGCCTCCTCGCCCCACGGATACCACTCGACCGGGTTGTGCGCGTGCTGCAAAAGGTACGGGCTGGTCTCGCCCGCCAGGCGGTTCGTATGTTTGTGCTCGGCCATCCTCACGTATCCCCTCGATGTTTTTCGAATTGGTTGAAGTGATTATGTCTCCCGCGAGTGGATTCGGCAAAGCGTCAGAAGCCCGACCGTGAGGGAGGG
>DASZKF010000171.1:0-8004 GCA_035947355.1 Pyrinomonadaceae bacterium | reverse complement strand
CGAGGACGTCCGGGTCGATGTGCGCGGCGACGGCGAACGCCAGCCGCAGGTACATGCCGGACGAGTAACGCTTGAGCGGCGTGTCGATGTGCGTCTCGACCCCGGCGAACTCGACGATCTCGTCGAAGCGACGATCGATTTCCCGCTTGCTCATCCCGAGGATGGCGCCGTTCAGGTAGACGTTCTCGTGCCCGGTCAGCTCGGGGTGGAAGCCGGTGCCGACCTCGAGCAGGCTCCCGACCCGCCCGTGGATGTCCACGTACCCTTCGGTCGGCTCCGTGATGCGCGCGAGAATCTTGAGCAGCGTAGACTTCCCCGCCCCGTTGCGGCCGATGAGGCCGACGACCTCGCCGCGCCTGACCTCGAAGGAAACGTCCCGCAGCGCCCAGAAGCTCTCGCCGGCCGCGCCCCCGTGCCCGTTGCGGCCGGCCAGCGAGCGGACGGCGCGCAAAGGCCCGGCGGCGGCCTCGACCAGCGTCTCGCGCAGGGTCTTGTAGGCCTCCCGCCTTCCGATGCGGTACTGCTTGCCGAGGCCCTCGATTCGGATCGCCACGTCGCTCATCAATTCGGCCCCTAGACCACGTCCGCGAAGGTCCGCTCCATCCGCTTGAAGTAGAACACGCCGCCCACCAGGATCGCCACCGCGGCCAGCGAAGAGGCCGCGACGACCGGCCCCGGCGCCGTCTTCGCCCCGACGAGCGCCCAGCGGAAGCCCTCGGCCACGCCGACCATCGGGTTCAGGCCGTAGACCGTGCGCCACGGCTCGGGGAGCAGGCTGCTCGGGTAGGCGATGGGGGTGGCGAAGAGCCAGAGCTGCGTGACGAACGGGACGACGTGGCGCACGTCGCGGAACTCGACGTTGAGGGCCGACAGCCACAGCCCGACGCCGAGCGAGGTCGCCAGCGCCAGCAGCACGAACGCGGGCAGCCAGACGACGTTGGCCGTCGGCACGATGCCGTAGTAGAGCAGCATCAGGAGCAGCACGACGAAGGCCAGCGCGAAGTCGAGGAGGCCGGCGAGCACGGTCGCGATGGGGATGACGAGGCGCGGGAAGTAGACCTTCGTGATCAGGTTGGCGTTGCCGACCAGGCTGTTGGCCGACCCCGTGAGGCCGTGCGCGAAGAGCGTCCACGGCACCAGCGCCGTGAAGGCGAAGATCGGGTAGGGGATGTTGTCCGAAGGCATCCGGGCCAGCCGGCCGAAGAAGACGCTGAAGACGAGCATCGTCATCAAGGGCTGGAGGACGGCCCAGGCCGCGCCGAGCGCCGTCTGCTTGTAACGGACCTTGATGTCGCGCCAGATGAGGAAGTAGAGCAGCTCGCGGTACTCCCAGAGGTCGCGCAGGCGGAGCGAGACCCAGCCGGCCGACGGCTGGATGCGCAGGAAAGTCGCGGTGTCTCTGGCCTCCATCTTCGCTGCCTGAACCCTCTACTGAAAAGCAGCCGGGAGTCGCCCCGGCGTTACTCGGCCGACCCGCCTCGCCGAGGCCCTGGTGCTTACCCGGCCCGAAAAGTGTTTCGGAGCGCCGCCCCCTCCGAGACGGCGCGGGGTGGGGTGAGAAGAAGGTTGAGAATTTTGAGCCCGCGGGAGAATCCGTCCCGGCCTACCCGGTATACAAGGTGCTCTCAGCATTCCCGAAAAAGCTGATGATATTAACAGCAAAGTTTGGTTGTCAACCGCCGTCTCAGCCGGGGCGCGCCGGGCGTTCGCGGCCCTTTCGTCTAAGCCCCCGGAGGGGACGCAGACAATAGCCGGGGCCAGCGAGGACGCGGAGCGTCCGCAGCGCCGCCCCCGGTACGGCGTGAAAAACAATCCCGACCCTGAAGAAGACTGAGGAGGATTTTTGATTCCGGATTTTTGATTTGCGATTTGCGGGAGACGGCCGTGACATCTTCGACCGAAAATCTCAAATCACGAATCTAAAATTCCTGCGAGGCGGGCGTGAGAGACGAACGGGCGGGGGCGGGTTCTACTTCGACGAGGCTGCCGGCGGCCCTGCGGGCGCTGAGGCACAGGGATTACCGGCTCTTCTTCGGCGGGCAGCTCGTGTCTCTGTCGGGGACGTGGATGCAGTCGGTGGCGCAGGCGTGGCTCGTCTACCGGCTGACGGGGTCGGCCGTGCTGCTCGGCTTCGTCAGCTTCTCGGGGCAGATACCCGTCTTCATGCTCGCGCCGCTGGGCGGGGCGGCGGCCGACCGCTACCCGCGCCGCCGCATCCTCATCTTTACGCAGGCGGCCTCGATGGTGCTGGCGCTGGCGCTGGCGGCGCTGACGCTCGGCGGGGCGGTGCGCGTCTGGCACGTCTTCACGCTGGCGGCGATGGTCGGCGTCGTCAACGCCTTCGACATCCCCGCCCGACAGTCCTTCGTCGTAGACATGGTCGGCAAGGAAGACCTCGTCAACGCCATCGCGCTGAACTCCTCGATGTTCAACGGCGCGCGCATCGTCGGGCCGGCGGTGGCGGGGCTGTTGGTCGCGGCCGTCGGCGAGGGCTGGTGCTTCTTCGCCAACGGCGTGAGCTACGCGGCCGTCATCGCCGGGCTGGCGTTGATGAGGGTCGGGCGCGTCGCACGGGCGCGGCCGCCGGGGTCTGCCTTCGAGCGGATCAGGGCCGGCTTCCGCTTCGTCGCACGGACGGGGCCGGTGCGGGCGCTGATGCTCCTGCTCGGGCTGGTGAGTCTGACGGGGATGCCTTACGCGGTGCTGATGCCGATCTTCGCCGACCGGATTCTGGGGGGCGGGCCGGGCGGCCTCGGGCTGCTGATGGGCGCGTCGGGCGCGGGCGCTCTGACGGGCGCGGTGGTGCTGGCCTCGCGCCGGAGCGTGCGGGGCCTAGGGCGCTGGGTGGCGTGGGCCTCGGCCGCGTTCGGCGTGTCGCTCATCCTGTTCTCGATGTCGCGGTCGTTCTGGCTGTCGGCGGCGCTGCTCGTCCCGGCCGGCTTCTCGATGATCGTGCAGATGGCCTCTTCGAACACGCTGATTCAGTCCATGGTGCCGGACGAGTTGCGGGGGCGGGTGATGGCCGTCCACTCGATGATGTTCATGGGGATGGCCCCGGTCGGGGCGCTTTTGGCGGGGGCGCTGGCGGGGCGGCTCGGCGCGCCGCTGACGGTGGCGCTGGGCGGGGCGGCCTGCGTCGCCGGCGCGGCCCTCTTCTGGCGGCGCATCCCGCTCCACCGCGGCGAGGCCCGCCGCCTCATCGTCGCGCAGCAGATGTCGGGCGGCACCCCGCCGGAGGAGGTGACGGACTCGCCGGAATCAGTTTCGGGTTCCGGGTTTCGAGTTTCGAGTTCGCGACAGAAACGTAGAGCGGCGGGCGGGCGGGAGCTTGGCGACGGCGCGGTCGAGCGCGATGCGGTCAACGACCGGCATCCGCGCCGTGTTCTCCGTGCCCTTGACGACCTGCTCCGGCATCTCGCCGTCCTCGGTCGTGTGTTCGAGCCGCACGCCCCGCTTCCGGAAGTGCATCAGGACCTGGTTGACGGTGAGGCGGTGCAGCCAGGTCGTGAACGCCGAGTCGCCGCGGAACATCCCGGCCTTGCGCAGGAGCTGGACGAAGACCTCCTGCGTGAGGTCTTCGGCCTCGGCCTCGTTCTGCATCATGCGCAGGCACAGGCTGTAGACGCGCCGGTGGTGCTGCCGGTAGAGCTGCTCGTAGGCCGCCGCGTCGCCGGCCGCGGCCCGCTGCGCCAGCTCGTAGTCGGCCGCGCGCGACGGCTTCACTTCCGCCGCCGCTTCGACCCCGACCGCCGGCCACTGAGTTAAGACTTCCGTGTTCGTCATAATAAAAATCCAAGTAGACAGTAGTCAGTAGCCAGTAGTCAGTAGAAAAGCATTCGCCATTGAATCGTTAAAGTGCCAGCGTCAACATTCTCAGTGCGGAGCCTACTGGCTACTGACTACTGTCTACTGACTACTGCTTTATTCAAACCGCAAGGCTTCAATCGGGTCGAGGCCGGCGGCCTTGCGCGCCGGGTAGTAGCCGAAGAAGATGCCGACGGCCGCCGAGAAGACCGCCGAGCCGATGATCGAGGCCGTCGAGACCAGGGTCGGCCAGCCCAGGAGCAGCGGGATGGCGACCGACACGCCCAGGCCGAGCAGGATGCCGACTAGGCCCCCGGTCAGGCTGAGAACGATGGACTCGATGAGGAATTGCGTGCGCACCGCCGACGAGCGCGCGCCGATCGCCATGCGGATTCCGATCTCGCGCGTGCGCTCCGTCACCGACACCAGCATGATGTTCATGATCCCGATGCCGCCGACTAGGAGCGAGACGCCCGCGATGCAGCCCAGGAGCACCGTCATCGTGCTGTTCGTCTCGTTGGCCGCCTCGGCCACGTCCGACATGTTGCGCACGGTGAAGTCGTTCGGCTCCGACGGCGCGAGCCTGTGGCGCTGCCGCAGGAGGTCTGTGATCTGCGCCTGCGCCGTGTAGGTCGCGTCCTGCGAGACGGCCGAGACGTAGGCGACCTGGAGGCGGTTGTTCCCCAGGAGCTTCTTCTGCACGGCCGTGTAGGGCGCGAGCGCCACGTCGTCCTGGTCGCGCCCCACCTGGTCCTGGCCCTTGCGCGCCATCACGCCGACGACGCGGAACGGGAGGTTCGTCACCCGCACCGTCTGCCCGACGGGGTCTTCGCCGGGGAAGAGGTTGTCGGCGACCGTCTGGCCGAGGACGACGACGCGCGCGGCCGTGCGCACGTCCGCCTCGGTGAAGAACGCGCCCGACGAGACGCCCCACTTGCGAATCTCTGTGAACTCGTGGCCGACGCCCTGCACCTGCGCGCTCCAGTTGAGGTTGCCGGCGACCATCTGCGCGCGCGCGTTGACCTGCGGGCTGACCATCGCCACGCTCGGAACCTCGCGCCGCACCGCCGCGAGGTCTTCTTCCGTCAGGGGGCTCGAGGCCGAATCCGCGCCCGCCCCGCCGCGCACGCCGCCCGCGTTCTGCGCGCCCGCGCTGACGAAGAGCAGGTTCGTCCCCATGCCTTCGATCTGCGCCTGCACGGCGGCCTGCGCGCCCTGGCCGATGCTCACCATCGCGATCACGGCCGAGACGCCGATGATGATTCCGAGCATGGTCAGCGCCGCGCGCATCTTGTTGCGCGCCAGCGCCCGGAAGGCGATGCGGATGATGGATAGCGCGTTCATAAGAATTAAATGATGAATGCGGAATGATGAATGATGAATTTAAAGAAGCTTGAATGATTTAATTCATCATTCATCATTCATCATTCATCATTTCCTTTACTCCTCCTCCGGTTCGACCGGGGGCAGGTTCTTCAGCTCCTCGGCGGCGTCGCGCGGGGCGGCGACGCGGGAGTCGCTTTTGATCTTGCCGTCCTTGAAGACGACGACGCGGTCGGCGTAAGCCGCGATGTCCGGCTCGTGCGTGACGAGGACGAGCGTGATCCGGCGCTCGCGGTTGAGGCGCTGGAAAATCTCCATGACCTCGACCGAGGTGCGCGAATCCAACGCGCCGGTCGGCTCGTCGGCGAGGATGAGCGTCGGGTCGTTGACGAGCGCGCGGGCGATGGCGACGCGCTGCTGCTGCCCGCCCGAGAGCTGGTTCGGGTGGTTCTGCTCGCGCCCGGCGAGCCCCACCGAACGGAGCGCCGCCAGCGCGCGCCGCCTGCGCTCGCCCGCCTCGACGCCCGCGTAGAGCATCGGCAGCTCGACGTTCTCCAGCGCCGACGTGCGCGAGAGCAGGTTGAAGCCCTGGAAGACGAAGCCGAGCTTGCGGCTGCGGATGTCGGCGCGCTCGTCCTTCGAGAGCGAAGAGACGTCCTGCCCGTCGAGGACGTAACGCCCCCTGGTCGGCCGGTCGAGGCAGCCGACGATGTTCATCATCGTAGACTTGCCACTGCCGGACGCGCCCATGATGGCGACGAACTCGCCCTCGCCGATGTCCAGAGAGACGCCGCACAGCGCGTGCACCTCCACGTCGCCCATCACGTAAGTCTTGTGAACCCCTTCGAGGCGGATGACGGGCCGGGCTTCCGCGGCGCGCGCCGCCAGAAGCTCGCCGTAGAACTGCTCCCGCCCCGTCCCCGTTGCCGTCTGCGTCTGCATCTGTCGAAACTCCTTCGGAGGGTTCCGGGTGTCGGGTGCTGGTTAAAAGCGACCTGTCTTTCCCAGCACCTGAAACCCAGCACCCCTACCTTTCTTACCGGCGGCCGCCCCCGCCGCCCATGCGCGGCGCCCCGCCGAAGCCGGGCGCGGCCTGCTGCCCGCCCTGCCGCTGCGTGCCCTGCTGCGCCGTGACGTTCTGGCCCGTGATGACCACGTCACCCTCGCGCAGCTCGCCCTCGACGACCTCGGTGGACGCGCCGTCCGTCAGGCCGATCTTGATGCGGCGCGGCCGGGGCTGCCCTTCGGGGCCGAGCACCCAGACGCGGCGCGTCTGGCCTTCGAGGACGGGCGCGGTCGGAGGCGCCACCTCCCCGCCGCGGCGGCCTTCCGGCTGCGCCGCATTCTCAGCGCCGCCCGCGTCCTCCGACTGACGGCGCGCGCGCCCCTGCTGCCGGCCCGCCTGCGCGCGGCGCGCGGCGCGCTGCTCCTCGGTGAGCTGCGGCGTGAAGCGGAGCGCGGCGTTCGGAATCTTCAAAACGTCCCGGCGCTCGTCAATCGTGATCGTCAGGTTGGCGGTCATGCCCGGCTTGAGCTTCTGACCCGGATTCGCCACGTCGAAGACGACGTTGTAGGTGACGACGTTCTGCGCGCTCACGGGGTTCAGCCGGAGCTGCTGGATCGTCCCCTCGAACTCGTCGCCGGGGAAGGCGTCCACGGTGAAGGTCGCCTTCTTGGCCTGCTCGACGAGGCCGATGTCGGCCTGGTCTATGTTGGCGACGACCTGCATCCGCGTCAGGTCTTGCGCGATGGTGAAGAGCGTCGGGGCCGAAAGACTCGCGGCCACGGTCTGCCCGACGTCCACGTCGCGCGAGACGACGACGCCGTCAATCGGCGAGCGGATGGTCGTGTGCGCGAGGTTGACTTCGGCGAGCTGCAGGGCGGCGCGCGCCTGCTGAACTTGCGCCTCGGCGTTGGCGACCTGCGCCTGCGACTGCCCGACCTGCGCCTGCGACTGCTCGACCTGCGAGCGCGCCTGCTCGACCTGCGCCTCGGCCTGCGCCTGGCCGGCGCTCGCGGCCGACTGCTCGCTCAGGCGGGCCTGGTTCAACTGCGCCTGCGACTGCTGGTAGCGCGCCTGCGCGGTGCGGTAGTTGGTCTGCGCCGTCTCGTACTCGCGCTGCGAGATGACGCCGCTGCGCAGCAGGGACTCCTCCTGCTTAAGCACGCTCGCCGCGTCGTCGAGTTGCGCTTTCAGGACGGCGACGTTGGCCTCGGCGCTCGCGACGCCGGCGCGCTGGTTCTGCGCGGTGGAGCCGGCGGCCGCCGCCTTCGCCCGCGCGTCGGTCACCCCGGCGCGCGAAGCGCCGACCCCGGCGCGGGCCTGGACGAGGGCGGCCCGCGCCTGCTCCAGCCCGGCCACGGCCTGTTCGAGGTTGGCGCGCGCCTGCGCGACCTGCGCCTGCGCCTGCGCGGGGTCGAGCTGCGCGATGACCTGACCCTTCCTGACCTGCGAGTTGAAGTCGGCGTAGAGCGCCGCGATGGTGCCCGACGCCTGGCTGCCGACCTGTACGGTCGTCACGGCTTCGAGCGTCCCGGTCGCGGTGACGGTGTTGCGCAGACTCCCGCGCTCGACCCGCCCCGTCAGGTACGGCGCGGCGCTCGCCCCGTCGCCCCACAGCCAGAAGCCCGCCAGCGCCAGGAGCACCACGGAAACCGACGCGACCGCGACCCTCTTCTTCGTCCCCAGCTTCGCCCTCATCCACTCCATAGCTAAACCTCGCTCGCTTCCCCCGTGAAAAAAAAGGCCGTTCTGCCCTTCAATCAACCCACACTAAGCTAGACACCGGGCGCGCGGCGGCGGTTACAAAGAGGGTGCCGGGTGTCAGTTTCCGGGTGCCGGGGAAGTCAATTTGCTTTCCCCGGCACCTGGAACCT
>DASZKF010000170.1:0-3370 GCA_035947355.1 Pyrinomonadaceae bacterium | reverse complement strand
GCGCCCTTCGCGCGGGAGCCGCCCGGCGCGGGGCCTTCCGGCGCCGCCGGGCGGCGCGAGGGTTTTCTGTTTTCGGAAAGAGGGAAGGGTTTAGTCCGTAAGGGTTCCGGTAATGCGTTTAGACCGTTTCACGCTGCGCGGCCAGGAGGCCATCCAGTCGGCCATCGAGGCGGCCGAGCGTAACCAGCACCAGCAGGTCGAGCCCGAGCACCTCCTGCTCGCCATGCTCGAACAGCCCGAGGGCGTCGTGCGCCCACTCCTCGGCAAGCTCGGCGCGAACGTCCAGGTCGTCGTCAACGACGTGGAGGCGGCCGTCGGCCGCTTCCCCAAGGTGCAGGGCGGGCAGCAGTACTTCAGCCCGCGCACCACGCAGGTCTTCCAGGCGGCGCAGAAAGAGGCGGAGAAGATGCAGGACGAGTACGTCTCGACCGAGCACCTTCTGCTCGCCATCGCCGACGAGAAGGACGGCGCGGCCGGCCGCGTCCTGCGCCAGCACGGCGTCAACCGCGAAGACCTCTCGAAGGTCGTCGCCCAGATGCGCGGCGGCGCGCGCGTCACCGACCAGAACGCCGAGGCCAACTACCAGGCGCTCTCGAAGTACGCGAAAGACCTGACGGAGCTGGCCCGGCAAGGCAAGCTCGACCCCGTCATCGGGCGCGACGACGAGATACGGCGCACCATCCAGGTGCTCTCGCGCCGCACCAAGAACAACCCCGTGCTCATCGGCGAGCCGGGCGTCGGCAAGACGGCCATCGTCGAGGGCCTCGCCCAGCGCATCGTCTCCGGCGACGTGCCCGAGACGCTCCGGAACAAGCGGCTCGTCGCGCTCGACCTCGGCTCGATGCTCGCGGGCGCGAAGTACCGCGGCGAGTTCGAGGATCGCCTCAAGGCCGTCTTGAAAGAGATCGAGAGTTCGCAGGGGCAGATCGTCCTCTTCATAGACGAGCTGCACACCTTGGTCGGCGCGGGCGCGGCCGAGGGCGCCATTGACGCCTCGAACATGTTGAAGCCGGCGCTGGCCCGCGGCGAGCTGCGCTGCGTCGGCGCGACGACGCTCAACGAGTACAAGAAGCACATCGAGCGTGACGCGGCCCTCGAGCGCCGCTTCCAGCCCGTGCTTGTCGGCGAGCCGACCGTCGAGGACACCATCGCCATCCTCCGCGGCCTGAAGGAGCGCTACGAGGTGCACCACGGCGTCCGCATCAAGGACTCGGCCATCGTCGCCGCGGCGACCCTGTCGAACCGCTACATCACCGACCGCTTCCTCCCCGACAAGGCGATTGACCTGATAGACGAGGCCGCCTCGCGCCTCCGCATCGAGATTGACAGCCTGCCCGTCGAGATAGACCAGATCGAGCGCGAGATCACGCAGCTCGAAATCGAGCGCCAGGCCCTCCAGCGCGAGACCGACGAGCGGTCGAAGGCGCGCCTCTCCGAAATCGAGCAGCGCATCGCCGACCTGCGCGAGCGCTCGGCCGGGATGAAGGCGAAGTGGCAGCGCGAGAAGGAGATCATCGAGCGCATCCGCAAGGCCAAGGAGGAGGTCGAGCAGCTCAAGATTCAGGCCGAGCAGTACGAGCGCGCCGGCGACCTCGGCAAGGTCGCCGAGATCCGCTACGGCCAGCTCGTCGGCCTCCAGCAGCAGCTCGAAGCCGACCAGGCGAAGCTCGCCGAGGCGCAGAGGGAGGGCGTCTACCTCAAGGAGGAGGTTGACGAGGAGGACGTGGCGCAGGTCGTCGCCAAGTGGACGGGCGTGCCGGTCTCGAAGATGCTCGAGGGCGAGATGCAGAAGCTCGTCACGATGGAGGAGCGGCTCGCGGGGCGCGTCATCGGGCAGGACGAGGCCCTGGCGGCCGTCGCCAACGCCGTGCGCCGCGCGCGCGCCGGCCTGCAAGACCCGAACCGGCCCATCGGCTCGTTCATCTTCCTCGGCCCGACCGGCGTCGGCAAGACCGAGACGGCGCGGGCGCTCGCCGAGTTCCTGTTCGACGACGAGCGGGCGATGATCCGCCTCGACATGAGCGAGTACATGGAGAAGCACGCGGTGGCGCGGATGATCGGCGCGCCGCCCGGCTACGTCGGCTACGAGGAGGGCGGGCAGTTGACCGAGGCCGTCCGGCGCAGGCCCTACTCGGTCGTCCTCTTCGACGAGATCGAGAAGGCGCACCCGGACGTCTTCAACGTGCTCCTGCAGATACTCGACGACGGCCGCCTGACCGACTCGAAGGGGCGCACCGTGGACTTCAAGAACACGGTGCTGATCATGACCTCGAATCTGGGCAGCCGCGAGATACAGGAGGCGTTCGAGCGCGGGGAGGACGAGCGCGAGGTGCGCGAGGAGGTCTTGCAGGTCTTGCGCGCGCACTTCAAGCCGGAGTTCCTGAACCGCGTTGACGACGTCGTCATCTTCCACCAGCTCACGCGTGAGCAGATCGGCGGCATCATCGAGATTCAGCTCGAACGGCTCCGGCGGATGCTCGCCGACCGGCAGGTGGCGCTGGTCCTGGACGACTCGGCGAAGGCCCTGCTCTCGCGCGAGGGCTACGACCCGCTCTACGGCGCGCGCCCTTTGAAGCGCGCCATCCAGACGCTCATCCAGAACCCGCTCGCGTCGCGCCTGCTGCGCGGCGAAATCCTCCCCGGCCAAGCCGTCCGCGTCTCGGCCGAGGGCGACGAGATGCGGTTCACGACCGAAACGAACGCGGCCGAAGCGGCGGGCGCGAAATAATGATGAATGCGGAATGCGGAATGCTGAATTAGATGCTACTTGAATGATGAAGCTCGGCGTGCGTCACATTCATCATTCCGCATTCCGCATTCATCATTTCTCCCGGAGGTTGACATGAGACACAGGTGGGACCCGGTGCGGGACTTGTTCACGTTGCAGGATCGGATGAACCGTCTGTTCGAGGAGGCGGCCGACCGGCGGTCGCGCCCGGGCGAGGCCGAGGGCGAGGGCGAAATCGAGCGGGCCGACTGGATTCCGGCGGCCGACGTTTACGAGGACGAGGGCGCGTACACCATCGCGCTCGACCTGCCGGGCATCCGCCGCGACGGCCTCGACGTGAACCTCGACGAGCGTCGGCTCACCATCCGCGGCGAGCGACCGCCGCGCGAGGGCGCGGACGTGCGCCGCGCCGAGCGACCGCACGGCCGCTTCGTCCGCAGCTTCAGCCTGCCCGACGCGGTTGACCGCCAGGGCATCACGGCCGATTATAAAGACGGCGTCCTCACGCTCCGCCTCCCCAAGCGCGCCGAGCCGAAGGAGCGACGCCTCAAGATTGACATCAAGTAAGACAGTCTGGAGTCCGGAGTCTGAAGTCTGGAGTCAGGAGCGGACTTGTTTTGACTCCAGACTTACAGACTCCGG
>DASZKF010000169.1:0-6165 GCA_035947355.1 Pyrinomonadaceae bacterium | reverse complement strand
AGCAGGACGGAGACGGTGCCGCCGGTGAATTTGGGCGTCGCGATGTCGGGGCGGCCGTCGCCGTTAAGGTCGGCGGCGACGGGGCGCCCCAGCCCCTGGCCGAAGGGGAAGTGCGTGCCCTCGGAGAAGGCCCCCGCGCCGTTGCCGTAGAAGACCAAAACGCCCGAGGCCCCGGTGGCGCGGTTGAAGGCGACGAGGACGATGTCGGGGTTGAAGTCGCCGTTGAAGTCGGCGACGGCCGGGTCCGCCGGGCCAAACTGCGCGGCGAAGCTCACGGGCGCGGCGAAGTCGCCGGTGCCCGTCCCGAGCAGGACGGAGACGCGGCCGAAGGCCCGCTGCACCACCACCACGTCGGCCTTCTCGTCGCGGTTGAAGTCGCCGACGGCGACCTCGGCGAAGCCGGGCATCAGCGTGAAGTCGTGCTCGGTGAAGTCGCCGGCCCCGTTGCCGAAGAGGACGGCGACGCCGCTGTTGAGGTCGCCGTTGACGGGGCTGCCCGACCCGACGACGAGGTCGAGCCTGCCGTCGCCGTTGAAGTCGGCGGCGGCCAGCGAGCCCGGCACGGGGGCCGCCGTGCTGGAGATGCGCTCGGTCCGCATCCGGCTGAAGCCGCCCAGCCCGTTGTTAAGCCGGACCGTGATGTCTTTCGAGACGATGTTGGCCGTGGCGATGTCGGGGCGGCCGTCGCGGTTGAAGTCGGCCGTCAGCAGGTCTACGGGGAAGTCGCCGACGGGGAAGTTGACGGGCGCGGCGAAGGAGCCCGTGCCGGACCCGCGCAGGAGCGCGACGGCGTCGGCGCCCTGCATGGAGGCGGCGAGGTCAACCTTCCCGTCGCCGTTGAAGTCGGCCGCGACGAGGTCGTTCGGGCCGGAGCTGACCCCGACCCGGCCGGTCACGGAGAAGCCGCCCGCGCCGTCGTTACTGAGGATGACGATCTCGCTCGTCACGCCGGCATGGGAGGAGGTCGCGAGGTCAATTCTGCCGTCGCCGTTGAAGTCGGCCGCGGCGAGGCCGTGCGGCTCCCCGCCGACCGCAAAGGAGGCCGCCTGGCCGAAGGCGGGCGCGGGGCACGACAGGTCGTCGTCTAAAATGACGGCGGTCGCCCGCGGCGGGGTCGTGACGCTGCCCGGCGAGCGGTTCGTCAGCGTGAGCAGGAAGGGCTCGTTGATCTCCAGGAGGTCGTCGCCGCGGACGGCGACGCGGATGGTCTTGGTGGTCTGGCCGGGGGAGAAGACGACCGCGCCGGAGGCGGCGACGTAGTCGGAGCCGGCCGTGGCCGCGCCGTCGGCGGTGGCGTACTCGACGGTGAGGGTGGCGAGGGTCGGGCGGTCGAGCGAGAGCGTGAAGGTCGCGTCGCGGGTGCCCGAGTCGCCCTCGGTGACGGTCACGTTGGCGACGGTCAAGACCGGCCTCGGCTCGTCGTCGCTCAGGTTGAAGACGGAGGGGTTGGGCGTGCCGATGGCCCCGCCCGCCGCGTCGCTGAGGTGGACGTTGATGGTCTCGACGCCCTCGACGAGCGTGTCCTGGAGCGTCTCGAACTGGAACTGCTTGAAGGTCTCGCCGGGGGCGAACGAGAGCGTCCCCGAGACGGGCCTGAAGTCGGTGCCGGCGCGGGCCGACCCGCCGGACAGCGAGAAGCTGACGGAGCCGGCGGCCTTGACGCTCCCCTCGCGGATGACGCGGACGGTCGCGGGCCGGCCCTCCCGCTCGCCCAGCGAGTCGGCCGAGGGCCTGAAGGTCGTCGAGGGCTCGACCGAGCAGGTCGTGTGCAGCGTGACCACGCGGCCCTGGAAGGCGTCGCCGACCGCCACGTCGGGCCGCGCGTCGAAGTCGAGGTTGGCGACGGCGATCGAGGAGGGGCCGGCGAGCGGCAGCTCGACGTGGACCGAGGGGGCGAAGTTGCCGGCGCCGTCGCCTTCGAGCAGCAGCAGGCCGGAGGGCTGCACCGAGCCCACGGCGAGGTCGGCGTTGCCGTCGGCGTCGAAATCGGCCACGCCGACCGCCGACGGGAACTGGCTGCCGGCGGAGAAGCTCTTCGCCGCGGCGAACCCGCCGGCGCCGTCGCCGAGCAGCACCGAGACGGTGCCCGTACGGCTGTTGGCCGTCGCCAGGTCGGCCCGGCCGTCCTTGTTGAAGTCGGCGACGGCGAGCGTCCTGGGGTGGGTGCCGGCGGCGAAGAAGGTCGGGTCGCCGAGGCCGCCCGCGCCGTCGCTGAGCATGACGACGATGCTGGCGGCGTCGTCGAGCGCGGCGGCGAGGTCGGGTATGCCGTCGCCGTTGAAGTCGGCGGCGACGGCCCACGCCTCGGACGGGGAATTGTTGAGGGCGAAAGTCCGCGGCGTGAAGTTGCCGGCCCCGTCGCCGAGCACGACGGAGACGTTACTGTTGCTCACGACCGCCACGTCCATGTTGCCGTCAACGTTGAAGTCGGCGACCGTCGCCGAGAGGGTGAAGGCGCGCAGGCCCTCGGGCGTGATGAAGATGGGCTTGGTCCTCTCGAAGCGGCCGGCCCCGTCGCCGAACAGAATCGTGAGGTCGCCGTTGTCGTTCTCGCCGTTGGAGGTGACGAGGTCGAGGTGGCCGTCGCCGTTGAAGTCGGCGGTGGCGATGCCGGTGGGCTGGAAGCCGGTGGGGAAGTGTGCGGCCGGGGCGAAGCCGCCGCCGGGGGCCGAGAGCAGCACCGAGACGTCTCTGGTCGCGTCGTTGGCGGTCGCGATGTCGGCCGCCCCGTCGTGGTTGAAGTCGCCGGCGACGACTACGGCCCTGGAGGGCGGCCGGGCGGCGTGAGCGGTCGGCGTGGTGAAGCCGGGGAAGTTGCAGGCCGCGGCCTGCGCGGAGGCCGGGCGCGGCGCGAAGAGGGCCGCCGCGGCGGCCAGCGTCAACGCGAGCGTCGCCGCGGCGGCGAGCTTCCTGGAGCTGTTCGTGAGAGACATTCCTTTTACCCTCAGTGACCCCGACGGGGCAAGATTTCGGGCGGCGGGCACAACCCCGCGCGGCCCATTAAAAGTCAGGGGCATCACTCGGGGTCGCATTTAAAGCGCGGGGCTTTGAGGGGAGTTGCGAGGTCCCGGAGCGTCTGCGTGATTGATCGCGGCTGACAGCGTCGCGCGAGTGTCGGGAGGGCGCGCGGTGAGATTCTACAACGGGGCGGTGCGCGGCGCACGCCGCCCCGGCCGGAATCGGAGCCCCGTTCAGGGCCGAGCCATGAGAGCGGTGGCCGGCTTGTCCTGGCAGGGGCCGGCGCCGGCCTGCTCCTTCTCGTTGAGGAAGAGTTTCCCGGCGTTGTCTTTCTCCGCCAGCCCGAGCTTTTTGCGGATGAACCGCTCGGCGTCCTTCTCGATCAGCTCGCCGCCGACGACCCAGGCCTTCTCGGCGAGCACTTCGCCCTTCGGGTTGAGGCGCTCCGGCTCCAGGAAGACGTTGAAGGGCGAGCCCCACCGGCGCGTGTCGTTGCTGGCCTGCCGGTAGGCGTAGTGCGTCGTCTGGTCGCGCGCCTCGCGCGCCTCCGACTCGACGACGACCGTGTAGGGCGCGCCGCCCGCCGCCTCGAAATGCTTGCGCGTGTCGTCGGCCGAGGCGTACTCGCTCACCGCCACCACGTCGAAGCCGTGCTTCTTGTAGGTCTCGTAGAGGCGCGCGACGACGGGCGCTTCGAACTTCCAGTTGCCGCACCAGGGGGCGAAGTAGACGACCATCACCAGCTTCTTGCCCTTCAACAGCTCGCGGAGGTTGACCGGCGAGCCGTCCTTCAGGCTCTTGAACGTCCAGTCCTTGTAATCAATCTTCTGCTCCACGAGCGGCGCGTACTCGTGCCCGTCCTGCGCGAGCGCGGCCGCGGCAAACAGACTGACCAGCGTGAAGACGGCGGCGGTGCGAGCGAGAGTCTGAAACATACTGCTCCCCTTTTAGACCCGGCGCGGCGGGTGGAAATTCAACGCCCCCGCTCAAGATGACCGAGCATCCGAGCGTTTTCGGGTTTGGCCCCGTTCCTGAGCCACCTGACGGGCTGCTCCGCGGCGATTGACGGATTCACCCAGACGACTTTTTTGATGGCGGCGACGCTTTGCGCGGCTGCCTTGAACAGCCGCCTGACGACCTCATCCAGCGAAACGACCGTCCGGTCGGTGGCGACGGCGGCTTCGACCAGATGAAAATCCTTCCGTAACGCCTTCAAGTCGCGCTGATTCGCCGCCGCCTTCTCGACCTCGCGCCGCATTCTCCTGCTCGGCGGCACCTCGTCAGGAATCACTCTTCGGCGGGATGTCATCGAGACCAGCCAGGTGGCCGCGAAGCCCGAACGGTGCCTGTCCCACTCGTCCCGCAATCCCGGCGGCAGCACGATGCAGCACTCGGTCTCCCTTCTCAGGGCCTCCAGAAAGGCCCGGCAATCTTTCGAGACCAGGGCCGTCGCCGTCTTGCCGCCGGCCGCGCCCGCGACCGAAGCGTCTACCACGAGACGCCTCGACCTCCTAGCCGGCACGCCGCTTCTTCTCCGTCACGCGCGCCTCGACCGCGTCCAGATACCTGCTCTGCGCCTCAAGCGCGATGTCGGCGAAGTCCTCCGGCCAGTCGCCGAAAGAACCCGCCTCGTCCAGGTCGGCGCTCTTGATCTTCGTCACCCCGTCCCTGCGCTCGAACCAGTGAAGTTTCACCAACGCCGGGTCGAGCTTGCCCTCGGCCACCAGGGTTTGAATGCCGAGAATCAGCAGCGCGCTGTGCGTCTCCGCGACGACGTGGACGCCGCGCCGCGCCGCATCCGCCAACACCTTCGCCATCGCCGTCTGCGCCCGCGGGTGCAAATGAATCTCCGGCTGTTCGAGATACACCAACTGCCCCGGCTTCGCCTCCCTCAACGCCACCACCACCGGCAACGTCTGCGACACGCCGAAGCCCACATCCGCGATACTCACCATGTCGCTCGCCCTGCCCCTCGTCACCTGCGGCAACCGCGCCACCTGCAACTCAACCTGCGTGTCGTTCAGCGGCGTCGCGGATACCTTCCACGTCAAGCCTAACTCTTTGAGGTCTTGACTCACTCCCTCCAAATTATCGTTATCATCTTCCGCCTGCCACTTCGCAATGACGCTGGCCGCGTAATTCTCAAACGTTCCGGGAAAAGTCTCACCTACAGCAGCAACTATGTATGTTCTTTCCGGGTTTCCTCTCAATCCAGGAACGTGGATAGTCTCACGTATATAAGGTTCGATTGCTTTACCTAACGTGATGACCATGTCTCTTTGCCCGCTCTCGTCATCGCGCAGTCTGAAATAATCTCCTAAAAGGAATCGATCTCGGATAGCAGTTACCACAAACATTTCACTAGCTATGTCCCGGAGATAGTCTGGAGTGAGATCGGCTCTAATCTGATCGCCTGGTTTACCTGAAACGTAAATGCTTCTTTGAACTTCGATGGGTTTACCTGGCTGCTTCCTGAAATATGTTGTTAATTTAGCATTACCTTTTGCCTCAATACCCACACTAAAAACATCCACGTGCTTACCGCGACCGACATGGGATAAGAATTGCTCAGCGGACGTGAATCTAACATTAGGGCCGTCGAGGCGGAGGGCACCGGGGTCGTATGGCGCTTCGAGGGTCTGTTTGAGGAGGAGGAGGGGCTGCATGATGCTGGACTTGCCTGAGCTGTTGGCCCCGGCAAGCACGGTCAGCGGCCTGACCTCGATTGATTGCTCCTCGACGATAGACTTGAAGCCGGCCACGGAGATTTTGGTGATCCCGTCTGGCTTCGCTGGCGGGTTAGTCTTCTTGGCGGCGACGGGTCTTGCCATCTCGCTCTAACTAAGTTTCGAGTTTCGGGTTTCGAGTTAGAAAACAGATTGTCTTTTAACTCGAAACTCGTAACTCGAAACTTTATTTCGTGTTGCTGGCGGTGGCGGCCGGGGGCTCGTCGAGCAGGGGGCGGACGAGGGCCTCGAAGCCGGCGCGGTCTTTGGGGCCGACGATCTTCTCGCGGACGCGCCCGTCGCGGTCGAGGATGTAGGTGACGGGCAGGCCCGGCCCGTTGTTGAAGCGCGAGCGCGTGTCGCCGTCGCCGATCAGGACGGTGTAGTCCTGCGGGATGTCTTTCTGGAAGTCCCTGACCTGCTCGGGCGTGTCGTCCGAGGTGACGCCGACGACCGAGAAGCCCCGCGCCCCGTGCTCGCG
>DASZKF010000168.1:0-6593 GCA_035947355.1 Pyrinomonadaceae bacterium | reverse complement strand
GGTTTCGAGTTTCGAGTTTGTGTCCGGTGAGTTGGAAGGCGCAAGCCACGCCGCCCGAATTCGAAACTCGAAACCCGCAACTCGAAGCTTACGGGAAGGCGGCGCGGCCGCCGACGAGGGTGAGGCGGACGCGGCCGTCGGGGTCGAGGGCGACGAGGTCGGCGCGCTTCCCTTCCTCGATGGAGCCGCGGTCGCGGTCTATGCCGAGCAGGCGCGCGGGGTTGAGCGAGGCCATGCGGGCGAGCTCGTACGGGGCGACGCCGAGGGTGGAGACGAGTCGGACGGCGTCGAGCATGGTGATGACCGAGCCGGCGATGCTGCCGCGCGCGTTGCTCGTCCGCCCGTCCTTCACGGTAATCGTCTCGCCCCAGACTTCGTGCTCGCCGTCGCCGAGGCCGGCCGGCGCGACCGCGTCGCTGATGAGCGAGACGCGCGCCGGCGTCTTGCAGCGCAGGACGAGGCGGAGCAGGTCCGGGTGGCTGTGGACGCCGTCGGCGATGAGGTCAACCGTCACGTCGTCGCTCAGGAGCCCCCAGCCGACGGGGCCGGGAGCGCGGTGGTGGAGCGGCGGCATGGCATTCGGGAAGTGCGTCATGTGCCGCGCGCCGGCCCGCCGCGCGCGTTCGAGAGTCTCGGGCTCGGCCCGCGTGTGCCCGACCGAGACGACCCAGCCGCGGCGGGCCAGCTCGCCGACCAGCTCGACGCCGCCCGCGACCTCCGGCGCGAGCGTCATCATGTGAACCGCGCCCCCGGCTTCGAGCGTCGGCAGCGCGTCCAAGTCTTCCGGGCGCGAGTAGGCGCGGAAGAACCGCGTGCGCAGCGCGCCGCACTGCCGCTCGTTGACGAAGGGGCCTTCGTAGTGGACGCCGACGGCGCGCGCGCCCGCCGCGCCCCCCCGCGCGCGCATCAACCCGTCAACGGCCCCGACCGCGCGCCGGTAGTCTTCGTCCGGCGCGGGGACGAGCGTCGGGAGCCAGGCCGTCACGCCGCGCGAGGCGAGGAAGCGCGCCACCCGCCGGAGGTCTTCCGCGCCCGCGGCCATCGTGTCCACGCCGAGGGCGCCGTGGATGTGCAGGTCTATGAAGCCGGGCATCAGCGTCAGCCCGCCGAGGTCGAGCGCCCTCGCGCCCGCGGCGCGCCCGCCGGCCGGCCTGACCGCGCGGACGCGGCCGCCCTCGACGAGCACGTCGGCCCGTTCGAGCACGGCGTCGGCGAGCACGACGCGCGCGCCCGCGAGGAGCAGCGGCTCAGGTTCGGTCCCGGCTGTGTCCTGCGGCATGCGCCCCATTTAATACCGAATCGCAGAACAAAAAAAGTCCCGGAGCGGCGCGCGGATCAATTCGCCTGCCCCGGAAAAGGCGCGCCCGCCTGCGCTGTTCACGCGGGCGGGCGCGCGCCGGTGCGGCTTCGGGGCGGTCAGTAGTTGAGCTTCAGGCCGAACTGGATGATGCGCGGGTCGCGCGTCGTCGTGATGACGCCGAAGTTCGGGTTGGTCTGGATGAAGCGCGTCGGGAAGCTGCCGGCCGGGGCCGACGGGTCGGGCGCGAAGGTGGCCGCCGTGCCGGGGTTGCCGTACTGCGGGTGGTTGAAGGCGTTGAAGAACTCGGTGCGGAACTGGAGCACCGTGTCCTCGGTGAAGCGGAAGTTCTTGATGACCGAGATGTCCCAGTTGTTGATGCCGGGGCCGCGCACGATGCCGCGCCCGGCGTTGCCGTAGGAGAAGAAGGCCGGGGCGAAGGCCGCGGTGTTGAACCACTGGGTGACGGAGCCCGACCCGTGCGGGTCGCCGACGAGGTTCGGGCGCATGGTGATCGAGGCGCTGGTTCCGAGGCCGACGCCGAGCGGGTCGGCGAACTGCGCCAGCGAGCCGGCCGGCGTCGCGCCCGAGATGGTCTGCGTGATCGTCAGCGGGGTGCCCGACTGCGCCGTGTAGATGCCGGAGAGCTGCCACCCGCCGAAGGCCGTCCCCAGCGCGTCGGTGCGCCCGCGCAGGAACGGCAGCTCGTAGAGGAAGTTGGTCGTGAAGACGTGCGTGCGGTCGAACTGCGAGAGGGCGCGGTCGAGGTCGGGGTTGTACGGGTCCTGCGGCGCGTCCGAGCGGTCGGTCGAGGCCTCGGTGATGTTCTTCGAGAAGGTGTAGACGGCCCCGAGCTGGAGGCCGCCGGAGAGCCGCTTGTTGAACGTCACCTGGAGCGAGTTATAGTTGCTGTCAGCCTCGGTGCGGCGGTCGAAGATGTTCCCGTAGCCGAGGAAGGGGCGGACGGCGTTGACCGGCGCGAACTGCGTGGCCGTCAGCGTGCCGGCCTCCCTGAGCCGGGCGGTGAGCGCGGCGCGCGCCCCCGGCAGCGGCTGGTTGATGTTGATGAGCCGGAGCAGGTTGCGCCCCGAGGTGCCGACGTAGGCCACTTCGAGGACGGCGTTCCTGAACAACTGGCGCTGCACGGCCAGGCTGTACTGCATGGTGCGCGGCACCTCGAACGGGTCGCCGGTGCTCTGGAGCGTGAGGGCCGGGATGGTCGTGCTCGAGGTGCCCGCGCCCGGGTCCGCCAGCAGCGGGTTGTCAATCGTCACGCGGGAGTTGACGCGCGGGTTGACGAAGGCGTTCTGCTCGACGATGCCGACCAGGGTGCGGTCGTAGTAGACGCCGAACCCGCCGCGGAGGACCGTGTTGCCGTCGCCGAAGACGTTGTAGGCGAAGCCGACCCGCGGGCCGAGGGTGTTGTAGCGGTTGCTCTGCACCCGCCGGCCGTAAGGCGAGTTGTCGCCGGCGAAGATGATCCCGTTGAAGCGGTCGCCGCTGTTCGCCACCACGCTCCCGGCCGCGGGGCCGGAGAGGACGATGGAGACGGCCCGCGCCGGGTCGTAGAAGTCGGGGCGGAAGGCGGTCAGGAGGTCGTCGACGTCCGTCGGGTTCTGGTAGACGGAGTAGCGCGCGCCGTAGTCAACCGTCAGGCGCGGGGTGACTTTCCAGGAGTCCTGCGCGTAGAACTCCAGGGTGTTGTAGCGCAGCTGGACGCGGACCTCGTTCTGGTCCTCGAAGTAGCTGACGGGCAGGCCGAGCAGGAAGTCCTTGAAGTCGTTGCCGGAGCGCGACCCGTTGAAGGCGTAGGAGCCGTTCAAGGCGTTGCCGGCGTTCTCGTTCTTGGCCTCGCGCGCGTAGAAGGCCCCGAACTTGAGGGTGTGGCTGCCGCGCACCCAGGTCAGGTTGTCGCGCCAGGTGTAGCTCGGGTTCTCGATGTTCTGCGGGCTGGTGAACTGGAGGTTGGAGGTGGCACCGGTGAACGTGATGCTCGGAAGCGCGCCCTGGAGCGTGCTCGGGAACAGCTCGGGCGAGGTGAAGCCGGGCGTGTTGGCGCGCGTGCCGGTGCCGACGAAGTTGGTGACGATCAGGTTGCGCGCGAAGTCGAAGGCCGCCTCGTTGATGACGTTCGGCGTGGCGAGCGTCCTGACGCTGACGACGAAGTTGTCGCCGGGCGTGCTCGTCTCCTGCGCGGCGACGGACGGGTAGGGGGTGCCGGCCGCCTGCCCGATGATGAAGGGGTCGAGGAAGGGGTTGCCGCCGGGGTCGCCGCGGGAGAAGTCGTCGCGGATGTAGCGGCCCGTGATTGACCAGCGCTCGTTGAAGTTGTGGTCGAGGCGGACGATGGACTGCCGGAAGTCGGCCGCGACCGGGACGATGCGGCGGAAGCGGTTCGTGCCCTCGTTCGGGAGCGGGACGTACTGGAGGATGGCCCGCGCGTTCGGGTCGATCTGGTCGGGGGTGAGGCCGAAGGCGGCGCCGCTGCGCTGGGCGGCGGTCGGCACGGTGGCGACGGCCGTATTGGTGCCGCGGATCTTCCGCCACTCCTGCGAGAAGAAGAAGAAGCTGCGGTCGTGGCCGCGATAGACCGCGGGGCCGCCCTCGCCGAAGCGCGGCAGGTAGATGGGGCCGCCGACGGTGAGCCCGTAGTCGTTGTAGCGCAGCGGCGGGACGAAGCGCGGCTCGCCGCTCGACTTGTTGAGCCCCGCGATGGGCGTGGTCTGGAACGGGTTGCGCGCGTTCAGCGCGTCGTTGCGGTGGAACTCGTAAAGCGACCCGTGGAACTCGTTCGAGCCGGAGCGGGTGACGACGTTGATGACGCCGCCGCCGTTGCGCCCGAACTCGGGCGCGTAGTTCGAGGTGAGCACCGTGAACTCCGAGATGGCGTCAACGCTCGGCACGGTCAGCAGCGTCAGGTTCGAGCCGGTGTCGACGTTGCGGGCGCCGTCAACGAGCCAGTTGATGGCCGAGGTGCGGCCGCCGTTGATCGAGAGCGAGACGACCGAGAGGCCGCCGAAGCCGATCTGGCTCGGGAGCGAGGAGGTGACGCCGGCCGAGAGCGTGGCGAGCTGGACGAAGTTGCGGTTGTTGAGCGGGAGCTGGCGCACCTGCGCCCCGTTAACGAGGCTCTGCTGCGTCGGGCTCTCCTGCACGAGCGGGGCCTCGTCGCCGACGACCGTCACGACCTCGCTCACCTGCCCGGCCTCCAGGACGGCGTCTATCGGGCGGCGGTCGTTGACGTTGATCGTCACGTTCTCCTGCACGAACTTGCGGAAGCCCGGGGCCTCGACGCTGATGGTGTAGGTTCCGACGGGGAGCTGCGCCGCCGTGTAGGAGCCGTCCTCGCCGGTCGTGTAGGTGCGGGTGAAGCCGCGCTGCGGGTCGGCGATGGTCACGGTCGCGCCCGCCACGGCCGCCCCCTTCTGGTCGGTCACCTGCCCGACGATGTTGCCGGTCGTCTCCTGCCCGCGCGCCGCGCCGCACGCCGCGAGGCAGAGCAGGGCGGAGGCGAGCAGCCTGCGAAAGGTCTTGGTCTGAAGGTGCTTCATCTCGGTTTCCTCGGAAAGTGGCTCAACGTTGATTCGGGTTTCGCCCGGCGGGCCGGGGCGACGGAGGTACGGGTTCAGGGCGCGGCGCGGGCCGCCTGCGCCCCGGTGCCGCGCAGCGCCTGGCCGGGGCGCGCGCCCGTGAGGCGGCCCGCCTCGACGACGGCGTCGCCGTTGACGAAGACGTAGTCGAAGCCGGAGGCGTACTGGTGCGGCCGCTCGAAGGTGGCGCGGTCTGCGACCGCCCGCTCGTCGAAGACGACGAGGTCGGCGGCCATCCCCTCGCGGACGAGGCCGCGGTCGCGCAGGCCGAAGGTCTGCGCCGGGAGCGAGGTCATCTTGCGGACGGCGTCTTCGAGCGTCAGGAGCCCGAGGTCGCGGACGTAGAGGCCGAGCACGCGCGCGTTGTTGCCGTAGCCGCGCGGGTGCGGCACGCCCTCGCCGAACTCGCGCACGCCGCTGTCGGAGCCGAACATCGTGAACGGCTCGCGCATGATGCGGCGCACGTCCTGCTCGCCCATCGAGTGGTAGACCATCGCCGCGCCGCCGGCCTCGTACATCTCGAGCACCTGCGCGATCTGGCTCGCCACGTCCGACTTGCCGCGCGCCAGTCGCGTGACCTCGGCGACGGACTTGCCGTTGTACTCGGGCCGCGGCTGGTAGCTGGCGACCGTCGCGTGCGAGAAGTCTTTGAAGCCGCCGCGCCGCAGCTCCTCCCTCATCTCTTTCGCGGCGCGCGCGCGCCGCTCGGGGTCGGCCAGGCGTTTCTTCCCCTCCTCGCGCCCGCCTTCGAGCACCCACTCGGGCAGCCGCGAGTCGAGCGAGGTCGAGCTGGCCGCGTAGGCGTACTGATCCACGGTCACGGGCAGGCCCCGGCGCCTCGCCTCGCGGACGAGGCCGAGCGCCATCTCGCTCCGGCCCCAGAGCCGTTTCGCGCTCAGCTTGAAGTGCGAAATCTCGACGGGCAGGCCGGCGCGCTCGCCGATCTCGATGCTCTCGCGGATGGCCTCGGCCACGCCCAGCCCCTCGTCGCGCATGTGCGTGGCGTAGAGGCCGCCGTGCCCCGCCGCGACGCGCGCCAGCTCCAGCACCTCGTCGGTGCGGGCGTAGACGCCGGGCACGTAGATGAGGCCGGTCGAGAGGCCGAGCGCGCCTTCCTGCATCGCCCGCGCGACGAGCGCCTTCATCCGCCCCAGCTCCTCGGGCGTGGGCGCTCGGTCCTGCTCGCCGAAGACCTCGCGGCGGACCGAGTTGTGGCCGACGAGGGTGGCGAGGTTGACGGCCAGCGGCGTCTCGCTTATGCGGCCGAGGAACTCGCCGACCGAGACGGCCGAAGCGCCGCAGTTGCCGGTCACGAGCGAGGTCACGCCCATCCGGACGAAGTTCTCGGCCGAGGCGTGGGCGTAGATGTTCTCGACGTGCGCGTGCGCGTCTATGAAGCCGGGCGCGACGATGCGGCCGCCGGCGTCCACGGCGCGCGCGCCCTCCGCGGCCGCGACGCGCCCGACGCGCGCGATGCGCCCGCCGCGGACAGCCACGTCGGCGCGGAACCAGGGGTTGCCCGAGCCGTCGAGGACGCGGCGTGCTTCGTCCGGGGCGACGCGGCCGACGCGCGCGATGCGCCCGCCTTTGACGGCCACGTCGGCGCGGAACCAGGGGTTGCCCGCGCCGTCCACGACGCGCGCGTTCGTGATGACGAGGTCGTAGGGCGCGGCGGCCGGAGCGTCTGCGCCGCGCGGCAGGGCCGC
>DASZKF010000167.1:0-10433 GCA_035947355.1 Pyrinomonadaceae bacterium | reverse complement strand
TTTCGAGTTTCGAGTTCGCGGCTCAGACTTGAGCTTTGAGACTCGGCGGTCGCTAAACAAACTCGAAACTCGAAACCCGCAACTCGAAACTTTTCGGTGTTTGCATTTTGGGAAAGCGATTGTTATTTTATAGCTCGTCCGGGGCCGTAGCTCAGCTGGGAGAGCGCTTGAATGGCATTCAAGAGGTCAGGAGTTCGATCCTCCTCGGCTCCATCGGAAGACTCGGAAGGCGGGCGGCAGCGGATGCCGCCCGCCCCTTTTTTGGGCGGGGTTTTTCCGCGAACCCGCGCCCATTAATCGTTTCTCCCCTACGCCCGCCGGGGCCGGGGGAGGCTGTTCATCCGCCACGGTTTCGGGTATCATTCCGGCGCTCCAAACCAGCGCGAGAGTGTTCGGGCGGCGGGTCTTCGGTTGTGACGGGGAGGCGTGCATGATGACTGCGGCGGCGAGCGTTCAGGTTCCGGTCGTGATGCTGGTTGACGATTACGAGGACACGCGCCGGATGATCCGGTGCATGCTGGAACTGCGCGGCTGCCAGGTGCTCGAAGCCGCCAACGGCCAGGAGGCCATCGAGATGGCCCAGGCCCAAAGCCCCGACCTCATCCTCATGGACCTGAACATGCCCGTCCTCGACGGCTTCAACGCGACGCTGCGCATCCGCGAGTACGAGGCGACGCGCGACGTGCCGGTCGTCGCCCTCACCGCCTACGACACGGCCGAGTTCCGCGCCGCCGCCAGCGCCGTCGGCTGCTCCGACTACGTCGTCAAGCCCCTCGACCTCGACCGCCTCGGCTCGCTCCTCGAACGACTCCTCAGAAAGCAGTAGTCAGTAGTCAGTAGTCAGTAGGCCATGCGCCGCGGCCGGTGACGCTGACATGCGAACCGTTCGCTAGCGGAGGTTCTTCTACTGTCTACTGGCTACTGTCTACTCCCTATCTGACCCGGCTCTTCTTGCGGCGGAGGAAGTCTATGAGGACGAACTGGGTGAGGTTGCCGGGGGTGGCGAAGTAGGCCTTGCCGTTGGTCATCTGCGTCATCTGCTTGACGAACTCGACGAGGTAGTAGTCAGAGGCGAGCATGAAGGTGTTGACCTGGACGCCGGCCTTGCGGCACGCCTGCACCTCCCGGAAGGTCGCCTCCATCACGACGGGGTCGCCGCCCATCGAGTTCTTGTAGAGGCGGCGTCCGCCGCGCAGCTCGCCGAAGGCGCGCCCCCCGCGCCCGCCCGCCCCTTCGGCCGCCCCGCCTTCGAGGAAGCACGCCGTCGGCTTGCCGTCCGTCACCATCACGATCTGCTTCATCTCCTTGCGCTGCGCCTGGAGGAGCCGGCGCGCGAGCTTCAGCCCCTCGGCCGTGTTCGTGTGGTAGGGGCCGACCTGCGTCGAGGCGAGCCGCGCCAGCGGCAGCTCCTCCGCGTCGTCGTGGAAGAGGACGACCTTCAGGGAGTCGCCGGGGTACTGCGTGCGGATGAGGTGCGCGAGCGCGAGCGCGACCTTCTTGGCCGGGGTGAACCGATCCTCGCCGTAGAGGATCATCGAGTGCGAGCAGTCGAGCATGACGACCGTGGCGCACGAAGACTGGTAGTCCTGCTGGTGGACGAAGAGGTCTCTGTATTCGAGGTTGAGCGGCACGCCCAAGCCCTCGCGCTTGATGGCGGAGAGAAGCGTCGCGTTCACGTCGAGGTTGACCGTGTCGCCGAACTCGTAGTTCTTCGAAGCCTGCGACGCCTCGACGCCCGTCGAGAGGTGCGGCGTGTCGTGGCGGCCGACCGAGGACTTGCCGAGGCTCCCCAGCAAATTCCTCAAGGTCTTGTAGCCGAGGAAGTCGAGGCCCTTCTCCGTCACCTCGAACTTCACGTTGCGCGGCAGCGGCTCGCCGACCTCGCCCGGCCCCGGCCGCCCCCGCCGGTCGCGCCTCTCCCGCCGCGGCTCCTCCCTCAGTTTCAGATAACCCTCCTCGACCAGGCGCTCGATCAACTGGTTCAGCAGCTCCTCCAGCTGCGACCCGCGGAACTGCCCGCCATTCTCCGCGAGCATCTCCTCCACGTCGCGCTCTGAAAGCTCGCCCATCTCCAACAGCGCCCGCAGGAGCGCCTGCCTGAGCGCGTCGAGCGACATGTCCTGCTCCCGCCGCTGCCGCGTCCAGTAGTAGTCGTCGTCGAACCCCGAGTCCAGCAGCGAGTCCTGCAACAACTCCATCAGGTCGCCCAGACTCAAGCCCGACACGTCGAAGCCCTTGAACTTTGAATAGCGTATGAACTTCATTTACTTCTTCCCCGCCGGCTCGGGCACTTGCAGGTCGCGGCAGATTTTGCGCGCTAGAAGCTCGTTAACTTCGCGGTGCCTCGGAACTGTCGAAGACCTCTGCGCCGCGCGGTTGACGTAGACCGTATGACTGCCGCCTTCTCGCAAAAATTCACAGCCGTGACGCTCCAAGTGGCGAATGAGGTCAGTGCGCTTCACGGAGAGAGTATCGCACTAGTCGCAGTTATGGTGTATGCCAATATCAGGCTCATTTTGGTATCTGAAGGCCAAAATGAGGAGAATTGGACTAAGTTAACTGCTCTCTCAGGACTTCGCTGTCCTTGATAGACTCTGCGACGAGCGTTCGATTAGCATCAATGACTAACTCAACCGCCTCCTTTAAATTCTCGCGAGCTTCTTCCAAAGTTGCACCTTGCGTGTTTGCTCCTGGCAACTCTTCAACGAAGGCTATATAACCTTCCGGAACTTTCAGGTACACGGCGTTCAGAGTTAAATCCATAAGCCTCTCCTAGCTGTAGCGGCCCGTCTCCGTGAGGTCATCATAAATCATCCCGCGGCGGTCTTTGCGGGTTTTGGTGGCGGCGGCGTAGCCGCCCTCCTCGTTGCGGCTGATCTTGTTCTGGGCGTAGAGGCCTTCGAGGACGAACTCGCAGGCCGAGACGAGGAGGGCCGTGTCGTCGCGGTCGAAGTCGAAGGGGACGAGCGTGGTCTCGATGAGTTCGGGAACGGAGTCGAGCAGGGCGACGCACTCGTCAGCCGAGGCCGTGTCGGCGAGCCGCAGCGTGTTGCCCTCGTCGAACCAGCGCACGGCGGGCGTGAAGTCCATGCCGACGAAGTAGCCCTCGAAGACCTCGCCGGCCGCGCGCTTGATTAAATCCTTGGCGATCTTCGCGGCCCCGACCTGCTCGCCCTCGTACTCCAGCTCCATCTTGCCGGTCATCGAGGGGACGGCCGCGTAGAGGTCCGAGACGCGCGGGACGATCTCCCGCTCGCCCGTCAAAAGCGCCCGCCGCTCGGCGTTCGAGACGACCGACTCCATGACCGTGATCGGCATCCGCTGCGAGACGCCGGAGCGGCGGTCTATGCGCTGGTCGTCGCGCGCCTCGAACGCCACCTGCTCGACCAGCTCGCGCAGGAAGTCTGGGACGCGCAGGCGGCCTTCGAGGCCGGGGCGCTCGACCCACGCCTCCTGCCGCGTGATCTCGACGCCGAGCTGCAAGTCCGAAGGGTAGTGCGTCGAAATCTCCGCGCCGATGCGGTCTTTCAAGGGCGTGATGATCTTGCCGCGCGCGGTGTAGTCCTCGGGGTTGGCCGAGAAGACGAGCATCACGTCGAGGGCGAGGCGGACGGGGTAGCCCTTAATCTGCACGTCGCCCTCCTGCATGATGTTGAAGAGGCCGACCTGGATTTTGCCGGCGAGGTCGGGCAGCTCGTTGATGGCGAAGATGCCGCGGTTGGCGCGCGGCAGGAGCCCGTAGTGGATCGTCAGCTCGTCGCTCAGGAGGTGCCCGCCGCGCGCGGCCTTGATCGGGTCTACGTCGCCGATGATGTCGGCGACGGTCACGTCCGGGGTGGCGAGCTTCTCGACGAAGCGCGAGTCGCGCTCGACCCAGGCGACGGGCGTGCGGTCGCCCTCGCGCTCCAGGGTCTGTCGGCCGTAGGCCGAGATGGGCCGGAACGGGTCGTCGTTGACCTCGGAGCCGGCGATGACGGGGACGCGCTCGTCGAGAAGGCCGACCAACTGGCGGATGATGCGGCTCTTGGCCTGCCCGCGCAGGCCCAGGAGGATCAGGTTGTGGCGCGCGAGGACGGCGTTGGTGAGCTGCGGGATGACGGTCTCGTCGTAGCCGACGACGCCGGGGAAGAGCCGCTCGCCGCGCCGCAGCTTGTCGAGGAGGTTGGCGCGCATCTCGTCCTTCACCGAGCGCCCGCGGTAGCCCTGCGCCTTAAGTTCGCCGAGTGTCTTGGGTAGTAACATCGCTTTGAGACCCCTTGCCTAAGAGTAGTCAGTAGACAGTAGTCAGTAGCCAGTAGAAGAACTTTCGCGGCGGCGGCTGTCGGGGCGGGGCTTGTCCCTGCCTCTACAATTTAGTCTACCTCTTCTTCATTCTCCCGTCCGCCGCGGCGCGGTTCTTGATGAGCGCCGCGAGGGCCTGGGCGAGCGTGCGGTGCGTGCGCAGGCCCTGCAGGTCGAGGCCGAGGCCGACGAGGCTCTGCGCGGCTTGCGCGCCGACGCCGGTGACGAGCGCCTCGGCCCCGACGAGCTTGAGCGCCGCGACGAGGTTGCCGAGGTTGGCGACGGCGTGCGAGTCAACGACGCGCGCGCCCGTGATGTCTATGATGATGGCGCGCGCCCCCGTCCGCGAGACCTCCTGGAGCGCGGCCTTCGTCGCCCGCTCCATCCGCAGCGTGTCGAGCGAGCCGATGAGCGGCAGAACCAAAACGCCTTCGAGCACCGGCACGACCGGGGTGGAGACCTCCTCGAACATCCGCTCGCGCTCGCGCGCGTACTCCTTGAGCGCCTCGTCGGCCCGCTTGCGGTCGGTGATGTCTATGTGCGAGACGACCGCGCCGCCGCGCCCGCCCGGCAGCGGCGTGGCCGAGAGCATGAACCAGCGCTGCTGCGCGGGCGAGTGGCAGGCGTACTCGGCGCTGAAGCCCGCGCGCCCTCCGGCGAGCACCGCCCGGACGCCTTCGAGTATCTCACGCGCGCCCTCCGCGCCGCCCGCGGCCGCCGCGCGGCAGACTTGCAGGTAGTTCGAGCCCACGTCGGTGCGCGGGGCGGCCCCGCCGTTCTCCGCGGCGAAGCGCCGCCACGCCTCGTTGACGGCGACGACGCGCCCCTCCCGGTCGAGGACGGCGATGTGGGCCTGCAGCGAGTTGAGCACGGCCTGGCTCAGTTCCTCGCTCGCGCGCTGCGCCTCCTCGGCGCGGCGGCGGTCGTCAATGTCTATGCAGGTTCCGATGAAGCCCTGGAACTCGCCCGACGGCGAGTGGCGCGGGACGCCGTTGGCGAGTATCCAGCGGTACGCGCCGTCGTACCTGCGGAGCCGGTACTCGGTCGTGTAGGGCCGGCGGGCGTCGAAGGCCGCGTCGTAGAGTCGGCGGAAGCGTTCGAGGTCTTCCGGGTGGACGCCCTCGGCCCAGCCCGCGCCGGCCTCCTGCTCCATCGTGCGGCCGCGGAAGTCGAGCCAGCCCTTGTTGAAGAAGTTCCGCGCCCCGCCCGCGTCCGCCATCCAGATCATCACCGGCGCGGTGTCGGCCATCGTGCGGAAAAGCTCCTCGCTCTCGCGCAGCGGCCCCGTCGGCGGCCGACGCCCGTTCTGCTTCTTTGTGGTTGCCATTGCCGGCTCACTTAAAGAAATGATGAATGCGGAATGATGAATGATGAATGGGGCGCGCGTTGATTTGCATCACTCAAGCTGTCTTTCATTAATCATTCCGCGTTCATCATTCATCATTTCTTATTGAGGCGACGTAGAGGCCGCCTTTGTCCCGTGAGACTAATCCGTCCTCCTCAAGCTTTTCGAGGTGGGCGGCGACGGCGCGTTCGGCCAGCGGGTGCATCCGCGGGTGCACGTCCGTGTAGACGCGGGCGACGATCTCGGGCGCGGTGCCGGCCCCGCCGCGCACGGCCGCGAGGATGTCGCGCTCGCGCTTGAGGCGGTGCTCGACGTACTCGTCAATCTTCTCGACGGGGCCGCCGACGGCCGGGCCGTGGCCGCCGAGCAGCACCGTGAGGCGCGGCAGCCGGCGGAAGCGTTCGAGCGAGCGCAGGTAGTCGCGGACGTTCCCCTCGGGCGGCTCGATGAGCACCGAGCCGATGCCGACGATGCAGTCGCCGGTCAGTAGCGCGCCCGTCCGCTCCTCGTAGAGCGCGAGGTGGCCGCGCGTGTGGCCCGGCGTGTGCAGGGCGCGCAGGGAGAGTTTCGGCTCGCCGTCCAGCTCGATGATCTCACCGTCCTCGACGAAGCGGTCAACGCGCACGGTGCCCGCGAGCGCCTCGGCCGTCAGGCGGTACGCCGCGACGGCGACATCACCGCCGAGTTGCGCGCGCAAGGCTTCTGCGCCGGCGACGTGGTCGGGGTGCAGGTGCGTGAGGATGATGGCCCGAGGCCGGCGGCCCTCGGCGACGAGTTCGCGCACGTAGTCGGCGAGCGCGGCCTGCTCGTCCTCGTAGGGCGAGCCGGGGTCTACGACGACGAAGTCGCGCGTGCCGACGACGTAGCAGTTGGTCGTCGTGGCCGGCGGCTTGGTCGGCGTGCGCACGGGGAAGCAGACGAAGCCGGGCAGGAACTCGATGCGGCGCACCGGCTCGCGGTGCGCCTGCGGCACGCTCAGGAACCTCTCGACGAGGTCTTCGGTCAGCCCGCCCGCGAGCGTCTTTAGGGCGTGGATGACGGGCGGGACGGCCAGCACCTCGGCCCTCCGCCAGCGTTCGAGGGCCGCGCGCGCGCCCGTCCAACAGCCCTCGCTGAACTCGCCCGAGAGCACGCGCGGCTCCTGCTTGCGCGGGCAGCGCGCGAGGAAGAAGAGCGTGTCGAAGCGGCGCGGGCTGAAAGGGGGCGTGACCCAGCGGCCGACGAAGGTGAAATCCCGCGCGTCGAGCCGCAGCCCGTAGTGGCGGAGGAGTTCCGCGAACGTCATGCGCCCCGAAGTGAGGTCTTCGAGCACGGAGGCGAGCTGCCCCTTCGTCAGGGTCTCGGCCCCACGCGCGACCAGCACGCCGAGTTCCTCGAACAACTCGCGCGCGGCGCAGGCGATCATCGTCGCCGTCTCGCGGTCGGCGGCGCCGGCGACCTCGACCTCCGCGTCCGACTCCTCGCGCTGCCCCCCTGGGAAGGCGTGGAAGCCGGGCAGGAAGGCCATCCGCGCCCCGCGCTTCGCCCAGAAGACTTGCGGGTCGGCTGGGTCTCCGCCCTCGCGCAGGAGGATGACGGCCGCCGCGTCCTTCGGGACGGCAGGGCGCGCCGGGCCTGCGGGGTCGCGCGCGGCTTCCGGCGCGGGCGCGCGCGTCTGGGGGGCTGTGTTGTTCACGGCGTCCTTCAATTTCCTTCACGGAGAGGTCACGTCTCGCTTCGGGCGGCGCGGCGCGGCCGGGTAATTTGTGCGAAAGATTGGGAGTGACGGCAGTATAACACTGCCGGCGGCCCGCTTCACTGTGCGTCTGCGTACTGACCCGCGCGCGGCGCTCGACTCATAATACGGCCCGCCGCCGAAGAGGCGGCCGAGCAAGGGGGAAAGGCGAGAGGCTAGGGACTTGAGGCTAGAGGCTGGCGAAGAATGTTCTTCAACAAGCCTCTAACCCTAAGCCTCTAGCCTCTCGTCTTTATTTACTCCTCGCCCTGCCAGCGGAAGCGCTCGCCGTCGCGGCCCGCCCAGGGCACGCCGCGCATGTGGTAGCCGCCCTCCTCCCAGAACCCCGCCCGGTCTTCGCGCAGGAACTCGACGCCCTTGACCCACTTGGCAGACTTCCACGCGTAGAGCTGCGGCACGACGAGGCGGACGGGGCCGCCGTGCTCTTCCGGGATGGGGCGGCCGTCGTGCGACCAGGCGAACAGCGAGTCTTCGGCGAGGAAGTATTCGATGGGCAGGTTCGTCGTCCAGCCGTAGTCGCGGGCCGAGACCGAGACGAACTTCGCCTCGGGGCGCACGCCGACCATCCCGGCGATTGTCCGCGTCGAGACGCCGCCCCAGACGTTGTCGAGCCGCGACCAGCGCGTCACGCAATGAAAATCCGCGTAGACGCGCACGGCCGGCAACTGCAGGAAAGCGTCGAGCGACCACTTCAGAGGGCGCTCGACGAGCCCGCCGGCCTCGAACTCCCAGGTCTCCAGGTCTACGCGCGGCGTGCCGTGCGCGTCGAGCACGGGCCACTTCCGCGTCCGCGTCTGCCCCGGCGGGACGCGGTCGGCGCGCCGCGTGTCCGGGCTGACGATCACGTCGCCGCCCTCGAACTCCTCCGCGCGCCGCGGCTCCTCCTGCTGATAGAAAGGGTCTCGGATGAGTCGGTCGAGAAAGCTCATAAAGAAGTAGTCTGTAGTCAGTAGCCAGTAGCCAGTAGAAAGACATTCGCTAGCGGGCGGTTCGCGTGTAAGTGTCAGCAGACATGATGCGGGGCCTACTGTCTACTGGCTACTTTTTCGTTGACTGTGCCGCGAGCCGCATCAGCTCCTCGGGCATCCACTTGGAGACGCCCTTCTTGAGGGCACCTTCGATGCCGACGGTGCGGTCGTGCCAGTGGTCGGCCCGGCCGAGCCGTCCGCGTTCGCGCTCGTAGCGGCGGGTCTGTTCGAGGCTGAGGATGATGCCGTTCATGATCTCGCGCCAGTCCTCGTTCTGGATGCCGCGGCGGACGAGGGAGAGGCCGGCCGTCCAGTCCTCCTCCGGCGCGAGGTCGTCCTGCTCGGGGATGGTCAGGTTCGAGAGCGGCGGCATGGGCGAGCCCTCGAACTCGTCGAGGAGCCGGCGGCGCAGGTCGCGCAGGGACATCTCCGGCTGCTCGCGCGAGAGCGCCAGCGCGCGGCGGAAGATGTCGGGCACGTTCGTCTCTTCTTTGGGCATCGGGCTTCGCCACCTTCGTCATTCTGTTCGGTTTTCCGCTTGCAGGTAATTTATACCATTTGGCGGCCGGACGCTACGCGGCTTGCGCTCGGCTGCGCTCCGCCGGCATGATAGGCAGCAAAGCAAAAGCGCAGCCGCAGAACGAGGGGGTTTGAAAGTCGCCGTGTCTGAAACCATCTCCGCCGAGCCGCAGCACCACGACGTGCCCGCGGGCCGCCCCGCGTGCCCCGTGTGCGGGCGCGAGTCGTCAGAGGGGCTCGTGCCCTTCGACCGTTTGCCGGAAGAGTTGCGGCGGCTCGTCGCGGCCAACGCGCCCTCGGGCGGCGAGACGAGCGCCGTCTGCCCGCGCTGCGTGCGGCTCTTCGAGCGCGCGCAACGACAGTCGGAGAAGTACGCGGCCGTCTTCGAGCAGGGCCGCTACGTGCTGCCGACCTGGCTGCGGCTCGGCGCCGACGAGCGCTTCACCGGGCGCGGCGTCACGGTCGCCTTCCTCGACTCCGGCTTCTTCCCGCACCCGGACCTGACGACGCCCGAGAGCCGCATCCTCGTCTACCACAACATCGTGCCGAAGGGGACGGGCACGCTCGAATCGGTGGACGTGGCGAGCTGGCACGGGATGATGACCTCGGTCGTGGCCGCGGGCAACGGCGCGCTCTCGGGCGGCTACTTCCGCGGCCTCGCGCCCGCCTGCAAAGTCGTCCTCGTCAAGGTCTCGAAGTCGGGCCACATCCCCGAGCGCAACATCATGCGCGGGCTGAAGTGGGTCCTGGACAACCGCGAGCGCTACCAGATCCGCGTCGTCAACATCTCGGCCGGCGGCGACCAAGAGGAGTCTTACCTGCATAACGGCTTGTGCCAACTGGTCGAGCGGGCGGTGGCCGCGGGGCTGGTGGTGGTGTGCGCGGTCGGCAACGCCGGGTGGGAGCCGGGCCACCCCGTGCTCCCGCCGGCCTCCTCGCCCTCCTCGATTGCCGTCGGCGGTTTAGACGACCAGAACTCGCTCGACCGCGCGCGCCGAGGGATGTACCGCTCCTCGTACGGGCCGACCTTCGACGGGCTACAGAAGCCCGACGTCATCGCGCCCGGCATCTGGGTGCCCGCGCCCATCCTGCCGCACACGCCGACGGCCGCCGAGGCCGAACTCTACGCGCGGCTCGACCGGGCGGCGGACGAGGAGCTGCGCCCGCTCATCGAGGAGCACGGCGAGATAGACCGCGACCTCTACGAGGCGCGGGCGCTGCCGACTTACCTCCTGCGGCAACTGATCTCGGTCAAGCTCCACGAGGCCGACGTGATCAGCGAGCACTACAAGTTCGTTGACGGCACCTCGTTCGCCGCGCCCATCGTCTCCTCGACCGTCGCCTGCATGCTCGAAGCCAACCCGCACCTCTCGCCGCAGCAGGTCAAGCGCATCCTCATCCAGACGGCCGAGCGCCTGCCCGACATCGAGATCGACCGCCAGGGCTGGGGCGTCATCTCGCCCGCCCGCGCCGTCGAATACGCCCTCGCCCTCCGCGGGTAAAACGGGGCCGCGGGTTAAGAAGACGTTCACCCCTCCGATACGCAGTTGTCTGCCGCCGCAAAACCTCGACAAGTGGCGGCAGA
>DASZKF010000166.1:0-4857 GCA_035947355.1 Pyrinomonadaceae bacterium | reverse complement strand
TTTCGAGTTTCGAGTTCGGGCGGCGCGGCTTGAACCGTTCAACTCACGCGGAACGAACTCGAAACTCGAAACTCGAAACTCGAAACTACCGCCGGTCAACCACGGCGGCCCTTGGCGGCATCAAGGAATCAACACGCCAGTCTCGCGCCGCCGGCCCGCGCTCTCGGACGCGCGCGGCGGGGTGAGTCTTCCGTCTCCCCTTCCGTCGGCGAACAGCAAACCTTCCGCACCAACTCTCGGAGGTTCCCATGAAGTCCACTCTCCTGTTCGTCCTCCTGCTCGCCGTCCCCGTGTGCGGGCAGGCGCAGGCGGGCGGCGCGCGCCGCCACCGTCCCGCGGCCGCCGCCCTCGCGGCCTCTTCGTCCAGGCCCGGCACGGCCAACGCGCCCTCGCGCGCGGCCGGGCAGACGCTCCCGATTCGCCGCGTCGTCCTCTACAGCAACGGCGTCGCCTACATCGAGCGGCGCGGGCTGGTTTCGGGCCGCGCCGAGATCAACCTCTCGTTCAAGCAGTCGCAGGTGGACGACGTGCTGAAGTCCATGGTCGTGCTCGACCTCGGCGAGGGCCGCGTCGGCGCGGTCAGCTACAACTCCTCGGCCCCGCCCGCCGCGCGCATGGCCGACATCCCCTTCTCGATCGGCCCCGAGACCGAGGAGGGCGCGCGGGGCGGCCTGGCCGGGGTGCTCAGCCAGTTACAGGGCGCGCGCGTCGTGGTCTCGACGGCGCGCGGCGCGGCGGCCGGCTCGGTACTCACCGTCGAGGAGCGGCGCACGCAGGCTGACCCCTCGAAGCCGCCCGTCCGCTCTCACGCGCTCGTCATCGCCGCCGAGGGCGGCGAGCTGATGAGCTTCGACCTCTCGGAGGTGCGCTCGGTCAGGCTCGCCGACGAGGGGACGCGCCGCGACATCGGCGAGTTCGCCGCCGCCACCGCGAGCGCGCGCCGCCGCGACGCCAAGACCATCACCGTCACCTCCGACGGGGCCGGCCGGCGCGAGATGCTCGTCAGCTACACGGTGGCCGCGCCCATCTGGAAGACGACCTACCGCGTCGTCTTAGACTCGACTGGGAAGCCCTTCTTCCAGGGCTGGGCCATCGTTGACAACGTGAGCGACGAGGACTGGGAAGGCGTCGAGCTCTCGCTCATCTCGGGCATGCCCGTCTCCTTCGTCCAGCCCATCCAGAAGCCCTTCTACCGCTACCGGCCCGTCGTCCCCATCCCCGAAGACCTCCGCCTCGCGCCGCAGACCTACGAGCCGGACACGGGCGAGACCAACAGCGGCGGTCACATATCGGGCCACGTCGAAGACATGAACGAGGCGGCCGTCGCGGGCGCGACCGTCACGGTCACGAACAGCGAGGGGCAGCCGGTGGCGACGCTCACGACCGACGCCGAGGGCCGCTTCCGCACGCCGCTGCTCGGCCCCGGCAGCTACACGGTGACGGCCGAGGCGGTCGGGTTCAAGCGAGCGTCCTACACGGGCGTGGAAGTGGCGCCGTCGCGCGCCGCGCAGCTCGAAATCACGCTCGAAGTCGGCACCGTCTCCGAGGCCGTCAACGTCACGGCTGAGATCACCACCGTGCTGGACAGTTCTGCGAGCAGCGCCTCGCTCGTGCCGGGCGGGCCGGCCGAGCGGCGGCGCGACAGCAACTTCATCGCCGAGGCCATCGCGGGCGGCCGCTCCGGCGTCGAGACGGCGGCCGAGGGCGGCGAGGTCGGCGACCTCTTCGAGTACCAGATCGCGCAGCCCGTCACGGTCAGGCGCGACCGCTCGGCGCTCATCCCGATTCTGCAGACGCGGATGGAGGGCGCGCGCGTCTCGGTCTTCAACGAGGCGGCGCGCCGCACCCGCCCGATGAGCGGGATGCTCCTGAAGAACACCTCGCCGCTCACGCTCGAAGACGGGGCGCTCACCGTCATAGACGGGTCGGCCTACGCCGGCGAGTCGCTCCTCGAACGGCTCAAGCCGGGCGAGCAGCGGCTCGTCTCCTTCGCCCTCGACCTCGGCACGCTCGTCACCGTGCGCGACGAGGAGGACGAGGAGGCGGGCGACGGCCCCGTCTACATGGTGCGCATCCTCAACGGCTACCTCGAAGCGCACTACCACGACCGCGAGCGGAAGACCTACACGCTGACGAACCAGACCGAGCGGCCGCGGACGGTCTACGTCGAGCACCCGGCGCGCGGGGAGTGGCGGCTCGACGACGAGGCGACGCCGAAGCCCGAGGGCCGGACGGCGCGCCACTACCGCTTCCGCGTCGAGCTGGGGCCGCGCGCGACCGAGCGCCTCTCGGTCGTCGAGCGGCGGGCGGCGGCCACCACCTACGCGCTGACGAACCTCACGCCCGACCACCTCAGCCTCTTCGTCACCCGCCGCTACGTGGACGAGGCGACGCGCGCCGCCCTCCAGAACATCATTGACCTGAAGGCGCGCCTCGCCGCGGCCGAGGCGCGGGCTGCGGCCGCCGACAAGGAGGCGGCCGAGATCGGCGCCGACCAGAAGCGCCTGCGCGAGAACATCGAGGCGCTGACGAACACGGCCGAGGCCCGCCAGCTCATCGCCCGCTACGTCCAGAAGGCCGACCAGCAGGAGACGCGCCTCGAACAACTCACCCGCGACAAGCAGGCGGCCGTCGAAGAGCGCCAGCGCCTCCAGGCGCAGCTCGACGCCGCCATCCGCGACCTCGCGCTCGACCGCAACCCGAAACTTATTTGTGGCCGCAAACCCGCGCGCGGGCTTTGAGCAAATCTGAGAAAGGCACTATGCTAGTCTGCAAAATCTTGCGAGCAGACAGTTCCGCGACGCTTCGGGAGGAAAGGACCAGCCATGAGCGCGAACCGCGACACCTTGACCATCACCGACAACCGGACGGGCAGGCAGTACGAAGTCCCCATCGCCGACGGCGCCATCCGCGCCACCGACCTGCGCCAGATTAAAACCTCTGACGAGGACTTCGGCCTGATGACCTACGACCCGGCCTTCATGAACACCGCCTCGTGCAAGAGCACCATCACCTACATAGACGGCGACCGCGGCGAACTCGAATACCGCGGCTACCCCATCGAGCAGCTGGCCGAGCAGAGCACGTACCTCGAAGTCGCCTACCTCCTGCTCTACGGCGAGCTGCCGACGGCCGAGCAGCTCCGGGGGTGGACGTGGAACATCACGCACCACACCTTCATCAACGAGAACATCAAGAAGGTCCTCGACGGCTTCCACCACAGCGCGCACCCGATGGGGATGTTCGAGGCGATGGTCGCCGCGCTCTCGACCTTCTACCCCGAGGCCAAGAACATCAAGGACGCGACCTGCCGCTGGAAGCAGATCCACCGGCTCATCGCGAAGGTTCCGACCATCGCCGCCTTCGCCTACCGCCACCGCGTCGGGCTCCGCTACTCCTACCCGGACAACGACCTCTCCTACGAGGGCAACTTCCTCAACATGATGTTCAAGACGACGGAGCTGAAGTACCAGCCCAACCCGGTGCTGGAGCGCGCCCTGTCCGTCCTCTTCATCCTCCACGCCGACCACGAGCAGAACTGCTCGACGAACGCCATGCGCTCCATCGGCTCGGCCGAGACCGACCCGTACTCCAGCCTGGCGGGCGCGGCCGCCGCGCTCTACGGCCCGCTCCACGGCGGGGCGAACGAGGCGGTGCTCAGGATGCTCAACGAGATCGGCTCGGTTGACCGCGTGCCGGAGTACGTCCGCCGCGTCAAGGCCGGCGAGTTCCGCCTGATGGGCTTCGGCCACCGCGTCTACAAGAACTACGACCCGCGCGCCCGCATCATCAAGCAGATCGCCTACGAGGTCTTCGAGGTGACGGGCAAAGACCCGCTCCTCGACCTCGCGCTCGAACTCGAACGCATCGCGCTCGAAGACGAGTACTTCGTCAAGCGCCGCCTCTACCCGAACGTGGACTTCTACTCGGGGATCATCTACCGGGCGATGCGCTTCCCCGTCGACATGTTCCCCGTGCTCTTCGCCATCCCGCGCACCTCGGGCTGGCTCGCGCAGTGGGCCGAGATGCTCTCCGACCCCGACCAGAAGATCGCCCGCCCGCGCCAGATTTACCTCGGCCACCGCACCCGCGACTACGTCCCCATCGAGCGGCGCAACGGCGCGGCCGAGTCGGCCAGCTCGGCCGGGGGCTGACGAAATGATGAATGCGGAATGCGGAATGATGAATGTGGCGCCCGTTGAACTTCATCATCCAGGCTGTCTTTAATTCATCATTCCGCATTCACCATTTGCTGAAGACACAGGCCGCCCTCTCCCGCCGATAAAAGTTTCGGGTTCCGGGTTGCAAGTTTCGAGTTAAGAGAATTTTAGATTTGCGATTTTTGATTTTTGATTTGAAGGCGAGCGTGCTGCCGCTTCCAATCGAAAATCGCAATTCTAAAATTCTCTTAACTCGAAACTTGCAACCCGGAACTTTTCCCCGGCCCGAAAAATTTTCGGAATACCTGCCGGCCAGGCGTGATTCATTTACCGAAAGAATCCCGCGTTAAGGGTCGGAGGTCGGAAAAATGTTGAAGAACAGGCCAGTGAGAGTCATCAAACGCGACCAGCGCGGCGCGGCCCCGGCCCCGGCCGCGGCGGGCGAGCCCCAGCCGGCCAACACCGAGCGCGAGGTCAAGACGGTCGTCTCCGGCTGGGTCAACGAACACCGGCGGCGGGCCGACGAGTTCCGGCGCAACTACGCCGACCTGCTCAAAGGCGTCGGCTTCTCCTCGGCACTCTCTTCGGCGCGCGGCTGAGGCTGATTTACCCAAAAATCTCCGCCCAGGGCCTCCGGTAAGCTTCGAGCCAGGGAAAGAGCCGCGGGCGGGTTGAACTTTAGTTAAGTTCAAACCCG
>DASZKF010000165.1:0-3492 GCA_035947355.1 Pyrinomonadaceae bacterium | reverse complement strand
GTCTGTGACGTAACGCGTACCCGCTCGCCACCGCTCGCGGCCCTGTTTAACTCGGCGGGCGCTTTTGTCGCGCCGCGGCAGTTACGTTTATAATCGCACGTTTTAAATCTGACGAAGGCAATCATCTATCCGCATGGCATTCTGGAGACGCAAGAAGCAGGATCAGTTCATCTCGCTCGGCCTGAGCGAGCCGGCGGCGCGGACGGCCGAGGAGGCCGCGCCCGAGACGCGACTCGAACCGCCCGACGCGGCCGCGCGCCGCGCAGAGACGCCGCCGCCCGCGGCCCCCCTGCCCGCGATGGAACCCGTCCCGACGGGCGCGCCGCCGACGCCCGAGCCGGCGCGCGAGTCGGGCCTGACCGACGCCGGGAGGGAAGAGGTCATCGCCGCCCCGCGGCCGGCGCCGGCCCCGGCGCGCTCCGCCTTCTCGTCCTCGGTCCTCGGCCTCGACCGCTCGGCCGAGGAGCTACAGGCCGAGGTCGAGGCGTTGGAGCAGACTTACGCGGCCCGCTTCTCGCGCGCCATCTCGGCCACCCGAGAAACCCTTTCGGAGAAGATCGACACGGTCTTCCAGGGCCGCAAGACGATTGACGCCGAGCTGCTCGACGAGCTCGAAGAGGCGCTCATCGCCGCCGACATCGGCGTGCAGACTACTCTCGAAATCCTCGACGCCGTGCGCCGCGGCATCTCCCGCAAGGAGATCGGCGACATCGCGGCGCTCAAGGCGGCCATCAAAAACCAACTCCTGACGATCCTGCGCGACTCCGAGCGCGAGGGCGTCGCCTCCGAGGCGAGCGTGCCGGAGGACGTGACGCCTTACGTCATCATGGTCGTCGGCGTCAACGGCGTCGGCAAGACCACCACCATCGGGAAGCTCGCCCAGCGCATCAAGGCCGAGGGCAACGACGTGCTGATCTGCGCGGCCGACACCTTCCGCGCCGCCGCCTCCGACCAGCTCGCCATCTGGGCCGAGCGCACCGGCGTCCCCATCGTCCAGCAGAAGCACGGCACCGACCCGGCCGCCGTCCTCTTCGACGCGCTCAAGTCGGCGCGCGCCCGCCGCTCGGACGTGCTCATCGTGGACACGGCCGGCCGCCTCCATAACAAGTCGAACCTGATGGCCGAGCTCGAAAAGATGAAGCGGGTGGCGGGCCGTGAGGTCGAGGGCGCGCCGCACGAGACGCTGCTCGTCGTTGACGCCGTGACGGGCCAGAACGGGCTGGAGCAGGCGCGGCAGTTCCTGAAGGTCGCGGGCGTGACCGGCATCGTCCTGACCAAGCTCGACGGCACGGCGAAGGGCGGCATCGCCGTCGCCATCGCCAAAGAGCTGCGCCTCCCCATCCGCTACGCCGGCATCGGCGAGAAGGTTGACGACCTCGTCGTCTTCGACCCCGAGCAGTACGTCAACGGCCTCTTCGCGTAGAAGTTTCGAGTTTCGAGTTTCGAGTTTCGAGTTAAAGCAATTTGTCTTAACCCGAACTCGGAAGCCGAGAGTCGAAACTCGTCTTGGTTTTGGAACTCGAAACTCGAAACTCGAAACTCGAAACCGCCGATCTTGATCGGCGGATGATGGCGCGCGCTCTCGAACTGGCGGCGCGCGGGGCGGGGCAGGTGAGTCCGGGGCCGCTCGTCGGGTGCGTGATCGTTGACGGCGAGGGCCAGGTCGTCGGCGAGGGGTTCTATGTTTACGAGCGGGTGGAGCACGCCGAGACGCTGGCGCTCGAAGAGGCGGGCGGGCGGGCGCGGGGCGCGACCGCCTACGTGACGCTCGAGCCGCACGCGCACACGGGGCGGACGCCGCCGTGCACCGACGCGCTCGTCCGCGCCGGCGTGGCGCGCGTCGTCGCGCCCACCGAAGACCCGAACCCGCTCGTCTCGGGCCGGGGGTTCGAGGCGCTGCGCGCGGCGGGCGTCGAGGTCACGACGGGCGTGCTCGCGCGCGAGGCCGAGCGGCTCAACGAAAAGTATTGCCACGCGCTGCGGCGCGGCCGCCCCTTCGTCCACCTCAAGCTGGCGACCTCGCTCGACGGGCGCATCGCGACCCGAACCGGCGACGCGCGCTGGATCACGGGCGCCGAGGCGCGGGCGCGGGCACACGTCCTGCGCCACGAGTCGGACGCGATCCTCGTCGGCGCGGGCACGGCCGAGAAGGACGACCCCCTGCTCACAGACCGGAGCGGCCTCGCCCGCCACCGCCCGCTCGTGCGCGTCGTCCTCGACGAGCGGCTCTGCCTCAAGCCCGAAGCAAAACTCGCGCGGACCGCGCGCGAGACGCCGACCCTCGTCTTCACCTCGGGCAGGTCGGACGAACGACGCGCGTCGGAGCTCGCGCGGCTCGGCGTCGAGGTCGTGCGACTGCCTTCGGGCGGGCGCGACCCCTCGGCCGTGCTCGCCGAGCTGCACCGGCGCAAGGTTCAGGGGCTGCTCGTCGAGGGCGGGGCGAACGTCGCCGGCGCGTTCCTGCGCGCCCGCCTCGTCAACAAGGTCAGCTTCTTCGTCGCGCCCCTCATCCTCGGCGGCGACGCGCTCGGGGCCGTCGGCGGCGCCGGCGCGCTCACCGTCAAAGAAGCCGTCAACCTCCGAGACCTCGAGATCAAACGCCACGGCCGCGACGTGGAAATCACCGGGTACATAAAAGAAATGATGAATGCGGAATGATGAATGATGAATGTAACGGGGCCAGCTCGGTCACATTCATCATTCATCATTCCGCATTCATCACTTAGCATTTATGTTGCCGCGCGCCAAGAAGAGTCTGGGGCAGAACTTTCTGGTCGAGGAGAGTTACGTGCGGCGCATCGTAGATGCTTTGGGGCCGCGCGGGGACGAGACGGTCGTGGAGGTCGGGCCGGGGCGGGGCGCGCTGACGGGGCGGCTCGTGGGGATGGCGGGGCGGGTGGTGGCCGTCGAGTTCGACCGCGAGCTGGCGGCGTACCTGCGCGGGCGGTTCGCGGGGGCCGCGAACTTCGAGCTGGTCGAGGCCGACGCGCTCGAAGTTGACTTCTGCGGACGGGTCGCGCCGGCGGCTTCGGCGCGCGTCGTGGCGAACCTGCCTTACAACATCTCGACGGCCGTCGTGCAGCGCCTCGTCTCGCAGCGCCGCTGCCTGCCCGAGATGGTCTTGATGCTGCAGCGCGAGGTGGTCGAGCGCCTCACGGCCGCGCCCGGCTCGGCCGCGCGCGGCTTCCTCTCCGTGCTCGTCCAGGCCCACTGCGAGGCGGAGGCGCTCTTCGACGTGCCGCCGGGCGCGTTCCGGCCCGTTCCGAAGGTCTGGAGCACGGTCGTGCGCCTGCGCGCGCGCGAGCGGGCCGAGCTGGGCGCGGCCGGCGAAGAGTTTTTCCGCGCCGTCGTCGGCGCCGGCTTCGCGCAGCGGCGCAAGACCATCCTCAACAACCTGCGGGCCGCGCCGGCCGGGCTGCGCGCGCGCGTCGAGGCGGCGGGCGGCGGGTTGGCCGTGCTCGAAGCCGCCGGCGTCGAGCCGCACAGGCGGGC
>DASZKF010000164.1:0-20330 GCA_035947355.1 Pyrinomonadaceae bacterium | reverse complement strand
GAGGTTGGCGAAGCCGGGGATGCGCGCGACCCGCTCGTTGAGGCGCGAGTTGTACTTCATCGTGCACGAGCCGAGCGGGTACATGCCGAGGTCTATGTTGTAGTTCCACGTCGAGATGCGCGTGAAGTGGCGCACCACGTCGGGCTCGGACAGCTCGGGGAGGCCTTCGAGGTCGTCGTCGCGGCGGAGTTCGGCGGGCAGAAGCTCGTCGGCCGGCGTCTCCTCCACGTCGAGCGGGGGCAGGCGGTAGCCGCGCCGGCCCGTCTGCGAGCGCTCGAAGCTCAGCGCCTCGTTCTGCGTGATGTGCGGGGTCGCTTTGAGAACCATAGTTCCAAGTTTCAGGTTTCAAGTTTCAAGTTCGCGGTTCCACGTTGAGCCTTCAGTCCCGAGAGGCTTTCAACCTGGAACTTGAAACTAGGAACTTGAAACCTCCTTGAGTCCTTCGACGAGGGCGTCTATGTCGGCGCGCTTGTTCGTCTCTGTGACGCAGACGAGGATGTCGTTGGGGCGGTCGGTGAAGTAGCGCGAGAGCGGGAGGCCGCCGGTGACGTTGTGCTCGGCGGCGAGGCGCTTCAGCAAGCCTTCGGCCGGGGCGGGCGCGCGCACGACGAACTCGTTGAAGACGGGCGCGGAGTGCGGCAGCGAGAAGCCCCCGAGCGAGGCTATCTGGCGGCGCGCGTAGGCCGCCTTCTGCGCGCACTGCGCGGCCACCTCTTGGAGACCCTTGCGCCCCATCGTCGTCATGTAGATGGTCGCGGCCAGCGCGATCAGCCCCTCGTTGGTGCAGATGTTCGAGGTGGCCTTCTCGCGGCGGATGTGCTGCTCGCGCGTCGCCAGCGTGAGGACGAAGCCGCGCCGGCCCTGCCGGTCGTAGGCGACGCCGGCCAGCCTCCCGGGGAGCTGGCGCGCGTACTGCTCGCGCGTCGCGAAGAGGCCGACGTAGGGGCCGCCGTAGGAGAGCGGCACGCCGAACGACTGGCCCTCGGCGACGACGACGTCGGCGCCGCACGCGCCCGGCGGGCGGAGCAGGCCGAAGGAGGCGCTCTCGGTGACGACGGCGACGAGGAGCGCGCCGACGGCGTGCGCCCGCTCGGCCAGCGCCTTCAAGTCCTCGACGCAGCCGAAGAAGTTCGGCGACTGGACGACGACGGCCGCCACCGTCTTGTCGAGCGCCGCGGCTTCGCCGACGCTCGTGCGGCCGGACTCCTCTTCAAAAGGGAGCTGCTGAAGCTCTACGCCGGCGTGCGCGACGTAAGTCTCCGCGACCTTCAGGTACTCCGGGTGCACGGCGCCGGAGACGAGGACGCGCTTGCGGCGGGTGACGCGCTCGGCCATCAGGACGGCCTCGGCCATCGCCGTCGAGCCGTCGTACATCGAGGCGTTCGCCACGTCCATCCCGGTCAGCTGGCAGACGAGGGTCTGGAACTCGAAGATGGCTTGCAGCGTGCCCTGCGAGATTTCGGGCTGGTAGGGCGTGTAGGCCGTGAAGAACTCCGAGCGCTGGATGAGGCTGTCTATGATCGTCGGCGCGTAATGCGAATACGCCCCCGCGCCGAGGAAGCCGGGCCGGCGGGCGGCGGCGTTGCGCGCGGCCATCTGCTCGAAGCGCTCGATCAGCTCGACCTCGGAGAGCGCGTCCGGCGTCCGCAGGGGGCGGGACAGTCGCGCGCCCTCGGGCACCGAGTCGAAAAGCTGTTCGGCCGAGTCGAGGCCGATGGCCCCCAGCATCTCCTGCCGCTCTTCGGGCGAGTTCGGGATGTAGCGCACGGCCTTTAACTACTCCGCGTCCGACCGGACGAAGTCTTCGTACTCCTTGGCCGAGAGTAGGCCGTCCACCTGGCTCGCGTCGGCGATGCGGATGCGCACCATCCAGCCCTCGCCGTACGGGTCGTTGTTGACGCGCTCGGGCTCGTCCTGCAAGGACTCGTTGACCTCGACGATCTCGCCGCCGACCGGGAGGAACAGCTCCGAGACGGCCTTGACCGACTCGACCGACCCGAACGACTCGTGCCCGCCGAAGGTGTCGCCGACCCTCGGCAGCTCGACGTAGACCACGTCGCCCAGGGAGTTCTGCGCGTGGTCGGTGATCCCCACCGTCCCCCTCTCGCCCTCGACCCGCAGCCACTCGTGATCCTTGCTGTAATGCAGTCCGTCAGGAATGTTCGACATGAAACCTCCGGGGGAAGTAGACAGTAGACAGTAGTCAGTAGACAGTAGACAAGCCTTCGCTAAGGAATCGTCAGAGTGTCAGCGTCAGCGGCTGTCATGCGGAGCGCTACTGGCTACTGACTACTGTCTACTGTCTACTCCTCTTGTAGAACGGCGTCGGCACGACCTGCGCGCCGACGAGGCGGCCGCGCACGTCTATCTGGATGGGCGTCCCCACGGCCGCGTGCTCGGCGGGCAGGTAGGCCATCCCGATGTTCTTCTTGAGGTAGGGCGCGGGGCTGCCCGAGGTGACGTGGCCGACCTTGCGGCCCCCGACGTGCACGTCCTGGCCGTCGCGGGCGATGCCGCGCTCGGTGACTTCGAAGCCGACCAGTTTGCGCCTGACGCCCTCCTCCTTCTGCTTCGCCAAGACTTCGCGGCCGATGAAGTCGCCCTTGTTCAGCTTCGTGATCCAGCCGAGGTTGGCTTCGAGCAGCGTCGTCTCCTCCGTGATCTCGTGGCCGTAGAGGGCCATGCCGGCTTCGAGCCGCAGCGTGTTGCGCGCGGCCAGCCCGCAGGGGAGCGTCCCCTCCGGCGCGCCGTAGCGTCCGGCGTCGAGCATCTTCTCCCAGAGCCGCTCGGCCTCTTCGGGCGCGGCGTAGACCTCGAAGCCGTCCTCGCCCGTGTAGCCGGTGCGCGAAATGATCGCCGGCACGCCGTCCACGCGCCCCTCGCGGAAGTGGTAATACTTGATCTCTTCGAGCGGCGCGTCGGTGAGCCGCCGCAAAATCCCCACGGCGTCCGGCCCCTGCAGCGCGAGCTGGCAGAAGTCCGCGCTGCGGTTCGAAAGCTCGACCGACTCGCCCGCCTTGTGCGAACTGATCCAGTCCCAGTCCTTGTCGGTGGTCGAGGCGTTGACGACGAGCAGCAGCCGCTCGGGGCCGAAGCGGTAGACGAGCAGGTCGTCAACGACCGTCCCCTCGGGCGTCGTCAGTGCGGAATACTGCGCCTGGCCGTCCGTCAATTTCGAGGCGTCGTTCGAGCAGAGGCGGTTGACGAAAGCAATCGCGTCGCGGCCGCGCACCTCAATTTCGCCCATGTGCGAGACGTCGAAGAGGCCGGAGCGGGTGCGCGTCCGCAGGTGCTCCTCGACCGTCCCCGCCGGGTACTGGACGGGCATGTCCCAGCCGCCGAACTCGACCATGCGGCCGCCGAGGCGGCGGTGCGCGGCGTTCAGGGGCGTCTGCTTGAGAGTGCTGGCGCTCACGCTCGTCTCCTCGGGACTGCCGTCGGCGTCTGTCGCTCGTTTGTGTTAAGTGAACTTGAAGCACGAAACCTAACACGCCGCCCGAGAGGGCGTCAAGCGAGTCACCCGGCGCGACCGCGCGGGGAGATTTTCGTTGCCCGCGCGGGCGGGTTGTGATAGCTTGCGCGCGCTCCGGAAGCGCCTCCGGCAACCCTCCGGCCCGCCGCCCCGCTCGCCTCGGGGCGGCCGTCGGTCACGCCCCCGAAGGGGTTCCACAACCACCTCAGCCACTCGTTCTTGGAGGTCACAATGTCCCAGACGCCCCGCCGCCCGTTCCTCGTCTCCCTGCTCACGTTCGCCCTGCTCGCCGGCTTCGCCGCCCCGCTCGCCGCCTTCGCCCAGGACAAGAAGGAGGAGAAGAAGGAAGAGAAGAAGGAAGAGAAGCAGAAGCTGACCAAGCAGGAGAAGAAGTACCAAGAAATCAAACGCTTCAGCATCGAGTTGTACAACAAAGACAATGACTTCCGCGAGACTGTAGAGCAGGCGTACCAGCTCAAGCTGCGCGAGCACGCCGAGGACGCGTTCTTCACCAACACGCGCAACGCCCCCGACAGCGTCACCCGGGACGGCGACCGCCTCAAGCTCAGCGACACGCTCTACGACAACCCGCTCGCGCAGGACTATGTCAACCGGCTGGGCCAGTCCATCGTACCCGCCGGCTCCAAACACCTCTACGCCTTCAGGATCACACTCAACCCGATACCGGAGGCGCGCGCCCTCTCGACCGGCACGATCTACGTCTCCACGGGCCTCCTCTCGCTGGTGGATAACGAGGCGCAGTTGGCCTACGTCCTCGGCCACGAGATCGGGCACATCGAGAAGGAGCACTGGCACGACGACGCGCTGGTTAAAGAGGGCATCCCCGAATACAACGAGAAGCAGACGAAGAAGCGCGCGATGTGGGGCGCTATCATCGGCGCCGCGACGGCGGGCGTGGCCGGCGCGGCCGGAGCGGGCGGGGCCGACGCCCTCAACGCGGGGCTCTTCGCCGGGCTGGTCATCGCCCCGACGCTGCTGAAGTTCATGATCCCGAACGCCGTCAGCTCGTGGGACAAGGTTCAGGAGGACGAGGCCGATCAGCTCGGCCTCAAGTACATGCTCGACCGCAGCTACGACCCCCGCGAGGTGCCGAAGTTCTACGCGAGCGTGCAGCGCACCATGCGGCGTGACAAGCGCGTCGGCCTCGGCTTCATCGCGGAGGCCGAACGCGTCAGCGAGAGGCTCGTCCTGGTCAACGCTTTCATCACCGGCAGCCCGCTGCCGCCGAACCTCAGCGTCGGACTCGCCGACCTCTCGATCTTCCGGGGCGACCCGGCCCCAGTCCCCGTGGACGGCGGCAACCCCGGCAAGGCGCTCGACCCTTCGCGCAACGCCGCGGCCCGCGCCGCCGCCGCGCAGAAGGCCCTCGCCGGCCAATTATCCTCCGAGCTGAAGGCCAAGCTCGACGCCGGCGAGCTAATCGGCTCGTCGGCCGGGTTCGAAGTCGTGATGGCCGAGCTGAAACGTGACAACGGCATCCGTGCCTTCTATTACGACATGTTCCAAGTGGCGCGCGACAACCTCGAAGAGTCGTTGATGATCCGGGACAACGACCCGTTCACCCACTTCTACTATGGCAAGGTCTTGAAGCTGACGGCGCGCAAAGCCTCCGATAAGTCGCTCGCCCTGGCCGAGTTCGTCCGCGCCATCGAGTTGGACAAGCGGCGCGTGCTGCCCGAGGCGCGCCTACACCGCGCGCTCGCGCTCATCGAGAACAAGGAGCCGTCGCAGATGCCCGAGATAGTCTCTACCCTCAAGGAGTACGTTTCGCTCTATCAGCGGCAGAACCGCGGCGAACTGCCGCCCAACATGGAAGTGATCTACGATTACATGCAGGAGGCGGGCGAGCTGACGTGGTCGGCCCCGCCCGTCGTCAACATCTCGACGAAGAACATCGATCCCATCGGCGTCTCCTCGCCGGCCGGCGCGCGACCCGCGGGCGCGGCGACAGACCCGGCCGCGAGCGGAAGGCGACCGTAGCCGAAGGAAATGATGAATGCGGAATGATGAATGATGAATATAATGAGGCCGGCTCGGTCTATTCATCATTCCGCATTCCGCATTCATCATTTCTTGTCCTGTCCATCCCTGTTAATTAATCTCCCCGCTATGCGCAAGTTCGTTATCACGGTTGCCGCGGTTTTCATCGCGTCCGGGTTGGCGGCGTCGTCTCTGTTTTCGAGCGCGACTGCCGGGCCGCTCGACGAGGCGGAGCGCCGGAGGCCGTTCGCGCTTGAGCTGCCGGAGATCGGCGCGCAGGCCATCACCGCGCCGGAGGTGACGATCCCGCACGCCAACCTGAGCCGCGTCCGGCTGCGCGTCTACAAGCCTTTCGCCGACCGCATCCGCTACGGCAAGATTTACACCAAGATCAACGGCGAGTCGGCCAACACCATCTTCAACTTCAACGCCGGCGCCGACGGCTACATCATCAACGGCAACCTCGAAAGCAAGCCCCGCTTCCGGCTGCGCCCCGGCAAGAACGTCGTCGAGGTCATCGCCCGCGACGACACAGGCCGCGAGTATTACGCCTCCTACGTCCTGCTCACGGCCGACCGCCGGGCCGACGACGCGGCCGCGGCCGCGGACGCCACGGTCGAGTCCGTCCCCGTCGCGGCGGGCGACGACCGGCAGCCGCCGTCCGTCTACCTCACCGAGCCCCTCGGGGCCTTGCGCCTCAAAGGCGACGCCGGCACCTTCAAGGTCGCGGGCGTCGTCGCCGACAACAGGGGCGTCGCCTCCGTCACCGTCAACGGGCAGCCGGCCAGACTCTCTCCGGCGGCGGCGACGCGCGGCCTGACGGTCGTCGCCAGCGCCGACGAGGCCGAGGCGGGCGAGGCCCTGAAGAACGCGCAGGAGTTCAAGCTTGCGGCGAGCGTCACGGCGGGCGTCTCGGCGCTCGTCGTCGAGGCGAAGGACGCGGCGGGGAACCTCTCGCGCCTCACCATCCCCGTGAAGCGTCGCGAGGCGGCCGTCTCCTCGGCCTTCAGGGGGCGGAAGTTCGCGCTTGTCGTCGGCGTGTCGAGGTACAGGTACAAGGTCGGGGGCCTGCGCGACCTGGCCTACGCCGACGCCGACGCGCGCGCCGTCCGCGACTTCCTCCAGCGGCCCGAGGGCGGCGGCTTCGCGGCCGGCGACATCCTCCTGCTGGAGAACGAGCAGGCCACGGTCGAGAGTTTGCGCGCGGCCCTCACGAGCTTCCTGCCGAAGGCCGGCCCCGCCGACCTCATCTTCATCTTCCTCGCCGGCCACGGCGGCCCCGACCCTTACGCGCCGCAGAACCTCTACTTCATGCTCCACGACACGAAGCTCGCCGACATGCCGGCGACGGCGCTGCCGATGGCCGAGTTGCAGGAGGCGCTCGACTACAAGGTGCGGGCCGAGCGGCTCGTCGTCTTCGTGGACACCTGCCACAGCGCGGGCCTGAGCGGCGAGGCGCTGGTCGCCACGCGCGGCGTCGAGAACAACCTCATCAACCTCTACGCCTCGCGGCTCTTCACCGAGGCGGGCCGCGCGGTGCTGACCTCCTCGGACGTGAACGAGGTCTCGCGCGAGGGGCCGCGCTGGGGCGGCGGCCACGGCATCTTCACGTGGGCGCTACTGGAAGGCTTGCGCGGCGAGGCCGACTCGAACGAAGACCGCTTCGTCACGGCCGGCGAGCTGTTCGGCTACGTCCGCAACCGCGTCCGCGTCGAGACCGGCTTCCGCCAGAACCCCCGCGCCCTCCCCGGCCTCAACACAGACCTCTCCCTGGCCTTCGTCAACCCGGCGAAGTGATTTGAAGATTTAGTTATCAGTTATCAGTCGTCAGTCGCCAGTTTTTTGTCTTTACTGACAACTGATGACTGATGACTGACGACTAAATCAAAATTCCCTATCGCGCGCTTCGGAAAACCGCTGTAGTATTGACGGCGGACTAGAGCGAAGGAGTGTGGCGGAAGATGAGAGAGAACATCCGGAGAGACTTGAGCATCGCGGGGCTGGCCTTGATTCTCCTCGTCGGCGCACCGGGCGGCTCGCTCGCGCAGGGCGAGCTGTCGGGCGGCCTCGGGGTCTTCGTTGACCCGCCGCGGGCCCGCCCGAGATCGAAGCCCCGCGAGCGCGCCGCCGCGCCGCGCAAGTACGCCTCGCCCCGCGTGCGCAGGGGCGGCTCGGCCGCGAGGCCCTCGACCGCGACGACCGCGACCACCACGTCTACCGCCGGCAGGACCACCCCGCCCCGCGAAACGACCCGCGAGACGACCCGTGACACGACCGCCGACACGACCCGCGAGACGGCCGGCGACACCCGCCGACGCCCGACGCCCGCCGTCACCGCCGACTCGCTGAACGAGAAGGCCGAGGCGGCCATCACCGCCGGGCGCTTCGCCGAGGCGGTCGAGCCGCTGCGCGAGGCCGTCAAGCTCGACCCCGGCTTCGCCGACGCGCAGTACAACCTCGGCTTCGCCCTCGCCTCGCTCGACAAACACGAAGAGGCGGTCGGGCCGCTCCAGCGGGCCACGCAGCTCGACCCGAAGGACGCCGAGGCTTTCGGGCAGCTCGCCGCCTCGCTCTCGAAGCTCGGCCGCCACGCCGAGGCCGTCGCCGCCTACGAGGCGGTTGACCGCCTCAACCCGCCCGAGGCCGAGACGCTCTACGCCCTCGGCGCGGCCCGCGAGGCGGCGGGCGACACGGACCGCGCCATCGAAGCTTACCGGCGCGCCGTCTCGCTCAAGCCCGACCACGCCGAGGCCCTGTTCGACCTCGGCGACCTCTACTACGCGAAGGGCAAGTTCGCCGAGGCCGCCGACGCCTACAAGCAGGTCGCGCGGCTGACGCCCCTGAACGTCGAGGCGCACACGAACCTCGGCGACGCCGCGCGCGCCGCCGGACGCTTCGCCGAAGCGGCCGCGGCCTACCGCGAGGCCGCGCGCCTCAAGCCCGACGACGCCGACGTGCGCCACCACCTCGGCTACTCGCTCGGCCGCGAGCGGCGCTGGCCCGAGGCCGCCGACGCCCTGCGCCAGTCCCTGCGGCTGCGCCCCGACAACCACGAGGCCGCCGTCAACCTCGCCTGGGTGCTCAACAACTCGGGCCAGTTCCAGGAGTCCATCAGCACGCTCACCCGCCTCATCGCGCAGAGCCCGGACCTGCCGGCCGCGCACTTCAACCTCGGAATCGCCTACGGCCGCCTCGCGCAGGCCCGCGGGCAGAAGGAGTCGGAGAAGAAGACTCTGCTCACCCAGGCGGTCGAGTCCTTCAGGCAGGCCGTCCGCCTGCGCCCGGACTGGGCCGAGGCGCACAACAACCTCGGCTACGCGCTCGGCAGCACGGGCCGCTTCCGCGAGGCCATCGCCGCGCACGCCGAGGCCCTGCGCCTGAAGCCCGACTACGCCGGCGCGCTCTTCAACCTCGCCTACGCCTACCGCCGCAGCGGCGACAAGAAGCAGGCCCTACAAGTCTACCAGCAGCTCGCCGCCCTCAACCCGGCCCTCGCCGAAAAGCTCTACCCGCTCATCAAATAAGAAAAGTTCAAAGTTCCAAGTTCAAAGTTTCAAGTTCGAAGTCCCGAGTTGAGACGGGTTCTTCAACTCGGGACTTCGAACTTGAAACTTTGAACTTGGAACTTTGAACTTTTCAGTAGCTGGCGTCGGGGACGTTCATCTTTTGCAGGACGAAGACGACGCGCATGGTCTGGGGCCGGCGGTCGAGCGAGGCGGGGACGAAGGCCGGGTTCTGGCGGAAGGCGTCCTGGAGGTCTTCGAGCATGCGCGGGTTGCGCGGCGGCTCAACGACGGCCGCCAGCGAGGCGCGCCCGTTGCCGTAAACGTCCGCGACCACGATCATGTCGTCGTCGTCCGGGTTGCGGCTGCTCGGGGTGGTGAGCGCGAGTTGCGCGAGCGCGCCGCGCGGGTTAAGCGTCGGCGACTCGACCGAGAAGGGCGCGCGGGCCGCGGCCGCCGAGAGTTCGGGCGAGAGCGGGCGCGTCACGTCGAAGCCGCCGCCGGCGTCCACCCAGACGGCGTTGGCCGGCAGCCCGGCCTCGAGCCGCTCGGCCTCGGCCAGGTTGCGCAGGAGCCGCATCGGCTGGCGGATCGCGGCGAAGACGGCCACGAAGAGCAGCATCGAGTAGAACGCGCCGACGGCGTAGGGCATCACGCGCGGCTCGACCCAGCGGAGGATGCGGACGGGCAGGGGGAGCTGCGGGCGCGCGCGGCGCGCGGCGCGCTCGATGACGAGGGCGCTGGCGATCGAGGCGGCGAGGTCCGCCGGCGGCGCCGGCCGCGAGACGAGCGAGAGGCTGCGGATGAGCGAGCGCGTCGCCTCAAGCTCGGCCCGGCACGGGGGGCAGACCGCGAGGTGCTCGCCGAGGGCGTCGCCGGCCTCGCGCGACAGCGCGCCGTCGAGGTGCGGCGAAAAAGCCTTCTTCGATTCCTCACAGGTCATCATAATTTTAGAGGCTAGAGGTCAGAGGTTAGAGGTCAGTGGAAGACAGTTTGAAAAACTGACCTCTAGCCTCTAACCTCTCTTGCCCGGATGGCTGGCCGACCCCGGCTGCTCCCTTATTCAGGGAAGCAACTCGGCGGGCCTCGCGGCGAGCCGCGCGTGCCCCGGGATTCGGCCGCGGGCGGTGTCGAAAAGACGGGTGTTGCTGGCCTCGTTTTTCAAATCCGCCCGCGCCCGACGCCGCGGCGGCGCCCGCGCGCCTCTTCCGCCAGACCGCTCCTGCCGCTTCCTGACCCACCTGGCACCGGGTTTCGGTGAAGCCGGGGCGGGGCAGCCATCCGGGTAGTAGACAGTAGACAGTAGTCAGTAGACAGTAGAAAAACCTTCGCTAGCGTATCGCTCGGGTGTCAGCGCCAGCATCCGCAGCGCGGAGCCTACTGACTACTGACTACTGCTTTATTTACAAAGAGCTTTCGAGCCGCCGCCGGAGTTCGGCCCGGCCCCTCGAGAGTCTCGACTTGACGGTGCCGACGTTGATCTCCAGGGCCAGCGCCACGTCCTCGTAGCTGAGGCCCTCGATGTCGCGCAGCAGGATGACCTCCCTGTAGGTGCGCGCGAGCGAGCGCAGGGCCGTGAGTAGGGCGCGCTCGCGCTCGCGGGCCAGGGCGTGCTGCTCCGGGTCGCCGCCTCCCGTGTCGGCGAGGCCGGCACCGAGCGGGGCGTCGTGCTCTCCGCCGGGGGGCGCGTCGAGCGAGACGGTGCGGTCGCGCCTCCGCCGCTTCCACCAGCGCCAGCGGTTGCGCGCCTGGTTGACGGCGATGCGGTAGAGCCACGTCCGCAGGTCGGCCTCGCCGCGGAAGCCGCCGATGTTGCGGAAGGCCTGGAGGAAGACCTCCTGCGTCAGGTCGCGCGCCTCCTCGGCGTCTTCGGTCAGGCGGTAGAGCAGGGCGTAGATGTCGCCGGAGCGCTCGGCGACGAGGTGGTTGAAGGCCGCCGCGTCGCCCGCCTTGAGCCTTTCAAGGAACTGTTCTTCGGCCCCGCCGCCGAGCCGGGCTTCCGCCGAGGCTGCCGCGGCGGCAGCCCTCTCCAGTTCCGCTTGACTGCGGAGGGCGTACGGCTCTCCGGAGCTCACAGTCGTCCTCCGTCGGACTGGGAGGGTCTGTCGAAGGGCCACTCCCCCTTCAACTGAGACCTTCGACACCGGCCCGCCCCGCTTTGTTCCAGGAAAATTTTCATCCCGCCCGTTGGATGCCGCCGCGAATCGAAAGGATTCGCCGGCCGTTAATATCACAAAAGTAGACAGTAGTCAGTAGCCAGTAGCCAGTAGGCTCGGAAGCGGCGCTGAAGCCGATACTCTGACGATTCGCTAGCGAAGGTCTTTCTACTGACTACTGGCTACTGGCTACTGTCTACTTGCCTCCGCTTGACAACCCTTCGCGCCCGTCGCTAGAGTGGGGGCCTTTGCCTCAAACCCCGTATTCCAGAACGCACCCCGCTGTGCGCTCTTGCACTAAGGAAAAGACGTGGCACAGACGAGCAAGAAACGCCGGCAGCAGCTCAAGCACGACAAGTTCCGCGACACGACGATGCACGCCTTCGACCGCCTCTCGCACCGCTACGAGGGGCGCGGGCGGACGATCCTCTACGCGCTGGCGGGCCTCGTCGCCCTCGGCGTCCTGCTCCTCGCCTTCAACTGGTGGCGCGAGCAGAGCGCCGACAAGGCGCGCCTCGCCCTCGGCCGCGCCATCGAGATTCACGAGGCCGAGGTGACGGCCTCGCCCGACCCCGGCGCGTCGCCGACCTTCCCGACCGAGCGCGACCGCGCCCAGAAGGCCGTCGAAGAGTTCCGCAAGATTCAGCAGGAGTACGGCTCGCCCTACAGCGAGCTGGCGCGCTACTTCGCCGCCGTCAACCTCGTCACCGTCGAACGCGCACAGGGCCTGAGCGAGCTGGAGCAGCTCACGAAGAGCGGCGACGCCGACGTGGCCGCCCGCGCCAAGTTCGCCCTCGCGCAGGCGCGGGAGGCCGACAACCAGCTCGACGCCGCGGCCGCCCTCTACCGCGAGCTGCTCGACGACGGGCGGAAGAGCGTCTCGGACAACACGCTGAAGCTGCGCCTCGCCGCCGTCCTGGCGAAGCAGGGGAAGCGCGACGAGGCCGCCGACCTCCTCTTCCAGATGGTCGAGGCGGCGCGCAAGGAGCAGAAGCCGGACGGCAGGCCGCAGTCCGAGTCGCAGCTCGTCCGCGCCGCCGCCGACAAGCTCCAGGAGATCAGCCCGGAGCGCCACGCCCAACTCCCGCCCGAGCCGGCCCCCGCCGGCCCCGGCTTCCCAGCCCCCTAAAAAACCGAAGTTTCGAGTTTCAAGTTTCAAGTTAATACAATGTCTTTAACTTGAAACTTGAAACTCGTAACTTGAAACTTCTTTATTCCGCCTCTTGGAGAACCTGACGCACACGTTCGTCGGACTGGCCGCCGCGAAGGCGGGGCTTGAGCGCACGTCCGCTTACGCGACCGCCACCTGCCTGGTCGCCGCCAACCTGCCGGACGCGGACATCGTCACGCTCGTCGCAGGCCCCTACGTCTACCTCGAACAGCACCGCGGCGTGTCGCACTCACTGGCCGGCACGCTCGCGCTCGGGCTGCTGCTGCCGGCCGTCGTCTTCGCGGCCGACGCGGCGGTGGCGCGCCTGCGCGGGCGCGCGCCGCGTGCGCGTTTCAAGGGGCTGCTCGTGAGTTCTCTGATCGTCACGGCTTCGCACCCGCTGCTCGACTGGACGAACAGTTACGGCCTGCGCCCTTGGCTGCCGTGGAGCGGCGAGTGGGTCTACGGCGACCTCGTCTTCATCATAGACCCCTGGCTGTGGCTCCTGCTCGGCGGGGCGTGCTTCCTGGCCGGCGCCGCGAAGGGCCCGCGGCTGGCGGGGTGGGTGGCGCTGGGTTTGTTGACGACCGCCGCCTTGCTCTTCCTGCCGCGGCGCTTCGGCACGGGGATTCCGACGGCCGCTTACGTCGTCTGGTTCGCGGGGCTGGCAATCATCATCCTGGCGCGGCTCGCGCGCCTGCCCGCGCGCTGGGGGAGGGCGATCCCTTCGGCGGCGCTGGCGCTCGTCGTCGCCTACTGGGGCGGGCTGGCGCTCTGCCACGCGCGGGCGCTCCGCTACGCGGAGGAGGCGGCGCGCGGCCTCGCGGCCGGGCGGGGCGAGACTCTGCTGCGCGTGGCCGCGATGCCGCTCCTCGCCGACCCGATGGCGTGGCGCGTCGCGGCCGAGACCGACCGCGCGACGCACCGCTTCGACCTCTCCATCAGCCGGCCGCCGCCAGCAGACTCTCTGCGCAACCTCATCCGTGTCGAGAAGCCCGCCGGCGAGGAGGGCCGGCTCGTCGCGCGCGCCGCCGAGGACGAGCACGCCCGCGTGCTCCTCGACTTCGCGCGCTTCCCGGCGGCGCGGCTCCGGACGGGCTGCGCCGGCGAAGTCCTCGTGCAGTTCTCCGACCTGCGCTTCACGGAGCCGGGCCGCAACGCCCGCGGCGGCAGCTTCTCCCTCGAAGTGCCGGTCAAGCAATAAAAAGTTTCGGGTTGCGGGTTTCGAGTTTCGAGTTCGCTCGGCTTCGTTGCGCCTCTCAATCCCCGCCGAACAAACTCGAAACTCGAAACCCGCAACTCGCGTTCTGTTTTTTGAGCGCGGGTCTATTATTTCGGACGCCGGTTCTGTTATCTTCTTGGCGCTCTCCCGCTCTTTCCCGAAAGGAAGGCACAGACGACATGAGTAAACTGACCCCGCCGTCGCTCGTGCGGGCCGCGCTCGCCGTCTTCGCGCTCGCGGCGGCCGCCTCGGCGCAAGTCGCCGGCGAAGCCCGCGGCGCGCTGACCAACTTCCCCGAGTCGCAGGCCGTGCTCCACGTCAACGCCCGCCGCATCATCGGCGAGGCGCTGCCGCGGCTGCTGCCGAAGTCCGAGTACGACAAGATGATCGCCGAGTCGCGCAAGGTCGGCTTCGACGTGCGCGACGTGCACTCGCTCACGGCCGGCGTCCGCTTCGCCGAGCCGTCGCAGACGGGCGGCTTCCCCGAAGTCCTCATCGTCGTGCGCGGGGCCTTCAGCGCCGACGCCCTGCTCGCGCTCGCGCGCGTCGCCGCCAGCACGCAGAGCATCCAGCCGCGCGAGGAAAGCTACGTCAACAAGCCGATCCAGGTCTTCGACCTGACGAACCTCGGCCGGGGCGCGGAAGGCGCGGCCCCGGGCGGGGAGGGCGCGGCCCAAGGCGGGGGAGCCGCGAAGCCCCCGCCGTTCCCCTACAAGGAGGTCGCGGCCGTCGCGCTCGACGCGAACACGCTCGCCGTCGGCGTGCCCGCCTACGTGCGGGCCGCGGTGGACGCGGCAAACGGGCAGGGGCGCCTCAAGACCTCCCTGGTAGACCTCGCGGCGCGCGATCCGCAGGCGCTCTGGAGCCTGACGGCCGAGCTGCCCGAGAACATGGCGCAGCACATACAGAAGCTCGGCGTCCCGCCGAACGAGGAGGTCAACCGCATCCTCGGCTGGCTCAAGCAGCTCAGCTTCTCGAACGGGATGGACGCCGTCAACTTCACGCTGCGCGCCGCCGTCCTGGCCGACGCCCCCGAGCACGCCAACGCCATCAGCGGCCTCGTCCGCATGGGCCTGACCGCGGCCGAGAGCGCCGCCCAGCGTGACATCGAGCGCAAGCGCCTCAAGCCCGACGAGTCGTGGCAGGCGCGCATCGCCCTCAACGCCATCCGCACCTTCGTCAACCGCACCGAAGGCAACACCGTCGTCCTCGGCGTCTCCGTCCCCCAGAGCGCCCTCGCCGAGATCATCCGCAGAGAGTTCGTCCGCAAGCCCGCCCCCCGGCCCCGAGGCCGCCGCCGCGCGCCCCGCAGAAGGTAAGAGGGTGATGGGTGATAGGTAAAGACAGCTTGCTTTTACCCATCACCTATCACCCATCACCCGCTTTTCAGAGGTGTGAATTTGACGATTTCCGCCGAGCAGAAGCGGGCGCGACGCGTCGTGGGGCTGTTGAGGAAGGAGTACCCGGACGCGCGTTGCAGCCTGAATTACACGAGCCCGCTCGAACTCCTCGTCGCCACCATCCTCTCGGCCCAGTGCACGGACGAGCGCGTCAACCAGGTCACGCCCGCGCTCTTCCGCAAGTACCGCGCCTGCGAGGACTACGCCGCCGCGCCCGCGGCCGAGCTCGAACAGGACATCCGCCCGACCGGCTTCTTCCGCAACAAGGCCCGCGCGATTCAGGGTGCGTGCCGGCAGCTCGCCGAACGTCACGGCGGCCGCGTGCCCGACTCGATGGAGGAACTACTCGAACTGCCCGGCGTGGCGCGCAAGACGGCCAACGTCGTCCTCGGCAACGCCTACGGCCTCGCGACCGGCGTCGTCGTGGACACGCACGTCTCGCGCCTCTCGGCCCGCCTCGGCCTCTCCGCGCAGAAGGCGCCCGAGAAAATCGAGCAGGATTTAATGCGCCTCATCCCCCGGCGCGACTGGATAGACTTCTCGCACCTCCTCATCGCCCACGGCCGCAAAGTCTGCAAGGCGCGCGCCCCGCTCTGCGGCGAGTGCGTCCTGAGCGGCCTCTGCCCGTCGGCTTTCCGGTTGAGCGCGGGGCGGTAGATTTAGTACCCTGCCTGCGGTTCGCGCGCGCCGTCCGTCCCGGCGCAACCCCTTCCGAAAGAGGTATGCCTTGGAGTCTCTGAGATTTTTACACATACCCAAGACGGCCGGCAGCACGTTCACCAGCATCCTCCGCCGCCAGTATTCGGGCAAACCGCTGTTCGACTTCGGCGGCGAACTCGCGGCCGACAGAGAAAGGTTCGAGGCGCTGCCGGAGCGGGAGAGGAAGGCCGTCGCCCTGTTCACCGGGCACGCGCCGCTCGTGACCGGCCTGAAAGAAGCCGACGAGGCCACCACCATCACCTTCCTCAGAGACCCGATCAGCCGCGTCAAATCTTTCTGCCAGCACGTCTACGAAGGGAAGAGCGAGTACCTCCTGAACGACTTCCCGCCCGAATCCTTCAGCCTGGACGAGTTCCTGGAAAGCGGCAACGAGGAGCTGTCCAACCTGCAAACCAAGTACCTCTTCAACCGCACGCACAGCGAGTTCCCGGCGGGGATCAGAAAGATGTCGGCCGCGGAGGCGAGGGACGCCGCGCTCGACAACTTGTACAACAAGGTCTCGCACTTCGGCCTCCAGGAGTATTTCGACGAGAGCCTGATCGTTTTCAGCTCGGCGTTAGGTTGGCGGATGCCGATCTACACCACGAGGAATAGGAAGGACGAGAGCCGGCTCCTTAAATTCGAGCCGCGCCACCTCGAGCGGATCGCCGAGTTGAACGCGATAGACATCGAGGTTTACCGGCTCGCCAAGCGGCGGTTCGAAGGGCTCCTCGGCGGCGCGGCCTTCGACGAGGCGGGGCTGAAACGGTTCCGGTTCGTCAATAATAAGCTATACCCGCCGGTGGTGCGTCTCAGGGAGCAGACGGTCGGGCTGATGAGACGCCTCGGGGTCATCGAACCCGTCAAGCGCCTCGCCGGGCGCGCGCCCCGCGCAGCCCCTTAGCCGCCGGGCTGAAATGTCAAACGCGCAGCGGCGGGGGCAAGCCTCCTTCCTGACCTGTGAGGCCGGGCGGGTTGAATGATTCGAGTCCGGCCCGCGCAGTCGGGAAGAGGGGCTTGCCCCCGCCTCCCTCCGGTATTACCACCCTTCTTTCTCGAACCACTCCTGCGTCATGTCGCACCAGAGGGCGAGGCCGCGCCAGTCGCGGAAGCGGGCGTAGAAGCGTGCGATCTTCTGGTCGTCGCAGGCGCGGCCGCGGTTGCGCTTGCGCGAGAACTGGGCGCGCACCCACGAGTCGAGCGCGAGCACGTCGTAGCGGCCGACGAGCTTCAGAAGGTTCTCCGCGGCGTAGTCGCCGACGCCCTTCACCTTCTTCATCTCGCGCTTGAGCGCGGCGGTCGGCAGGTCGCTCGCGAGCCAGCCCTCCGGGTCGAGCTCGCCCGACGCGACGCGCCCGGCCAACTCCTTCAGGTACTCGGAGCGGTAGCCGGCGCGCACCACCCCGCGGTAGAACTCGGCCGGCGCGGCGGCCATCGCCGCGGGCGTGGGGAAGGCGCGGCGGCCGCCCCCGGCCTCGCGGCCGAGGTTCTCGACCAGGCCCGCCACCATCTTCTTCGTCAGCGCCCAGGTGCAGTTGGTCGTGCAGATGGACTTGACGAGGTCTTCGAAGACGGTCGGCGAGCGCAGCAGGCGGCCCGCGCCGTCGCGCGCGATCCAGGCGAACTCCGGGTTCGCGGAGACGGCCGCGTAGAACCGCGTCATGTCCTCGTCGAGACGGAAGATGTGCCGCACGTCGCGCACGACGCGCGCCGCCTCGCTCCGGTTCAGCCGTCGCGAGGCGCGCACCGAGAGGCCGCCGTCGCCGCCCGTCACCGTCACCGTGACCGGCGCGCCCTCGCCCACGTCGAGGACGCGGACGATCATCTCGGCGTTGACGTACTCGAAGGGCAGGAGGTCTGACCAGCCGTGGCTCCAGACCGTGCGCTTGAGGTCGAAGCCCTCGGGCGTTGGGATGGAGAGGTTCATTCCTGATGACACCTGACAAGGAGATTTTGGATTTTTGATTTGCGATTTGCGGAGGGCGGCGTCGCCGTCTTCCAATCGCAAATCAAAAATCGCAAATCAAAAATCAAAAGATGCGTTATCATCTGGCGCGCCGTTCTGACTAACGTCTTCGTGGAGAACCCGCCTTGCCTGAGAAGCGCCAGCCGACCGTCCTGTGCCTCGCCAGCTACGAGAAGGGGCAGGAGTTTATACGCGAATGCAAGCGGCTGGGTTGCCGCGTCCTGCTCCTCACGCTCGAAAAGCTGCGCGACGCCGACTGGCCCCGCGAGGCGATTGACGAGAGCTTCTACATGCCGGCGGAGTTCCCGCTCGACGCGCTGGTGCGCAGCGTCAGCTTCGTCGCCCGCGACCGCCGCATAGACCGCATCGTCCCGCTCGACGACTTCGACGTGGAGACGGCCGCCGCCCTGCGCGAACACCTGCGGCTCCCCGGCATGGGCGACACCACCGCCCGCTACTTCCGCGACAAGCTGGCGATGCGCGTCAAGGCCCGCGACCACGGCGTCCTCGTCCCCGAGTTCGTGCACGTCCTCAACCGCGAAGACATCCGGCACTTCGCGAACCACGTCCCCGCGCCCTGGGTCCTGAAGCCCCGGAGCGAGGCTTCGGCCGTCGGCATCAAGAAGGTGACGAATGCCGACGAGTTGTGGCCGCTCCTGGAAGAGCTGGGCGACCGCCAGTCGTTCCACCTGCTCGAACGCTTCGTCCCCGGCGACATCTTCCACGTGGACTCCGTCGTCTCCGAGCGCGAGGTGGTCTTCGCCGCGTCGAGCAAGTACGGCGCGCCGCCGATGGAGGTGGCGCACGGCGGCGGCGTCTTTCTGACGCGCACCGTGGCGCGCGACTCTCCGGACGCGCAGGCGCTCGAAGCCTTAAACCGCGACCTCCTGCACACGCTCGGGCTGGTGCGCGGCGTCACGCACACCGAGTTCATAAAGGGCGCGGACGGCCGCTTCTACTTCCTGGAGACGGCGGCGCGCGTCGGCGGCGCGAACATCGCCGAGGTGGTCGAGGCGGCCACCGGCGTCAACCTCTGGCGCGAGTGGGCGCGCATCGAGGTGGCGGGCGAGCACGGCGGCTACGAGGCTCCCGAGCACCGCGAGGACTACGCCGGCATCGTCATCTCGCTGGCCCGGCAGGAGCGGCCCGACACCTCCGCCTACGACGACCCCGAAATCGTCTTCCGCCTCGACAAGCGCCACCACGTCGGCCTCGTCGTCGCCTCGCGCGACCCGCGCCGCGTCGAGGAGCTGCTGCAATCCTACGCGCGCCGCTTCCTCGAAGACTTCAGCGCCACCCTCCCCGCGCCGGATAGACCGACGAGCTGAAAAAACAGTAGACAGTAGAAAAGCCCCTGAAAGGGGCGGCCAGAATATAGCCCAGGGCGTGAGCCCCGGGTCAGTTGCGACACAAAATGAACGGAGCCCCGGAGGGGCGGCAGACGTTTGACACCCGGCTCATTCGGCGAAACGTCTGCCGCCCCTCCGGAGCTCCGTCTTTTCCTTCTCTATGTTCCCAGGGCTCACGCCCTGGGCTATATTCTGGCCGCCCCTGCCGGGGCTAATATTCCAGGCAGTCTCTCAGTAAATACTTTCCGCGCCAAATGACTTCGGTGTTAGCATCAACGCTCCCGGCGCGGAGCGCTACTGGCTACTGACTACTAACTACTGTCTACTTCTCCTATGCCCCGCGATTTGATTCGAGAGTACCTGCTTTACTTGAAAGTCGAGAAGGGCCTGGCCGCGAATTCGGTCGGGGCTTACCGGCGCGACCTGCGGCGTCTGCGGGAGTGGGCCGGGGCGCGGGGCCGCGCGCCGGAGGCGCTCGATAAGGCGGACGTTTCGCAGTTCATGATGTCGCTCGCGCGCGGGGGGCTGGCGCCGCGCTCGACGGCGCGGGTGCTGGCGGCCGTGCGCGGCTTCTACCGCTTCCTCCTGCTCGACGGCCACGTCTCGGCCGACCCGACCGCCGAGCTGGCCGCGCCGCAGGCCGCGCAGAAGCTCCCGCGCTTCCTGACGCAGGAGGAGGTCGAACGGCTCCTCGCCGCGCCCGACGCCTCGACGCCCGAGGGCGTGCGCGACCGCGCGATGATCGAGCTGCTCTACGCGACGGGCTTGCGGGTCTCGGAGCTGGTCTCGCTCCCGCTCGGCAGCGTAGACCTCGAAGGCGGCGTCCTCCGGTGCACGGGGAAGGGGAGCAAGCAGCGCCGCGTGCCCGTCGGCCGCTCGGCCCTCGGCTGGCTGCAAAGGCACGAGGCGGCGCGCCGCGTCCTCCTCGACGGGGCCGAGTCGCCGCGCCTCTTCGTCGGCCCGCGCGGCGCGGCGCTCTCGCGCCAGACCTTCTGGGCGACGCTGCGCGGTTACGCCGAGAGGGCCGGCCTCCGCGAGGTCTCGCCCCACGTCCTGCGTCACAGCTTCGCCACGCACCTGCTCGAACACGGGGCCGACACGCGCTCCGTCCAGGCCATGCTCGGCCACAGCGACCTCCAGACCACCCAAATCTACACCCACGTCACCGGCGCACGCCTCCGCGCCGTCTACGAGAAACACCACCCGCGGGCGAAGGAGTAGCAGGCCGGAAGGCGGAAGACGGAAAGCAGAAGGCAAAAGGCGGAAGGCAGGTAAAGCAAACTTGCTGCTTGTTGCTTGCCGGTCGCTGCCTACTGCTTTCTGCTTACTGCTTACTGCCTTCTGCCTTCTGCTTTCCCAAACACCAGCCAGCAAACTGCGCGGCGAGGCAGGTGCAAGCGTTCTTAATGTCC
>DASZKF010000163.1:0-4826 GCA_035947355.1 Pyrinomonadaceae bacterium | reverse complement strand
GACGAAGCCGAAGCCGCGCGAGCGGCCCGTCTCACGGTCCTCGACGACCGAGGCCGACTCGACCTCGCCGAACTGCGAGAACAGATCGCGCAGCTCCTCACTCGTGGTGCGGAAGCTCAGGTTGCCCACGTACAGTCTCGTGCTCATACTTTTCTATCCTTAGCTGTAGAAGAAGCTCGGGCGAGAATGACTTGCGTCGGCGCGGCGCGCGGTGTGGTAAGGTGCGCGCGAGCGGCGACGGGCGTGGCGACCTCGGCCCGGTGCTCTACCAAACGAGAGCGGCTTCTGACCCCAAGTCCAACCTCACTCTCCTTCAGCCGAACACCGTCGCCTCACAGTCACGGGCAGGCGCGGCCACCGTCGGCCGCGCGAGAGCAGGAACCTGACGGCCGAAAGTATGCCGCCAACCCCGGCCGCCGCGCAAGCAAATTTTAGACTGGCGGGTGACGGGCAGCGTCCGGCCGGCCCGAATCCCGAGCGTGCCGGCCGCGCGCCGCGCGGAATTGTTCTGCGAGCCTGCCGCCGCATAGAATACCGGCGCCCTCGCCGCACACGGCTTGGGCGCGGCGGACTACTCTGCCGGCAGCTTCACGGCGGGTCGGCAGCCGTGAATCGGTCATGAATGTAGGAGCCTCACGATGCCGCCGGAATCGAAGAAGGCCTTTTTCATCAGCTTCAACAGGGCCGACCGGGCGTGGGCCGAGTGGATCGCCTGGCAGCTCGAAGCGGCCGGCTATACGACCGTCTTCCAGGAATGGGATTTCCGGCCCGGCGGCAACTTCGTCCTCGACATGCAGCGCGCGATGGCGCTGGCCGAGCGCACCGTCGCCGTCCTCTCGCCCGACTAACTCGGCGCGAGGTTCACACAGCCCGAATGGGCCGCCGCCCTCGCCCGAGACCCGACCGGCGAGCAGGGCACGCTGGTGCCCGTGCGCGTCCGCGAGTGCGCCCCCGAAGGGCTCCTGCCGCAGATCGTCTACGTTGACCTCGTCGGGCTGCCGGCCCCGGCCGCCAGGTCGGCGCTACTCGCCGGCGTCCGCAGGGGGCGCGCCAAGACAGTCTGGGCAAAGGAAATGTTGCAGAGCTTCACATCTTCATCCGAGGAATAGGTACGTTGGGGTCTTCCGCTGATGGCGGCGAGTCGCAGACACTTGGTTAGGTTTCAAGTCTCTCACGTCGAATGCGTGCCGATGTTGTCGGGCGGCGTCTTTTGCGGAGGGCGCGCGGTGAGGTAAAACTATCTTATGGCCGGGCAGACATTACCTCTGACTTCGACGGGGCTTGGGGAGCGCGCGCGCGAGGTGCGGCGCGGGCTGCGGCTCGAATATTTGACGGTCGGGTGGAACATGCTCGAAGCTGCGGTGAGCGTCGCGGCGGGCGTGACGGCAGGGAGCATAGCGCTAGTCGGGTTCGGGGCGGATTCGGTGGTCGAAGTCTCTTCGGGCTTGGTGCTGCTGTGGCGGCTGCGGGCGGAGGCGAGGGACGCGGGGAGACGGGAGCGGGTCGAGCAAAGGGCGCTCAGGCTCGTAGGGATTTGCTTCCTCGCCCTTGCAGCCTACGTCGTGTTCGAGGCGGTCACGTCGCTGGTGCGGCGCGAGGAGCCGGAGGCGAGCGGTGTGGGCATCGTGGTCGCGGCGCTCTCGCTCGTCGTGATGCCGCTTCTGGCGCGGGCCAAGCGGCGGGTCGCGGCGCGGCTCGGGAGCGGCGCGCTCGCGGCCGACTCGCGCCAGACCGACCTCTGCGCGTACCTCTCGGCCATCCTCCTCGGCGGCCTCGCCCTCAACGCGCTGCTCGGCTGGTGGTGGGCCGACCCGGCGGCCGCGCTCCTGATGACGCCGCTCATCGCCAGGGAAGGGGTCGAGGCCCTGCGCGGCGAGACCTGCGGCGGCGGCAGTTGTCACTGAGGCGCGCCCGCGCGGACTCGTCTCGCCCCTTCCCTCCCGACCCGCCGCGGCCCTTTCTTCTTGAAAAGACACGGCCTTTAGAGGAGAATACCCTCGCTCGTAGCAGGCAGGGTCTCGCGGCCGCAGACCCCCGCTCTTACTCAACCGCCTTTTCCCTTTCGCGCGCCGGCCCCGCGCGCCCGTTCCCATGATCGGCACAACCATCTCCCACTACCGCATCCTCGGCCAAATCGGCGAGGGCGGGATGGGTGTGGTCTACGTCGCCGAGGACACGAGGCTCGGCCGCCGCGTCGCCGTCAAAATCCCGCACGCCGGCCGCGACGAGCGACACTACCGCTCGCGCTTCCTGCGTGAGGCCCGCGCCGTCTCCGCCTTGAGCCACAGGAACATCGCCGCCGTCTACGACTACGGCGAGACCCCGGACGGCTCGCCCTTCATCGTCATGGAGCTGGTCACGGGGCAGACGCTCGGCGACATCCTGATGGGGCCGGGCCTCACCCTGCCGCGCGCCGTCGAGGTCATCGAGCAGGTCGCCGAGGCGCTCGCCGAGGCGCACCGGCGCGGCATCGTCCACCGCGACATCAAGCCCTCGAACGTCATCATCACCGACCGCGGCGAGGTCAAGGTCCTGGACTTCGGCCTCGCCAAGCAGCTCGACGGCGGCAACGGCAACGGCCACGGCGCCCCGCCCTCGCTGATGGCCTCGCACACGCGCAGCGACGTCGTCATCGGAACGCCGCTCTACCTGTCGCCCGAGCAGGCGCGCGGCGCGGCCGTCGACGGGCGCAGCGACATCTTCGCGCTCGGCGGCCTGCTCTACGAGTGCGTCGCCGGCCGCCCGGCCTTCTCCGGCTCGAACGTCATCGAGATCGGCGCGCAGGTCTTGCACGTCAACCCGCCGCCGCCCTCGGAGTTCAACCCGCGCGTCCCGGCCGAGCTCGACCGCGCCGCGCTCAAGGCGCTCGCCAAGCGGCCCGAAGACCGCTACCAGACGGCCGAGGAGATGGCCGCCGACCTCGCGCGCGTCCGCGCCAGGCTCTCGCGCGAGGACACGGCGCGCACGCGGCGGCTGACGACCGACGCGCACATCGCGCGGCCGAGCATGCTCATCACGCTGGCCGAGAGCCTGCGCCGCCCGCGCTTCTCGCCGCTCACCCTGCTCGCGGTCGCCGCCGTCCTGCTCGCCGGCATCTGGCTCTACGTCCGATACCGCACGCCGCCCGTCCACGTGCCGGGGCCGCAGGCCCGCGCCCTCCACGACCGCGGCGTCGAGGCGCTGCGCGACGGCGCGTACTACAAGGCGAGCGGCCTCTTCAAACAGGCCGTCGAGCTCGACCCCGACTACGCGCTCGCCCGCGCCCGCTACGCCGAGGCGATGACCGAGATGGACTCCCTCGACACGGCCAAGGACGAGCTGCTCCACATCCGCACGAAGCTCGTGCCCGACCGCAGCGCGCTGCCCGAGCGCGACAGGCTCTACCTCGACGCCGTCACCGAGACCGCGCAGCGCCACTACGCCGAGGCCGCCCGCGCCTACGAGGGGATCAAGCGGCTCGACCCGAACAGCCCCCACGTCCACTTCGACCTCGGCCGCGCCTACGACAAGAACAACGAGACCGACCGCGCCGTCGCGAGCTACACGGCGGCGACCACGCTCGACCCCGGCTACGCCACCGCCTACCTCGGCCTCGGCACGCTCCACGCCCGCCTCAAGAACCTCTCCGGCGCGACCACGGCCTTCGACCACGCCGAGAAGCTCTTCGCCGCCGCGCGCAACGACGAGGGCCGGGCCGAGACGCACTTCCAGCGCGGCCGCCTCTTCCTCGAGCTGGGCAAGATCGCCGAGGCGCGGCAGGAGCTCGAGCGCGCGCTCGCGCTGGCCCAGGACACCAACAGCCTCCACCAGCAGTTGCGCGTCCACTACCAGCTCTCCTACACCGAGGCCGGCGACCAGGGCCTCGGCCGCGCCCGCGGCGCGCTGGCGACGGCGCGGGCCAACAGCATGCACGACCTCACCGCGCTCGGCTACGTCACGCTCGGAAACCTCTTCACGATGCGCAGCAACCACGCCGAGGCCGAGGAGAACTACAACAACGCGCTGGACTTCACGGGGAGGCACAAGATGCGCCGCTACGAGGCGCTGGCGCGCTTCTCCCTGGGGAGCCTGCGCGAGCGGCAGAACCGCCTCGACGAGGCCGAGCAGTTCACGCGGCAGGCGCTCGAATTCTACGAGCAGGGGGGCTTCCGCAAGGAGGTCGCCAGCGCGCAGATGCTGCTCGGCCGCATCCAGTGGCGGCGGGGCAACCTCGGGGCCGCGCTGAAAATCTGCGAGGAGCAGCTGGCCGTCGCCGCGCGCTCGAACGACCTCTCGACGGCCGGCGCGCTGCACCGCGAGTGCGGCGACATCCTCCTGCACCAGGGGCGGCTCCCGCGCGCGCTCGAACACTTCCGCGAGAGCATCGCCGTCGCCAAGGCGCTCGACGACCGCGGCCGCGTCGCCTACGGCCTCATCAACCACTCCAACATGCTCTGGCAGTTGGGCCGCTTCGAAGAGGCGCGCGCCGGGTTCGCCGAGCTGCGCGCGCTCGTCACCGGCCCGCAGGCCGTGAGCCGTGAGCTTGTGCCGCGCCTGAGCGTCGCCGAGGCCCGGATGGCGCTCGCCCTGCGCCGCTTCCCCGAGGCCGAAGCGGCGGCGCGCCAGGCGCTCGCGCAGGCCGAGGCCATTAAGGCGCTGACGCGCGACACGGTGGTCGAGGCCAACGCCATCATCGGCATGGCCCGCGCGCTCTCGGGCGGGGGCGCGCGGGGCCTCCCCGCCTGCCAGGAGGCGGCGCGCGCGGCCGAAGAGTCCGGCGACCCGGCGCTCATCTCTTCGTCGCAGTTCGCGCTCGCCGAGGCGCTCCTGGCCGTCGGCGACGGGGC
>DASZKF010000162.1:0-7844 GCA_035947355.1 Pyrinomonadaceae bacterium | reverse complement strand
GGCCGCCGCGCCGGCCCCGAGCGGGCGCTTCGAAGCCTTGCGCGCGCGGCGCCCCTTGAGCTTCTCGGCCCGGCGGCGGTCCTCGTCGACGCGCACCGTCAGGTAGCGCAGCACCTGGTCGCTGACGCGCATGCGGCGCTCCAGCTCGGCGATCTCGCGCCCCGTGCCCTCGACCTCGAAGAGGACGTAGATGCCCTCGGTGGCGCGGCCGATGCGGTAGGCGAGCTGGCGGCGGCCCATGACCTCGTTGCGGACGAGCGTGCCGCCCTGGTCGCTGACGATGTGTTGGAGGTTGTCCCTCAGGCGGGTGAGGTCTTCATCCGGCGTGGCCGGGTCGACGATGAAGACGACTTCGTAAACTCTCTTCTCTGCCAAAACCATCCTCCTTTTGGATGTCTAGCCCCGGCCACGACGGCCGGAGCAAGAAGGAAAAGTGCAGCGACAAGCGGAGCGTGACGGGTGACGAGTTAAGACAAGCTCTTGCCCCTCACCCTTCACTTCTCACTGCTGTTGTACTGCGCCATCGCTTTGTCAATGCCGTCGCGGAGGACGGCGCGGAGCGCTTCGCTGGCGCGCCCCAGGACTTGTTCGACCGCGGCGCGTTGCGCGCGCGGGAAGCGTTCGAGCACGAAGCCGGACGTGTCCGAGACCGGATGCTCGGGGCGGATGCCGATCCGCAGCCGCATGAACTCGTCGGTGCCGAGCGCGCTGATGACGCTCTTCAGGCCCTTCTGACCGCCGCTCGAACCGCCCGGCCGCAGGCGCATCGTCCCGAACGGGAGCGCGATGTCGTCACTGACGACGAGCAGGTCGGCCGAGGGTTGAAGCCCCGCGCGCTTGCGCAGCAGGCACGCGACCGCCTCGCCGCTCAGGTTCATGTAGGTCTGCGGCTTGACCAGCTCGACCTTCCGCCCCTCCAGCACCGCCTGCCCGACCAGCGCCCGGCACTCCGAGCGCCTCACCGAACAACCCGCCTGGCCCGCGACCAGGTCAACGAGCATGAAGCCGAGGTTGTGCCGCGTCCACTCGTACTCCGCGCCCGGATTGCCCAGCCCGACGATCAGCATGGAAGAAGAAGTAGCCAGTAGCCAGTAGCCAGTAGAAAAAGCTTCGCCTGCGAATCGCTCGCGTGTCAGCCTCAGCGCCCGCCGGAGAACCTACCGGCTACTGACTACTGGCTACTGGCTACTGTCGTTATCACTCTTCGTCTTCCTTCTTGCCCTTGGTGATCACCTCGGGCTCGGAGACTTCTTCCTCGGGGGTGCGCGGCTCGACCTGCTCCTCGCGGACGACCGCGACGGTGGCGATGACGGTCTCGGGCGGGGTCAGGACGACGAAGTCCTCGCCGCCGATCGCCAGGTCGCCGATGTGGAGCACGTCGTGCACCTTGAGGCCCGAGACGTCGGCCTCGATTGCCTCGGGGATGTTCCGAGGCCGGCAGCGCACCTCGACCTCGCGCAGGAGCTGTTCGAGGACGCCGCCCTCGCCCCTCACGCCTTCGGGCTCACCCACGAGGTGGACGGGCACCGTGACCTCGATCTCCTGCCCGCTGACGAGGCGGCGCAGGTCGGCGTGGACGAGACGGCCGCGCACCGGGTCTATCTGACGGTCGTGGAACATCACCTCGGTGTGGCCGACGCCGTCCACTTCGAGCGTGAAGATGGTGTTGTGGCCCGTCTCGGAGCGCAGGAGCGCGGCCAGGTCGGCGAGCGGCGCGGCCGCCGCCAACGGCTCGCCCTCGCCGCCGTAGACCGTCAGCGGCACCATGCCGCGAGCCCGCAGCCGCCGCGCGTCGTTCTTGCCCCGCCCCGCGCGCAACTCCGCGCGCACCGTGATCTGTTCTCTCTCAGCCATCGTTAACTCCAAATCGTGAATAGTAAATGGTTAATAGTAAATGGTGGTTACTGCTCAAGCCGCCAGTGCAGCACGCCTCTATTCACCATTCACCACTTACCATCCACCGTCTTAGCCCCCCGCCTCACACGAAGAGCGAGGAGACGCTGGTCTCCTCGTGGATCGACTTGATCGCTTTCGCCAGCAGCGGCGCGATGCTCAAGACCTGTATCTTCTCCAGCCCGCACGCCTCGTCGCGCAGGGGGATGGTGTTGGTCGTCACCACCCGCTCGATTTCAGAGTTCGCCAGCTGCGGGCAGGCCCTCCCGGAGAGGACGGCGTGCGTGAAGCAGGCGTGGATGCGGTCGGCCCCGGCCGCGCGCAGCGCCGCCGCGACCTTCGTCAGCGACCCGCCCGTGTCGCACATGTCGTCAACGATCAGGCAGTTCCTGCCGCGCACGTCGCCGACGATGTTCATCACCTCGGCGACGTTCGCCTTCTCGCGCCGCTTGTCGCACAGGGCGAGTTGGGCCGGCGTCCCGTCAACGGACGTGAGCCGCTTGGCGTAGGCGCGCGCGCGCTCGGCCCCGCCCGTGTCGGGCGCGACCACCGTCAGGTTCGGCAGCCGGTGCTCCTGGTAGTGGCCGATGAAGACCGGCGCGGCGAAGAGGTGGTCTACGGGGATGTCGAAGAAGCCCTGAATCTGCGCCGCGTGCAAGTCCATCGTCAGGACGCGGTCGGCGCCGGCGACCGTGATCAGGTTCGCCACCAGCTTGGCGGCGATGGGCACGCGCGGCCTGTCCTTCTTGTCCGAGCGCGCGTAGCCGAAGTAGGGGATGACGGCCGTCACCCGCTCGGCCGAGGAGCGCCGGAGCGCGTCGAGCATGACGAGCAGCTCCATCAGGTGCGCGTCCGTCGGCGGGCACGTCGGCTGCACGATGAAGACGTCGGCGCCGCGGACGTTCTCGTTGATCTGGAGGTTGAACTCCCCGTCCGAGAAGCGGCCCGTCACCGCGCTGCCGGGGTCGCAACTCAGGTAGTTGCAAATCTCCTGCGTCAGCGCGCGGTTCGCGTTGCCGGAGAAGACCTTGATGCCGCCCGTCGTACTCATAAGAGTTCGAAGTTCAAAGTTTAAGGTTCAAAGTCCGAGGCCAAAGCTTTCAACTTTGAACCTTGAACTTGTAACTTGGAACTGTTGAATACTGGGGAGGAAGGATTCGAACCTTCGAATGCCGGTTCCAAAGACCGGTGCCTTACCACTTGGCGACTCCCCAAACCGGCTCACGCCCCGCCGGCCGCCCGCAGGCCGGCCGCGCACGGGCCGAACGCGGCGGCGTACGCGCCCCTCGTAAGCGTCGCGCAGCGGAAGACCCGCCAGCCCGGCTCGGCCCGCAGGGACGCGCGCGCACGCTCGGCCTCCCCCTCGCTCTCAAAAAACCCGTAGACGCTCGAACCGCTGCCCGAGAGCGCCGCCCCGGCCGCGCCCGCCGCGGCGAGGGCTTCGCGCGCCCGGCCGATTTCCGGGTGGAGGCCGAAGACCGCCGCCTCGAAATCGTTAGGCACCACCCCACGGAGAGAATCTCGGATTTGAGACTCCGCGCGCGAAACAGACAGGTTAGCGGCGCGGTCGGCCTTTGTCAAGGCACGCGCGTTCAGGGCTTTGTAAGCCTCCGCGGTCGAGACTTTGACCCCCGGCGTGACGATTAAAAGGTGCCTTTCGGGCGCGTCCGCGAGCGGCGTGATCTCCGCGCCCGTGCCCTCGCCGAGGGCCGTCCCGCCCGTCAAAAAGAACGGCACGTCCGCGCCGAGGCCCGCGGCCGCCTCACGCAGTTCCGGCCAGCGCGCGCCGAGCCGCCACAGCCGCGCAAACCCGAGGAGCGCCGCGGCCGCGTCCGACGAACCGCCGCCGAGGCCCGCGCCGGGAGGGATCGTCTTTTCGAGTTCGACGCGCGCCCCGACGCGGACGCCGAACCGCTCGCGCAGCGCGACGGCCGCGCGGTGGACGAGGTTGCTCTCGTCGGCCGGAACGTCGGCCGCGTCGCAGGCGAGTTCGAGCCGGCCTCCGGGCAGCGACTCGAAGGTCAGTCGGTCTCGGAGCGTGACGGTCTGGAAGACGGTGCGGATTTCGTGGTAGCCGTCGGGGCGGCGGCCGAGGACGCGCAGGCCGAGGTTGATCTTGGCGAAGGCCGGGAGCGTGAATCTTTCGTCCGACACGTCGAGCGGCTGGCGCCTCCCCTTCAGAGTGCGCCAGCCGCCGTGTCCTTGCCGCGCCGGGCCGGGGGCTTTAGCGCCTCATGAAAACCTGCGTGAAGAAGACCCGGCCGTCCGCGCCGCGCGCGATGCCGAGGCCGGCGTGCGTGAACTCGCCGTTGAGGATGTTCGCGCGGTGCGCGTTCGAGATCATCCAGCGCTCGACGGCGAAGGCGGTCGGGTCGGGGTAGCCCTGATTATACGCGATGTTTTCGCCGAGCGCCCTCCAGCCCCGGACGCCCAGGACCTGCGCCCGCCCCGACAGGTCGAGGCCCTCCCGGTCTACGTGGTTGAAGAATCCCTGCCGCGCCATGTTCTCCGAGTGGTAGCGGGCCATGCGCGTCAGCGAGCCGTCCCACGCGAGCGGGCCGCGGCCTCGGCGGCGACGCTCGGCGTTAATCAGCTCGAAGGCGCGGCGCTCGTCGGCCGTCGCGGCGACCGCCGCGGCCGCAGAAGGCGCGTAGGCCGGCGACCAGCCGGAAGCGCGCGCGACCAGGCGCGCCCTCACACGCGACGGCACCTCCTGTTTCGAGGCCGAGAGGAGGCGCGCGGCGGGGCGCGTCGGCGCGGTTCGCGCGCCGTCTTTGGCGAAAGTGGGAGCAGTTGAAAGGCCGAGGGAGAGGGCGACGAAGAGAGCCTGCGAGACCCTTCCGAGGGCCGCGCGGCGGGGGAACCACCTTGTCAACATCAGGGGAACACTCCTCGAAAACTAACACCTGCCGGAGGACGCCTCGGTTGACCGGGGGAGCTTGTGGGGCAAGCGGCCAACTGTTAATAAGTGTAAAACTTCAGCCAACAAGCGTCAACCGGAAATTTACACGGCAATCCCCGTGCAATCCCCCGCGGGATCGGCGAAGTGCAATGTTTACAGCGTGTTAATTACGATTGCGATGGGCCGGCCGGGAAGTGCCGGGGGAAAATTTTATATTCAGCGCCGAATTCCCCCGGTCGGCCGAAAAGGCGGGCACACTTTAAACGGTGCTGCCCCGGACGGCAACAGTTATTTGCTGCTTCCGCCCAGTTTGGCCTTAATCCGGTTCGAGTCGGCGGCCTCGGTCGCGAGGGAGAGGGCTTTGCGCCACGCCGCCCGGGCCTTGTCGGGGTTGCCGAGCCGCTGGTGGAGGTCGCCGAGGTGCTCCTGGATGGTGGAGGAGGCCGGGTTGCGGCGCGCGGCGTCGCTCAGGTAGCGCTCGGCCTCGGGCAGCTTGCCGAGCTTGAAATAGACCCAGCCGAGGCTGTCGAGGAAGGAGGGGTTGGTCGGCTCGGCGCGGACGGCGCGGCGGGTCATGTCGAGCGCCTCTTCGAGCCGCTCGTCGCGCTCGGCGAGGAAGTAGCCGAGGTTGTTGAGCGCCGTCGCGTTCTGCGGGTCTTTGGCGAGGATGCGGCGCAGGGTCTCCTCCGAGCCTTTCGTGTCGCCGGCCCGCTCCTGCGCCGACGAGAGCATCAGCAGGGCGTTCGTCGTCTGCTGCGGCTCTTCCGAGGAGGCCAGCCCGAGCGCCTGGCGCGCGGCCTCGACGGCCTCCGCGCCGCGGCCGGCGCTCATCAGGAGGCTGGAGAGGACGAGGTACTCTTCGTAGTCGCCGGGGCCGCCCGTCAGCCGCGGGCGGATGAGGGCGACGGCCTCGTCCACGCGGCCGAGGTCGGCGAGCGTGAAGGCTTCGAGCCGCAGCAGCCTTGTCTCGTCGGGGAAGCGGCGGCGGGCCTCGCGGGCGGCTTCGAGCGCCTGCTCGCGCTTGCCCTGCGTGCGCAGCAGGTTGACGTTCTGGATGTCGGCCGCCGGGTCATTGTTGCCGAGCAGTCGGCGCATCCGCTCGACGGCCGCCGCGGCCTCGGCCTCCTTGCCCGCGCGCTGCCACAGCCCGACGACGCTCGTCAACACGAGCGAGGCGAAGCGGCGGTCGCGTTCGGAGCCGAGCGGCGCGTCCTTGATGTTGCGCGCGGCGAGCAGCTCCTCGTAGACGGCGACGGCCTCTCCGTAGCGCTCGGCGTCGTCGAAGGTCTGGGCGAGCTGGAGCTGGAGGTTGAGCCGGTCGCGGTCGCTGCCGGGCCGGAGCGCGGCGGCGCCGGCGCGCAGCGTCGAGGCGGCGTCCTCCACGCGGCCGGCGCGGGCCTGCGCGCGGGCCAGCATCCCGACGGCGACGGCGTTCTGCGGCTGCTGCGCGACGATGCGGCCGAGTTCGTTGATGGTCGCCTGGTCGGCCCCGTCGCCGGCCTCGAGGGCCTCGCCGAGCAGTTCGAGGTAACGTTGGTTCTCCGGCTCGATGGCGAGCGCGTTGCGCACGGCGGCGACGGCCTCGGCCGGGCGGTTCAGGCGCAGGTAGACCTCGGCGAGCCGCGCGTTGGCCGCGTCGGGCGAAAGCTCGCGGCCGCGCGTGACGATCTGGTAGAAGCGCCCCTCGACGGCCGACGGCAGCGTCGCCCAGCGCCTGAGCGCCTCGACGGCCTCCGAGTCGCGGCCCTGCCGGAGGTGGAACTCTGCGAGGAGCGCCCAGCCTTCGGCGTCGCTCGGGCTGAGGCGGATGATGTGGCGCAGCTCGGCGACGGCCTTCCCGGCCGCTTCCGTATCGAAGCCCTCGTCGCCGAGCTTGCTGCGGAGCGTGTAGACCCGCGAGAGGACGCGGCGCGCGCCGAGGTTGTCGGGGTTGATGCGGGCCGCGGCCAGGGCTTCGGCCTCGGCCTGCTGCTGGTCGTCGAGGACGTAGAGGGAGATTTCGGCCAGGGCCGTGCGGGCCTCGGAGAGCGTCGGGTCGAGTTCGGCGGCCTGCTGGAAGGCGGCCTGCGCGCGCCGGACGGACTCGACCGTCAGGTTCCCGCTACGCACGCCCGAGAAGTAACGCTGCCCTTCGAGCAGCTTCGCGTAAGCCTGCGCGCGGCGCTCGCGCTCGTTCTGCGCTGGCTGCGTCCCGGAGGCGAGGCGCGTCGGTGCCGGGCCTTGCGGCGGCGCGCCGGCCTGACCTTCCTGCGCGAGGACGGCCGGCGAAGCCGCGGCGGCCGCGAGGCAGAGGGCGAAGGCGGCGGTCGCCCCGCGGGGCGGCGCGCTTCGAGAAGAGAGCTTCACGCGAATGTTCCTTTCGCGGCCGGGCCGGCCTCCGCGCCGGCGTCGTCCGCCGCCTCGACGACGCGCCGCCAAGCGGGCAGGCGCGGGTAGGCGTAAGCGAGCACGACCGCCGAGATGAGCCAGGCGCGGAGCATGTCGCCGAGCAGGCCCGTCAGCAGCGAACTCGCGAACCCGATGACGGCGATGGCCGCGCCGACGAGGGCGACGAGCGCGGTCGTCTTCTGCAGCGTCTCAAGGAGTCCGCCCGCGCCCGCGAGTCCGGCGACGGCCTGGAGCCGCAGCGGAGAGAAACGCGCGCGCCGGAAGTAGATCGCGCCGAGGCCGAGGAAGGCCACGCCGATCCAGAGGGACATCAGGAGCACGGGGTCGGGCGCGGCGTCGGGCGCGGCCCGCCCGAGGGTCTCGTCGGCGAGGTCTTTGAACGTGCGGGGCCGCGCACCCGCCCAGCGGACGGCGGCGACGACGAGCAGCAGCGACGACAGCGCGAAGGCGGAGGCGACGGCCCTCACGGCCGCGCTGTAGCGGCGCGCCAACTCGTCTCCGATTCCGCTGCTCGCCTGCGGCACGAACCTCTCCAGCCTCTTTCGAACGAACGACCGGGGGGAATGTTTATTGCGATGGGGACGCGCAAAAAAATTCTAACACCCGCCCCGCCGGTAAACAAACGATTGCGGATTGCGGATTGCGGAGTAGAAGACAAGCT
>DASZKF010000161.1:0-1613 GCA_035947355.1 Pyrinomonadaceae bacterium | reverse complement strand
CCGCCGCGGCGGCCGAAGGGCCGGCGAAGCCTTCGGCCGGCCCGAGCGCGGCCGGCCACGGCGCGGGGCCGGGGCGCGCGGGGCTGCGGCCGCTCGCCGTGCGGAAAGAGACTTACGAGCTGCTGCGCCGCGCCCGCGCCGCGCGCGAGGCCGAGCGGCTGGGCGAGGCGGTCGGGCTCTACCGCAAGGCCGTCGAGAGTAACGGCGGCTACTTCGCGCCGGCCAACCTCGAACTCGGCTTCGCCCTCGTGGGCCTGCGCCGCACCGACGAGGCCATCGAACAGCTCTCGGTCGTCGTCCGCCGCTCGGGGTCGCGCTACCCGGTCGCCTCCTACCACCTCGGCCGCCTCTACGAGCACGCCGGACGTTTCGCCGAGGCCGCCGACGCCTACGCGCGCGCCGCCGAGCTGACGGGCGAGACCGACCCGCACCTCTTCGCAGACCTCAGCCGCGCCCGCGAGAAGGAAGGCCGGACGGCCGAGGCGCTGGCGGCGATGGAAACTTACGTCCGCGCCGCCGAGCGCCTCGGCGACGTGCCCGCCTGGGCGCGCGAACGCCTCGCCAACCTCCGGCAGAAAGAGGCCGCGGCCCAGCCCGCCGCTGTTAAAAAATAGGGCCACGCAAAAGACCGGGTGCTGGGTTCTAGGTTTTGGGTGCTGGAAGAAGCAGAATGTCTTCCCCGGCACCTAGCACCTAGAACCCGGCACCCTCTTTCTGTATCCTTGACCGAACATGGCGAGGAAAAAGGCGGCGCGGCCCGGCGGCGAGCTGGTCATCATCGGCGGCGCGGAGGATCGGCAGGGGGAGAGCGAAATCCTGCGCGAGTTCGTGCGGCTCGCGGGCGGCGGTCGCGCGCGGCTCGTCGTCGTCTCGGGCGCGTCCGAGGCCCCGGCCGAGGTCGGGACGGCCTACGTCGGAGCCTTCCGCCGGCTCGGCGTCGGCGACGTGCGCGCCCTCGGGCTGTCGGGGCGCGCCGACGCTAACGGCCGCGAGGCGGTCGAGGCCGTCCGCGCCGCCACGGGCGTCTTCTTCACGGGCGGCAACCAGCTCCGACTGACGCGCCTGCTCGGCGGCACGCGGCTCGACACGGAGCTGCACCTGCGCCGCGACGACGGGCTGGTGCTGGCCGGGACGAGCGCCGGCGCGGCGATGATGTCGAGCGTGATGATCGTCGGCAGCGCGCCGACGATGACGCTGCGCGCCGGGATGGTCGAGCTCGGCTCGGGCCTCGGCTTCCTGCCCGGCGTCCTCATTGACCAGCACTTCGAGCAGCGCGGCCGCCTGCGCCGACTGCTCGCCGCCATCGCCCAGCACCCGCACGAACTCGGCCTCGGCATAGACGAGGACACGGCGGCGGTCGTCACCGGCCACACGCTCGAAGTCTTCGGCAGCGGCTCCGCCACCGTCGTAGACGCCGGCGCAATGACCCACACCAACCTCGGCGAGGCCGAGCGCCACGAGCTGCTCGCCATCTGCGGCGTCCGCATCCACATCCTCCCGGCCGGCTACCGCTTCGACCTCCAGAACCGCGCCCCGCTCGTCCAATAAGTTTCAAGTCCCGAGTTTCAAGTTTCAAGTTAAAAGCAAGACGGTTTTTAACTTGAAACTTGAAA
>DASZKF010000160.1:0-3383 GCA_035947355.1 Pyrinomonadaceae bacterium | reverse complement strand
GCGGGCGCGCACCTGCTCGACGACCGACTCGGGGTTGGCCCCGAGGTTGCGGAGCACGCCCATCAGGGCGCTCGTCTCGTCCTGCGAGAGGGCCATGAAGAGGTCGGTGGCCTCGATGGTCTTGCGCCCCTGGGCGCGGGCCCGCTCCATCGCCTTCTTGAAGAGCTCGATGGTCTCGGGCGCGATGCGGATGCCCTTGTTGACGTTCTGGTAGCGGGAGTTTTCGAGCCGCTTCTCGATCAGGACCTTGACCGAGCGCGGGTCGAGCGAGAGGTCGCGCATGGTCGAGTTGAAGAGGTCGGCCTCCTCGGAGGCCAACCCGTTAAGAATGTGTTCCACCGCGATGTAGTTTTGGTCACGGCGGCGCGACTCCTGCACCGCGTGTTCGAGCACACGCTGGCCGCTCTCGGCGAAGCGGTCTTTGTAAGTTCCCAGGTCTATCATTGCGTCTTCCTTTGCACCGCCGGGACGCCGCGGCCAGGGGCCTCGCCCGGCTCATTACATCAGCCAAAAACGCTCGAAACGCGGGCCGCGAACTCGCCCTTGAAAACTCCGCGACAGGTTCGCCACAACTGCCGGCGCTCGGCCTCTGTTTAGATGCAATGCACGCTGCGAGGTGTGCCCGTTCGCCGGCCGCGCCCTTCGTCGCGCTTCCGGACATCTGACTATAACACATCTGGCGCGCAGCAATTTGAAAGCCACTAAAAAGCAGGGGCTAGGGGCTGGGGGCGAGGGGCTTGTAAAAGCGGAAGGGCCGTTGAGTTGCTCCCGGTTACGGGTCACAAGTCAGCGGCCCCGCCACATTTTTACAAGCCCCTAGCCCCTGCTTTTAGAAGTCGTAGTCCTCGCCGCCCGGCGCGGGGGGCGTCGCGGCCTTCTTCGGCTCGGGCGCGTCGGTGACGGCTGCATCAGTTGTGAGCAGCAGGCCGGCGATGGATGCAGCATTTTGCAACGCCGTGCGGACGACCTTCGTCGGGTCTATGATGCCGGCCTCGACCATGTCCTCGAACCGGCCGGCCGCGGCGTTGTACCCTACCGAACCTTTCGACTCCTCGACCTTGCCGATGACGACGGCCCCGTCCACCCCGGCGTTCTCGGCGATGCGCCGCAGAGGCTCTTCGAGCGCGCGCCGCAGGAGCCGGACGCCGGTGCGCACGTCGCCGTCCTCGCCCTCGACTTTGAGGCGGTCGAGCGCGCGGGCGGCGCGCACCAGCGCCACGCCCCCGCCCGGCACGATGCCCTCCTGCGAGGCCGCGCGCGTCGCGTTGACGGCGTCGTCGACGCGCATCTTCTTCTCCTTCATCTCGGTCTCGGTGGCCGCCCCGACGCGGATGACGGCGACGCCGCCGGCGAGCTTGGCGAGCCGCTCCTGCAGCTTCTCGCGGTCGTAGTCCGAGGTCGTCTCCTCGACCTGGCGGCGGATGGTCGCGACGCGCCCCTCGATGTCCTTGCGCTTGCCCGCGCCCTCGACGATGGTCGTGTTGTCCTTGTCTACGATGACGCGCTTGGCGCGGCCCAAGTCTTCGAGCGTGACCGATTCGAGCTTGATTCCGATGTCCTCGGTGATGACGCGGCCGCCGGTGAGTACGGCGATGTCTTCGAGGATGGCCTTGCGGCGGTCGCCGAAGGCCGGGGCCTTGACGGCGCAGACCTTGATGGTGCCGCGCAGGCGGTTGACGACCAGCGTGGCGAGCGCGTCGCCCTCCACGTCCTCGGCGACGATGAGGAGCTGGCGGCCCTGGTTGGCGACCTGTTCCAGGAGCGGCAGCAGGTCGCGCATGGCCGCGATCTTCTTCTCGTGGAGAAGGATCAGGGGCTCTTCGAGGACGGCCTCCATGCGGTCGGGGTTGGTGACGAAGTAGGGCGAAAGATACCCGCGGTCGAACTGCATGCCCTCGACCAGGTCGAGCTCGGTCTGCAAGGTCTTCGACTCCTCGACGGTGACGACGCCGTCGCGGCCGACCCGGTCCATCGCCTCGGCGATCAGCTCGCCGATCTCGCGGTCGTTGTTGGCCGAGACGGCGGCGACGTTCGCCAGATCGTCCTTGCTCTTGACCTTCTTCGACATCCGCTCCAACTCTTCGACGGCCCGCTCGACGCCGAGCTGCAACCCGCGCTGGAGGCGCATCGGGTTCGCGCCGGCCGTGACGTTCTTGACGCCCTCGCGGAAGATGGCCTGGGCGAGGACGGTGGCGGTCGTCGTCCCGTCGCCCGCGATGTCGTTGGTCTTGGTGGCGACCTCCTTGACCATCTGCGCGCCCATGTTCTCGTACTTGTCCTTCAGCTCGATCTCCTTGGCGACCGTCACCCCGTCCTTCGTGACGACGGGCGAGCCGAACTTCTTGCCGAGCACGACGTTCCGGCCCCTCGGCCCGAGCGTCACCCGCACCGCGTTCGCCAGCACGTTCACTCCCTGCAACATCGAGCGCCGCGCCTCTTCCCTGAACTTCAAATCCTTCGCTGCCACTTTGGTCTCCTTGAAAAAAAAGTAGTCAGTAGACAGTAGTCAGTAGACAGTAGAAAAGCTTTCCTAAGCGGCGGCCGGGGTGAAAGCGTCAACAGTCGCCCCCGAACCTACTGACTACTGACTACTGTCTACTGGCTACTCGTATTTATTCCCCCGCGCCCTTCCTCTCCGCCTTCGCGCGGCCGACCTGGACGCGGGCGGGGCGGAGGAGTTGGTTTCCGATGCGGTAGCCGCGGCTGTACTGGGCGGTGACACGGCCTTCGCGCTCGGGCTCGACCTCGGCGGTGTCCACGGCCTCGTGCAGCTCGGGGTCGAAAGGCTGGCCCAGAGCCTCGACCGGCTCGGCCCCGGCCTGCGCGAGCGCGTTCTCGAAGCCGCTGATGGTGCCGCGCAGCCCGTCGAGCAAAGATTCTAAAGTGCCGCCGGCCTCGGCCGCCTCCAGCGCGCGGCTGAGGTTGTCCACGACAGGCAGGAGCGACGTGATGAAGGCCGCCTTCTCGCGGGCGGCGCGCTCGTCGGCCGTGCGCGCGAGGCGCTGCCTGACCTCGTCGGTCTCGCGGCGGAGCTCGGCGCGCACCTGCTCGAAGCGCGCCTGCACGTCGGCCGCCTTCTGCTCGGCGGCGCGCGCGCGGGCCTCCAGCTCCTCGACGTAACTCGGCTTCAGGCTCGGCCCCTCGCCGGCCTCGGCCTGGTCGCTCAGGCCCTCGACGTTGATGCGCCGGCGGTCGTTGACACGAACCCGCTCGCCCGCCTCCGGCTCCTCGCCCTCCCAGCGGGCCTTCCCATTGGCCTTCCTGTCTCCCATCACCTTCTGCTTCTTACCCCCGCGGAAAGATACCATAATCAAAATAAGTCTGGAGTCCGGAGTCTGAAGTCTGGAGTCAGGAGCGGACTTGTTTTGACTCCAGACTTACAG
>DASZKF010000159.1:0-16319 GCA_035947355.1 Pyrinomonadaceae bacterium | reverse complement strand
GGATTCCGGGGGCACGCAGCACGCCCGGCGAGGCCGTTCGCCGCGGCCCGTTTCAGCCGCGACCGCCGACACAGAACTTCCGACAGATGCGCACCCCCCAAAGCGCCACGCTCGGCCTGACCCTGCTCGCCGCGCTCGCCTGCCTCTCGTGCGGGCGGGCCGCGACCTCCGGAGTCCGCGCCGCGTCGAGCGCCGCGCCGCCGACGGCCGCCGCGCCCGCCGGGCCGAAGGCCGCCGAGCCGGACGCCGCGCGCTGGGAGGACGCCGACCGAGACGGCATCCCCGACCGCGCCGAGCTGCGAGCGTTCTCAGACCGCGAGAGCTTCCGCCGCTGGTTCACCGGGCTGGCCGAGATGCAGTTCTACGCGCCGAGCGGCGAGTGGAACGAAGGGCAGAGGGACTGCGCCGGCCTCGTCCGCTTCGCCTGGCGCGAGGCCCTGCGCCCGCACGACCGCGCCTGGTTCAAGCGGATGGGCGCGGGCTACGAGCCGCTCGCGGCGGAGGTGCGCGCCTACACGCTCGGGGGCGGCCCGCTCGGCGAAAAACTCTTCCGCACCGCGCCCGGCGCGTTCAGTGAGGGAGACCTCGCCGCCGGCCTCTTCTCCGAGTTCGCCGACGCGCGCACGCTCAAGGAGTTCAACGCGGAGTTCGTCGGCCGCGACCGCCGCCGGGCCGAACCCGGAGACCTGCTCTTCTTCCACCAGCCCTGGGTGCAGCGCTACCCGTTCCACGTGATGATCTTCCTCGGCCCGGCGCGCGTCGAGCCGGAAGGTGCCGACGACTGGGTCGTCTACCACACGGGCGCGTCGCCCGCAGACGCCGGCGAAGTCCGCAAGGTGCGCCTCTCCCTGCTCGACCGCCACCCCGACCCGCGCTGGCGCCCGCTGGCCTCGAACCGCAACTTCCTCGGCTTCTACCGGCTCAAAATCCTTAAGTAGACAGTAGACAGTAGACAGTAGTCAGTAGAAAAAACTTTATGAATCGGAACGTCCTGATGACAACGTCAACGCCCTCGGCGCGGAGCCTACTGACTACTGACTACTGACTACTGTCTACTCTTTCGGAGCGCCTATGTCCCGTCGCACACTGACCGCCGCCGCCTGTTACGTCGCCGCCGTGCTGCTCGTCGCCGCCTTCGTGGTGCTGCGCGCCAAGACGATCAACCGCTTCGCGGCGCAGACCGCGCCCGACGTGCTCCCGGAGCGGACGGTGACGCCCCCGGACGAGCACGCCAAGCCGTTCTTCTCATTGCACACGGGGCGCACCTGGGCGACGACCGACCGCGCGCGGCTCTCGGTCAACTACCGCGGCCTCGACAGCCTCGACTTCCGCGTCTACCGCGTCAAAGACCCGGTCAAGTTCTTCCGCCAGCTCGACAACCCGCACCAGGTCGGCGAGGACGAGCAGGCCGAGGTCGGCAAGTCGGTCGAGCGCAAGCCGACCTTCCTGGAGAAGCTCCGCCAGTTCAAGAGCCTCGTCTTCGGCGCGATTAAGCGCTACGTCCGCGCGCAGACCGCTAACCAGTCGCGCAAGAGCTTCAACCAGCGCTTCCGCGACACCGACGAGGACGACACGAGCAACCGCACGCCGCTCTCCGTCGCCGACTACGCGCGCGTGCCGCTCCTGAACCCCGACCAGATGGTCAGCAGTTGGCGCGAGAAGCTTCCGCCGCTCGAAGACGTGTACGACCAGCGCACGATCAGCCTCGGCCGGCGCGAGCCGGGCGTCTACCTCGTCGAGGCCGTCGGCGGCGACCTCCGAGCCTTCGGCGTCGTCGTCGTCACCGACATCGCCACCGTGCAGAAGATCGCGCCCGGCGGCGAGATGTACGTCTACGCCGTAGACCGCAAGACGGGCGCGCCGCGCGAGGGCGTCCGCGTCCTCGTCGTGCGCGGCAAGGAGGACGCCGCCACGGGCACGACCGACGCGCAGGGGCTGCTCAAAGTCTCCGTCAAGAAGCCGGCACCGCCGGCCGAGGAGGGAGAAGAGGAAGAAGTCGCGGAAGGCGAGGGCGAAGAGGCCGTAGAAGAGGAGCCGGTCAACACCTCTTACCTCCTGATGGCGACTTCGGGCGAGGACTTCGCCATCTCCGACCTCGACTCGTATTACTTCGACGGCGGCGAGACCGAGGAGGGCGGCGGCAACCTCACCAGCTACGTCTACACAGACCGCCCCGTCTACCGCCCGCAGCAGAAGGTCTACTTCAAAGGCATCCTCCGCGAGCTGACCGACGCGGGCTACAAACTTCCGCCCGGCGGGTCGCTCACCGTCTCGGTCGAAGACCCGAACGGCGCGCGCATCTACGAGCAGGATTTAACGCTCAACTCGCGCGGCACCTTCAGCGGCGAGCTCGACCTGCCCGAGGAGTCGCCGCTCGGCTCCTACAACATCACGGCCGAGTCCGAGTCCGGTTCGGCCACCGGCTACTTCACCGTCGAGGAGTACAAGAAGCCCGAGTACAAGGTGCGGGTGACGACGCCGCGCTCCTACTTCAACACGGGCGAGCGCGCGCGCTTTACGGTCTCGGCCAGCTACTTCTTCGGCGCGCCGGTCGCGCGCGCCTCGGTCAAGTATTACGTCTACCGCTCGCGGAGCTGGCGCTGGTGGGGCGACGGCGAGGACGAGGAGGACGAGTTCGGCGCGGACCCGACGGCCGAGGAGGGCGGCGCGGGCTACGGCTACGACGACGAGATGGTGCTCGAAGGCGAGGGCCGCCTCGACCAGCAGGGCCGCCTCGACGTGGATTTCCAAATCCCGGAGGCCGACCCGAAGGACTCCTGGGATTACACCTACCGCGTCGAGGCGCAGGTCACGGACGCGGCGCGGCGGACGATGGACGGCTCGACCAGCTTCGACGCCGTCCGCAGCAACACGGTCGCCTCGGCCGCGCCCGAGCGCTACGTCTACTACCAGGGCGACACGGCGCGCATTAAAGTCACCGCCAACGACCGCGAGGGCCGCCCCGTCCAGACCGGCGTCCGCCTCATCTTCTCCGAGCGCCGCTGGGAGAAGGTCATCAAGAAGACCGACTACGGCGACGAGTACGCCGACTACGAGGTGCGCGAGCGCGAGCTGCACACGGCCGGCGTCCAGACGAACGAGCAGGGCGAGGCCGTCTACGACTACGCGGTCGCCAACAACGGCAGCATCACGATCAAGACCGCGGTCGAGGAGCGCGGCCGCCAGGTCGTGATGGACGCCGGCTACCTCTGGGTGACCGACCGCTCGGGCCGCTGGGCCGACGTCTCCTACGGCGACGAGGGCACCATCAAGCTCGTCGCCGACAAGAAGTCTTACCGGCCCGGCGAGACGGCGGTCGTCGCCGCCTTCCTCCCGACCGACGCCGCGCACCTTCTGGTGACGACCGAGCTGAACGGCGTGCTCTCGACCCGCCGCGTGGACGTGCCCGGCCGCGCCGTCAACCTCGAAGTCCCCATCGAGCCGCGCCACGCGCCGAACGTCTTCCTCAACGTCACCTACGTGAAGAAGAGCGAGATGTACACGCAGGAGCTGATGCTCCTCGTCCCGGCCCGCGATAAGCTGCTCGACCTGGAGATCATCCCGAACAAGAAGGAGTACCGGCCGCGCGAGACGGCCTCCTACACGGTGCTGGCGCGCAACGGCGACGGCAGCCCGGCCGCCGGGGCCGAGGTCTCCCTGGGCGTCGTGGACGAGAGCATCTACCAGATTTCGGGCGAGCTGGTCGAGGACATCCGCCGCGCCTTCTACGGCCGGCGCTACAACCAGGTCAACACGAGCTTCTCCGTCAACTACTACTTCTCCGGCTACGCCGGCACGAAGGTCGTCCAGCTCGCGCAGGCGAAACGCGCCAACCAGCTCGCCGACTTCAAGAGTGAGGCCGAGATGGCGAACGCCCGCGTCAGGAAAATCTTCAAGGACACGGCCTTCTGGCAGCCCGCCATCGTCACCGGCGCGGACGGGCGTGCGACCGTCAAGTTCGAGCTGCCCGACAACCTGACGACGTGGCGCGCGACTGCGCGGGCAGTCACCTCGGACACGCGCGTCGGCGTCGCCGTCTCGCGCGTCGTCGAGCGCAAGGACGTCATCATCCGCGTCGCCATGCCGCGCTTCCTGACGGCCGGCGACACCGTGACGCTCTCCGGCATCGTCCACAACTACCTCAAGGCCGACAAGGTGACGCAGGTCTCCATAGAGGTCGCGGGCGCGCAGCTCCAGGATCAGCCGCAGCAGAGGGTTTCAATCCCCGCCGGGGGGCAGCAGCGCTTCGACTGGCGCGTCACGGCCCCGGCCTCCGGCGAGCTGCGGATTCTGGCGAAGGCCCTGACCGACACCGAGTCCGACGCGCTCGAAACTTCCATCCCGGTCGTCCCGCGCGGGCTGAAGGTGACGCGCGCCGAGTCGGCCGTCGTCTCTGAAGACGAGGCCGAGCGCGCCTTCGCCCTCAACCTCCCGGCCAACGCCGACCCGAACGCGCGCAACCTCCGCATCGAGGTCACGCCCTCGGTCGCCGGCTCGCTCTTCGGCGCGCTCGACTACCTGACGAGCTTCCCCTACGGCTGCACCGAGCAGACGATGTCATCGTTCCTCCCGAACGTCATCGTCTCGCAGGCCTTGCAGAACGTCGAGGCGGCCTCGGTGCGCGACGAGGGCGGGCTCGGGCGCAAGGTGCAGAAGGGCTTGCGCCGCCTCTACGCCTTCCAGCACGGCGACGGCGGCTGGGGCTGGTGGAAGGACGACCAGACCGACGCGTGGATGACGTCCTACGTCGTGCACGGCCTGGCCGAGGCGCGCGCGGCCGGCTACGAGGTGGACGAGGAGCGCCTCGAGAACGGTCGCAAGGCTTTGCAGGTGATGCTCTCGGGGGGCGGGGACTTGGGCGAGTTCGGCGAAGACGCGCGCGCCTTCATGGCCTACGCGCACCGCCAGAGCGGGCAGAGCGAGCCGCAGTTTGCCGTAGACCTCTTCAACCGCCGCGCCCGACTCGGGGCCTACGGCCAGGCGCTCCTCGCGCTCACGCTCCAGGCAAACAATGATGCGGCGCGCGCCAGGACCGTCGCCGCCGAACTCGAACGCTCCGCGAAGGCCGGGGCCGCAGAGGCTTACTGGGAGTCGAAGAGCCGCGCTTCAGATGTTGAAGCGACGGCGACGGCCGTCAGGGCGCTCGCCCGCCTCGTGCCGCAGAGCGAGGTCTTGCCGAAGGCCGCGCGCTGGCTCGTCCGTGGCCGGCGCTTCGGCCACCACTGGCTCTCGACGCGCGAGACGGCCTTCGCCGTCTACGGCCTCATAGACTACGTGAAGGCGAGCGACGAGCTGAACCCCGACTACGCGGTTGAGGTCTACATAAACGGCGAGCAGGTCTTCGCCCGCCAGATGACCGGGGCCGACGCCACTTCGGCGCAGGTCTTCAACGTCGCGCGGCGCGGCGGCGAGGTCGCGGGCCGCAACGAGGTGCGCGTCGTCAAGCGCGGCGCGGGCGTGCTCTACCTCTCGGCCTCGCTCACGCACCACACGAGCGACGAGCAGACGCCGGCGCAGGGCGTGCCGGCCCTCAAGCTCTCGCGCGAGTACCTGCGGCTGCGGGTCGTCGAGAAAGAGGAGGGCACGCTGGGCTGGCAGGTCGAGCCGCTCGCGGGCGAGGTGCGCTCGGGCGACATCATCGTCTCGCGCCTCCGCATCGATGGCGAGGCGGCGCGCTACATGCTCGTCGAAGACCCGATCCCGGCCGGCTGCGAGCAGGTCGAGCAGGTCAGCGGCATAGACCTCTCGCACACCGAGAAGGACTGGAGCGACTGGTACAGCGCCCGCGAGTTCCGCGACAACCGCGCCGTCCTCTTCCTCGACCGCTTCGACGGCTCGGCCCAGTTCCAGTACGCGATGCGCGTCCAGGTGCCGGGCCGGTTCCGCGCCGCCCCGGCCCGCGCCGAGCTGATGTACCAGCCCGACACGCGCGCCAACTCGGCGACGGGCTCGCTGACGATTCTCGACAAATAAGTTTCAAGTTCCTAGTTTCAAGTTCCAAGTTAGAAACAGCTTTGTCTTTAACTTGGAACTTGAAACTAGGGACTTGAAACTTACTGAGCGGAGCGAAGTTATGATTAAAGAAACGTTCGCCGCCGTCGGCCACTCGGCGCGCGGCCTGCTGCGCGGGTGGCCGGGCCTGGCCCTCCTCAACGTGCTCTACGCGGCGCTGCTCGTCTCGGTCTACTGGTTCTTCGCGACGGGCGTGGCGACGACGCGCCAGCTCGTCATCTCGGCCGTGACGTTCGTGCTCGCGCCGCTGCTCTTCTTCGTCCTCCAGGCGGCGGCCGCGCATTTCGCCGTGGGCACGCGCGGGCTGGGCGGCCTGCTCAAGCGCGCCCTGCGCGACTTCTGGAAGATACTGCTGGTCAGCCTGCCGCTCGTCGCGCTCGGCGTCGGCCTGTTCTACCTTCTGAACAAGCTCGACGGCTACCTGCCGAAGCCGGACGAGGCGGCGCGCGCGGCCTCCGCGGCGGCCGGGCCGCGGGCCGTGCCGCCCGAGCCGCTGCGCTGGCCGGAGGCGCTTTCGTCTTCGCTCTGGATTCTGCTGCTCGGTTTCATCCTGCCGCTCGTGGCGGCGCACCTCTGGCTCTCGGTCGCGCGCGACGGGCTGAAGGCGACGCTCCGGCGCTTCCACCGCGTCGCGGGCCGCGCCTTCCTGCCGCGCCCGGTGCTCGTCTACGCCCTGGGCCTCCTCGTCTTCGCGCTGATGCCGTACTTCATCATCTACACGCGGACGCCGGTCAAGGCCGCCTGGGGCGAACTCGTCCTCTTCGGCCTGCGCCTCGCGCTCGCCTTCGTCTTCACCCTCTGGGGCTGGACGATCACGCTCGGCGCGCTGGGTGCCTTCGCGCCCCCGGCGACGACCGACGCGGCCCCGCACCCGGAGCCGCCGGCACCCGCGCCCGCCGAGCCGGCCGCCGAGCCGCAAATGCAAACCTGACGCGCGACGGAACATCTCGACACGGGGACAATTCAGATGCGGAAGGCAGAAGGCGGAAGGCGGAAGGCAGCCCGGAATAGAGTGTCCTGGCGGCCTTCCGCCTTCCGCCTTCCGCCTTCTCCTCTTTCGCACGGGCTCGCGCACGCGTGCGTCTGCGTGTTCGTGCTGTTCGCGTGGGCGCTGCCGGGCGGCTTGAATGAACAGAAGAAGACGGCCGCGGCCGCTCTGGGCGAGGCGGCGGCGGACGAGGCTTTGCGGCGCGCGGCCGAGTCGGCGCTGGGCCGGAGGGCGGGCGTGATCCTGGTCCTCGACGCGCAGACGGGCCGTCTGCGCGCGGCCGTGGGCGGCCGGCTCGCGTTCGCCGAGGCGACGCCGCCCGGCTCGGCCGTCAAGCCCTTCACGGCGCTGGCCGCCCTCGCCGAAGGCGCGCTCACGGAGGAGACGCGGCACTCCTGCCGCGGCCGCTACGAGCGCGAAGGCTTCCGCGCGACTTGCGCGCACCCGCGCTACCGCACGCGCTTCGACCCGCGCGCGGCCCTGGCTAATTCCTGCAACGACTTCTTCGGCCGCGCGGCCGAGGCGACGCCCGCCGAGGCGTTCGCGCGCACGCTCGAACAGTTCGGCTTCGGCGCGGCGACGGGCGGCGGCGGCGACTCGGAGACGGCCGGCGCGCTGCCGCGCGAGGGCCTGCGCGCCGCCGAGATGCTCGGCGAGAGCGAGCGGCTGCGCGTCACGCCCGCGCAGCTCGTCACGGCCTACGCCGCGCTCTTCAACGGCGGCCGCCTCCTCGTCCCGGCGCGGCACGGCCCGGAGGACTTCGCGCCGCAGGAGCGCGCCCGTCTCCGCGTTGACGAGGCGCACCGCGCGCTGCTCCTCGAAGGGATGCGCGGCGCGGTCTCCTACGGCACGGCCTCGCGCGCCGGACTCTCGACGCTGCCCGTGCGCGTCTTCGGCAAGACCGGCACCTCGACGCCGCCCGAAGGCTTCCGCCCGCAGGGCTGGTTCGTCGGCCTCGCGACCGACACGAGCGCGGCCGAAGCCCCCCCGGAGTCGGTGCGCGTCGCCGTCCTCGTCTACCTCAGGCGCGGCCACGGCGCGGACGCCGCCGTCCTCGCGCGCCCCGTCTTCGCCGCCTACGCGCGCACGCTCGCGCACGACAAGGAGACCGCGGCGGCACTCGGCGACGACCCGCGGGACGGTGATGGGGACGACGCCGGTGTGGATGAGTCTTCGGGCGCTGACTCGCTCGGCGAAGCGGGCGGCGCCTCCGTGCGCGTGCGACTGGCGCGCGAGGACTCGACCCTGACGCTCGCGCTCGAAGACTACGTCTTCGGCGTGCTGGCCGCCGAAGGCAGCGTCGAGAACGAGCCGGAGGCGCTGAAGGCGCTGGCCGTCGTCGCGCGCACCTACGCGCTCAGGAACCTGCGCCGCCACGGGCGCGAGCCGTTCGACCTCTGCGACACGACGCACTGCCAGCGCTACGCGCCCGTGCGCGACGAGGGCGCGCGGCCCGAGTTTTACGAGCTTCTACGCCGCGCCGTCCGCGAGACCGCGGGCGAGGTCTTGCGCGACCGCGCGGGCCGCGCCGCCGAAGTCTATTTCAGCGCCTCGTGCGGCGGCTCGACCGCGGACGTGCGCACGCTCTGGGGCGCGCGCGAGGCCCCGCCGCAACTGCGCGGCGTGGCGGACGCGTCCTGCGCCTCCGACGCGCACGCCTGGACGGACGCGGTCAGCGCCGAAGACCTCCTGCGCGCGCTGCGTGCCGACCGGCGCAGCGACGTGGGCGCGCACCTCGACTCGGTGCGCGTCGCGCGCCGCGACGCGGGCGGGCGCGCCGAGCTGGTCGAACTCGCGGGCGAGCGCCGCCGCGTGCTGCGCGGCTGGGACTTCAAGATCATCGTCGGCCGCACCCTGGGCTGGGGCGTCCTGAAGAGTTCGCGCTTCGAGGTCGCGCGCTCCGGGCGGCGCTTCGTCTTCCGCGGGCGCGGCTTCGGGCACGGCCTCGGCCTCTGCCAGGCGGGCGCGCACCGCCTCGCCGCGCGCGGCGCGGGCTACAAACAGATTCTCGGCCACTACCTGCCCGGCGCGGGATTGCGGGTTGCGGACTGCGGATTGCGGAATGACGGGAACTGCGCCGACGCGCAGCCTCGCCCTGCGTTAAGACCGGCAGGGATGAAGAGTGATGAAAGGGCCGGGGTCGGAGGTGAGGAATACGCCGCCCTTCGTCCTCGCTTCACCCGCGCGTCGTTCTCAACAGGTAACGATGAAGCCCGCACGCCCTTTCATTCCGCAATCCGCAGTCCGCAATCCGCAATCCGGGCGTCCGCAATCCTTTCGAGCGAGCACTTCCGTTTGAGCTACCCGGCGGGCGTGGCGCGGCGCGAGGCCGAGTCGGTCTTGCGCGCGCTCGAAGCGGCGCACGCCGACTTGTCGCGCCGGCTGGAGCGGGCCTCGCTCGGGCGCGCGGCCCCCGACGCGGTCGAGGTCTTCGCGCACGCGACGACCGGCGACTTCGTAGGGGCGACGGGGCAGCCCGCGTGGGCAGCCGCCGCGACCTCGGGCCGGCGGGTCGAGCTGCAGCCGCTCGGCACGCTGCGCCGCCGCGGCGTGCTCGCCGCCGTGCTCCGCCACGAACTCGCCCACGTCGCCTGCGAAATGATCGGCCGCGGCCGCGCGCCGCGCTGGCTCGTCGAGGGCCTGGCCGCGCACTTCGCCGGCGAGGGCGCGTCGCTCGCGCGCGCGGCCGACGGGGGGCAGCTCCCGCTCGAAGAGCTTGACCGCCGCCTCGCCCGTCCCGCCTCGGCCGCAGAGATGCGCGCCCTCTACGCCGCCGCCTACCGAGAGGTCGCCGCCATCATCCGCCGCGAGGGCGAGTCGGGCGCGTGGCGCAGAGTCGCCGCCGGCCGGGCTGTTTAGATTTTCCGAAGGCGGGGTGATAAAGTTGCGGCCGATAGGCCGACTAAATTCATGCCGCCTTTGAACATCAGACCCAACCGCTTCGCCGCGTTCGCGTGGGCCGTGCTGGCCTTCAACCTGGCCGTCATCGTGTGGGGCGCGTACGTGCGCGCGACCGGGTCGGGCGCGGGCTGCGGCGACCACTGGCCGCTCTGCAACGGCGCGGTCGTGCCGCGCGCGCCGGAGGTCAAAACGCTCATCGAATTCACGCACCGCGCGACGAGCGGGGCGGCGCTGCTGCTCGTCGTCGGCCTCGCCGTGTGGGCCTTCCGCGCCTACCCCCGGCGGAACCCTGTGCGCGCGGGGGCGGCCCTCTCGCTCGTCTTCATCGTCGTCGAGGCGTTGATCGGCGCGGGGCTGGTGCTTTTGCAACTCGTCGCCGACAACGCCTCGGTGGCGCGGGCCGTCTACCTCTCGGTGCACCTCGTCAACACCTTCGTCCTCGTCGGCGTGCTGGCGCTCACGGCCTGGTGGGCTTCGGGCGGGCGCGCGGCGCGCGGGGCGGGCGCGGTGCGCTGGCACGCCGCGGGCGTGCTGGCGGCGACGCTGGCGCTCGGCGTGAGCGGGGCGGTCGCGGCCCTCGGTGCCACCCTGTTCCCCGGAAGCGCGACCGAAGAGGCCCTGCGCGGCGACCTCTCGGCCGCGGCCCGCCTGATGTTCAGCCTGCGTAACTACAAACTGCACCCTTTGCTTGCGGTCGCCGTCGGCGCGTACGTCGTGACCTTCGCCGTCGCGCTGCGGAGGCTCTGGCCGTCGGTCTGGGTGCGGCGCTGGGCGGCGGCGGCGGTGTGGCTGGTGGCGGCGCAGACGGCCGTCGGCCTCGCCAACGCCGCGCTGCTCGCGCCCGTGTGGCTCCAGCTCGTACACCTCCTGCTGGCAGACCTCCTGTGGCTGGCGCTCGTGCTCCTGTCGGCGACGGCGCTCGCCGAGAGCGAGTCCCGCGCGGAAGAGTTCGAGGCGGCGGGTGTGAGCGCGGCGCGGGTCTGAGCGGGGCGGGCCGGCGTTTTACGGTCGAGGGTTCGAGGCTTTTAAGGCTCAAGAGAGATGAAGAGATTCTGGCTGGCGTTGGTGATGCTGGCGTCCTGCGCGTCGGCGCTCCCGCGCGTCGAGCGGGAGGAGCAGGGGGTGAAGGGCACGCAGGCGGCGCGCCCTTCCCCGGCGAGGGTTGACGCGGCGCAACTGCTCGGCGACGTGCGCGTGCTCGCGAGCGACGCGATGGAGGGGCGCGCGGCCGGGACGCCGGGCGGCGCGCGGGCGCGGGCCTACGTCGCCGGCCGCTTCGCGCAAGCTGGGGTGAAGCCGCTGGGGCCGGCGCTCGAACAGCCGTTCGAGCTGCGCGCGCGCGAGGGGCGGTCGAACCGGGGCGCGAACGTCGTCGGCTTCGTCGAGGGGTCGAGGCGGCCTTCGGGCCTGATCGTCGTGACGGCACACTACGACCACCTCGGCGTGAGGGACGGGCAGGTCTACAACGGCGCGGACGACAACGCCTCGGGCACGGCGGCCCTCATCCAACTGGCCGCGCACTTCGCGCGCGAGCAGCCCGCGCACACGCTCGTCTTCGCCGCGCTCGACGCCGAGGAGGACGGGTTGCAAGGCGCGAGCGCCCTCGTCGAGTCGCTCAAGCGCGAGGGGCGCGACGTGGCGCTCAACGTCAACCTCGACATGGTCGGCCACAGCGAGCGCGGCGAGCTTTACGCCGCCGGCACCCATCACACCCGCGCGCTCAGGCCGCACCTCGAAAGGGTCGCGGCCTCGGCGCGCGTCAAGCTCCTGCTCGGCCACGACCGGCCCGAGGACGGCGGCGGCGACTGGACGAAGCAGTCCGACCACTTCGCCTTCCACCGCGAGAAAATCCCCTTCGTCTACTTCGGCGTCGAAGACCACAGGGACTACCACAAGCCCTCGGACGACTTCGAGACCCTCACCACGGACTTCTACCTCGGCGCGGTCGAGACAATCCTCGACGCCCTCAAGGCCCTCGACGCGAACCTCAAGTAAAGGCCGCGAATCGTCATCGAAATCGTCAGTCGTCAGTCATCAGTTCTCAGTTTTTGTTTTACTGAGAATTGAGAACTGGTGACTGACGACTTCGATTCACGATTCGCGGCCTTTACCGTCGAGCAGCGCGTTCATCTCGTTCTCGATCTGGTAGACCTCGAGGGCGAGGTCGGGGTTGTCGCCGTAGATGTCGAGTTCGCGCATGGCGATGGTGCCCATGGTGAAGGGGCCGGGCGGGTCGCCGGCGGGCTCGCCGCGGAGGTAGGCGCGGCACCAGAGGAGTTGACGCTTGACGCTCGCCATCGGCGGGAAGGCGTCGCCGCCCTCCTGCTCGACGCCGGCCAGCGCCTCCTCGATGCGGCTTAAGAGTTCTTCCGAGTCGGTCATCACGGACGGATTATAACCGACCGCGGGCCGAAAATTTTGCGCGCCGGGCGCGGCCGCCGCCCGCCGCCGGCGGGTCTGGTTTACAATGCCGGCGCGAGTTCGGACGATCAAAGGTTACGGAGCACGCCCCGGAGATGAGACCCGACGCACGAACGAGAACAGTCCTCCTCGCCCTCCTCTGCCTGGCGCTGTGCGCGCCCGCGGCCCGCGCCCAAGCGGACACGGACGACTGGCGGCTGGTGACTCTGCCCGCGCCGGAGTTCAAGCGCGCGCCGCCGCGGGCCGTGACGCCGCGCCGCGGCGAGCGGCGGCTCACGGTCGTCTCGACGCGGCGCAACCAGATCACGGACGAGGCCGAGTGGTTCTCGCGCCACGGCCTCGCGCTCCCGCTCTACGAGATACCCGACGCGCCCTCGCCGGGGTGGGCGAGCCCGGCCGAGCCGCTCCCCTCGTTCGTCCCCCTGCGCTTCCGCGGCGCGCGGCTCGTCAGGGCCGTCCGCCAGCGCGAACGAGTCCTCGCCGTCTACGGCGCGGACTTCGCCTCGGGCCGCTACCTCGTCGCCCTCGACCGCGCGACGGGCCGCTTCGGCTACGGCTTCGACTTCGCCGAATACGCCTACGCGCCCGGCGCGCCGGCGCGCGAGCGCCAGTTCGTCTACCAGGACATCGCCTGGGCCGCCGAGGAGGGCGACACGCTCTACGTCGCGCACGCGCACAACACCTACGCCCGCTCCTCGCGCGGGATGAACGCGTACCTGACGGCGATAGACACGCGGCGCGGCCGCGTCGTCTGGCGCAGCGCGCCGCTCGTCTCGAACGCCTCCAGCTTCGAGCTGGTCGGCGACCGTATCGTCTCCGGCTACGGCTTCACGCAGGAGCCCGACTTCCTCTACCTCCTCGACAAGCGCACGGGCGAGGTGCGCCAGCGCCTCCCCGTCCGCTCCGGCCCCGAGTACATCATCCGCAAGGGCGACCGCCTCTACGTCCGCGCCTACGACGCCGACCTCGTCCTCCGCCTCAACGGCGGGCGGTGAGGTCGCGACTTGACCGTGGGAGGGTGTCAATGAAATTCTGAGGCCGGGCGGCGGGCTCCGGCCGCTCGCGCCGCCCGCCTAAATCTTCCGAGGACGATTTCAAACGTGGACGCCCTTTTGAACGAGGTCGAGGTGCGGGTCGTCGGCTCGCTGGTCGAGAAGCAGGTGACGACGCCGGAGTATTATCCGCTGACGCTGAACGCGCTGGTGAACGCCTGCAACCAGATTTCGAACCGCGACCCCGTCGTCTCCTTCGACGAGCAGACGGTGGCGCGCGCGCTCGAATCTTTGCGCGCGAAGAACCTGGTCTACGTCTTCTACGGCAGCGACAGCCGCGTGCCGAAGTACAAGCACATGATGACGGAAATCTTCCGCCTCTCGCCGGCCGAGCTGGCGGCCGTGTGCGTGCTGATGCTGCGCGGGCCGCAGACGGTGGGCGAGGTGCGCGGCCGGACGGGGCGGCTCTACAGCTTCGCCGACCTCGCCGAGGCCGAGGCCACGCTCGACGCCCTCGCGCGGCGCGAGGAGCCTTTGGTCATGAAGCTCCCGCGCCAGCCCGGCCGCAAGGAGGCGCGCTACGCGCACCTGCTCGCCGGCGCGCCCGAGGTCGAGGAGTCGCGCCCGGAGCCGCGCGTCGAGCCGGCCGTCCGCGAGGTGCGCGCCGAGAACGAGAGGCTCGCCCGCCTCGAAGCCGAGGTCGAGACCCTCCGCGGCGAAGTTACGGAACTGCGCCGACAGTTCGACGAATTCAAAAAGCAGTTCGAGTGAGAGGGAATTTTTGATTTTAGATTGTTGATTTTCGATGGGAAGACGGCACCCTCACTGCCTTCAACCGCAAATCAACAATCTAAAATCAAAAATATTTATGAAACTTGGGCGCGACTTCTACACGCGCGCAGACACTTTGCTGGTCGCGCGCGAGCTGCTGGGGAAGCTCCTCGTCGTGCCCGCGCCGGGCGGCGGGCGTGTGTCGGGGCGGGTGGTCGAGACCGAAGCCTACCTCGGCGAGGGCGACCGGGCCTCGCACGCCTACGGCGGGCGGCGGACGCCGCGCACCGAGACGATGTACGCGGCCGGCGGCACGGCTTACGTCTATTTCGTCTACGGCATGCACCACCAGCTCAACGTCGTCACCGGCGCGGAAGGCTCGCCGCACGCCGTGCTCGTGCGCGCGCTCGAACCCTCCGAGGGCGTTGACCTGATGCGCCTGCGCCGCCCCGGCCGCGAAGACCGCGCGCTGACGAGCGGCCCCGGCAAGCTCTGCCAGGCGCTCGGCATTGACCGCACCTTCGACGGCGAAGACCTGACCGGCCCGCGCCGCCGGCTTAAAACTGACCGGAGAAGAAGTAACTGAAAACTGATAACTGACGACTGATAACTGTTTTGCGAATCACTTTCCTGGGAACCAGCGCGGGGGTGCCGACGCGGGCGCGCAACGTCTCGGCCGTCGCGCTCCGGCTGCCGCAGCGCGGCGAGTCCTGGCTCTTCGACTGCGGCGAGGGCACGCAGCAACAGCTCCTGCGCGCCGACCTCAACATCAGCCAGCTGACGCGCCTCTTCATCACGCACCTGCACGGCGACCACGTCTACGGGCTGATGGGCCTGCTCGCCACCTGCGGCATGTCCGGGCACGCCGGCCGCGTAGACCTCTACGGGCCGCGCGGCCTCGAACAGTACGTGCAGGAGGTGAGCCGCCGCACACAGCTCCGCTTCTCCTACCCGCTCGAAGTGCACGCGGCCGAGCCGGGGAAGGTCTTCGAGGACGGAGAGTACGTCGTCACCTGCGCGCCGCTCAAGCACCGCCTGCCCGCCTTCGGCTTCCGCGTCGAAGAGAAGGATCGGCCCGGCCACTTCGACGTGGAGCGCGCACGCGCCGAGGGCATCCCCGAAGGGCCGCTCTACGGCCGCCTGAAGCGCGGCGAGCGCGTCACGCTCCCAGACGGCCGGGCCTTCGACGGCCGGGACTTCTGCGGCCCCGACATCCCCGGCCGCAGCGTCGTCTACTGCACCGACACCATCTACTGCCGGGCCGCGGTCGAGCTCGCGCGCGGCGCAGACCTCCTCATCCACGAGGCGACCTTCGCCGAGGCGGACGCGGCGCTCGCCGAACGCAGCCTCCACTCGACGGCCGCGATGGCCGCGCGCGTCGCCCGCGAGGCCGGCGTCCGCCGACTCGTCATCACGCACTTCAGCCCGCGCTACTTCCCCGGCAACCGCGTCGAGCCGCAAGACCTCCTCCGCGAGGCCCGCGCCCTCTTCCCCGCCACCGAGATGGCCCACGACTTCCTCACCGTCGAACTGCCCCGCCGGTAAAGAAGTTTCAAGTTCCAGGTTCCAAGTTTCAAGTTAAAGACAAGACTTTTGTTTTAACTTGAAACTTGGAACCTGGAACTTGAAACTTTTATATTCGTTGCCGCGTGTGATACGATGTGCCGCGTCTGCAACGAATGGGAGGAGAGAGGAGCGAGACCGGTATGTCGTTCAACAAGATCATCGTCGTCGGCAACCTGGGGCGCGACCCGGAGATGCGCTTCACGCCGCAGGGGACGGCCGTCTGCTCGTTCACGATGGCGTCGAACGAGCGGCGGCGCGACAAGGCGGGCGAGCAGCAGGACGTGACCACCTGGTTCCGCGTGACGGTCTGGGGCAAGCAGGCCGAGACGGCCTCGAAGTATCTGACGAAGGGCCGGCAGGTCTACGTCGAGGGCCGGCTCCACGTCGAGGAGTGGACCGACCGCGACGGCCGCGCCCGCCACACGCTCGAAATCAACGCCACCGACGTGCGCTTCCTCGACGCCGGAGCCGGCGTCGAGGGCATCCCCGCCCGCCAGGCCGCGCAGGCCGCGACCGCCTCGCCCCGCGGCGGCGGCGGCCCGCGCCCCAACGCGCCCGCCCCGCGGGTGGAAGACGACGAAATACCGTTCTGACGAACGGGTTTCGAGTTGCGGGTTTCGAGTTTCGAGTTCAAGACAAGGAATTGTTTTAACTCGAAACTCGAAACC
>DASZKF010000158.1:0-2457 GCA_035947355.1 Pyrinomonadaceae bacterium | reverse complement strand
GGTGCCGGGTGTCAGGTACCGGGGGAAAGACGACCAGCTTTTTACCCGGCACCCGGCACCCGGCACCCTTTCCGTTTGTACGTTACCCGAACATTACTGTCGCGTTTCGTACAGTGTGCCTCGAGTGGCAAGCTTGGGCGGCTTGAATTCCTGAAAAATTGCGCGGCAACCCTCGCGCGGGCGGGCGGAATCACAGGAGCGACTTCGCCACTCCCCGCTGCTCCCCGCAGCCGCTGCAATCAATCTGACGCCGCGCGCCGCCGCCGGCACGATGCTTGCGTGAACAACACCAGAAAAGCCTTTGCATCGCTCAAGCGCCGTGTCTCTCCTCGTTCCGAAGACATCTCCCCGCAGATGAGCAGGGGCAAGGGGTTCTGATACGTAATCGTGACGAATGATTTGCTGGAGGGAGGAACGATGAACAGGATCAGACAAGCAATTTCTGTCGGGCTCGTGCTCGCGCTCGTCAGCCTCGGGCTGACGGCGACCGCCGAGGCCCAGCGCCGCCCGTACCGACTGAGTTACAGCCAGGTGGATGACCTCATCCGCCGCGTCGAGATGTCGACCGACAGGTTCCGCGCGAGCCTCGAGAGCGCGCTCGACCGCGGGCGCTACGCCGGCAGCGGCCCCGAAGACAACATCACCCAGTACGTGCGGAGCTTCGAGCAGGCCACCGACCGCCTGCGCGACCGCTTCAACAACCGCTCCTCCGCCGCGGCCGACGTCGAGTTCGTCCTGCAACAGGCGGTAGCCATCAACCAATTCATGCTCACGAACCGCGTGTCGCAGCGCGCGCAGAGCGACTGGCAGATCGTCCGCTCCGACCTCGACGCGCTGGCCCGCGCCTACGAAGTCAACTGGAACTGGAACCAGGCGACGCCCGTCACCGGCGGCGGCGTCTCCGGCTTCCCGCACCGCGTCAACGACCAGCAGGTCGGCATCATCATCGGCCGCATCGAGACGCGCACCGACAGCTTCCGCGACGCCGTTGACCGCGCCCTCGACCGCAGCACCTACAACAACACGCGCGCCGAGGACAACATCAAACAGTTCATACAGAACTTCGAGCAGGCCACCGACCAGCTCCGCTCGCGCTTCGGCTCGCGCAACGCCGCGGCCTCCGACGTCGAGAACGTGCTGCGGCAGGCCAGCTACATAGACAGCTTCATGCGCCGCAACCAGCTCTCGCGCCGCTCCGCGAACGAGTGGGACATGCTGCGCACCGACCTGAACGAGCTGGCCGCGGCCTACAACGTCGCCTGGAACTGGAGCGGGACGACGCTGCCCGCCCCCGGCGACACCACGGCCGGCACGAGCACGAGCCTGACGGGCACCTACCGCATTGACCCCACGCGCAGCGATAACATCGTGGCCGTCGCCGACCGCGCCACGCTCAACCTGCCTTCCAACGAGCGCGACAGCGTGAGGCAGGACCTCGTGCGCCGGCTCGAGGCGCCCGAGATGATCGCCATCGAGCGCAACGGCAACAACGTCGGCATCGCCTCCTCGCGCGCGCCGCGGGCGAACCTCGTCGCCGACGGGCGCGAAATCACCGACCGGCTCCCGAACGGCGGCGTCGCGCGCATCTCGACGCAGATCGTCGGCGAGCGGCTGACCATCCGCTCGAGCGGCGACCGCGCCACCGACTTCAACGTCTCGTTCGAGCCGATCAACGGCGGCCGCCAGATGCGCGTCACGCGCGAACTCTGGAACGAGCGGCTCGGCGCCAACCCCGTGGTCGTGCAGAACATCTACGACCGCACGGCGGACGTGGCGCAGTGGACGGTCTTCACCGGCACGCCCGCCCCCGGCCAGCCCGGCTCCACGCAGACCGGCTCGACGACACAGCCGGCGGGCGACTTCATCGTCGCCAACAATCAGATCCTCGTCGCCACGCTCAACCAGAACCTGACGACGCAGAACTCGCAGGTCGGCGACCGCTTCACGATGACCGTGCGCGAGCCGGCGCAGTTCGAGGGCGCGACCATCGAGGGGCGGGTGGCGAGCGTCAACCGCTCGGGCCGCATCAAGGGCCGCGCGGACATGTCGCTCGACTTCGACTCCATCCGGCTGCGCGACGGGCGCACCTACCAGTTCGCCGGCTTCATCGAGTCGGTGCGGACGGCCGACGGCCAGACCGTGCAGATAGATAACGAGGGCGGCGTGCGCGAGGACGACAGCCGCGGCGAGACGACCGCGCAGCGCGCGGCCATCGGCACGGCCGTCGGCGCCATCATCGGCGCGATCGCCGGCGGCGGTAAGGGCGCGGTCATCGGCGCCGTCGTCGGCGCGGGCGCGGGCGCCGGCTCCGTCTACGTGCAGGGCCGCGACGACCTCGAACTCGCCAGCGGCACCGAGATGACGATCCGCGCGAGCGCGCCGAACCGTTAAGGCGGTACAAACTGAACGCGGGCCTGCGGCCCACTTAGACAGAAGGCCCGGCGGTTTCAAAGACCG
>DASZKF010000157.1:0-28901 GCA_035947355.1 Pyrinomonadaceae bacterium | reverse complement strand
CGGCAGGTGAAGGCCGCCCGCCGGCCGGGACGAAAGCCGACCGCCGAATGCCGAAAGCTATGTTCGCACTCTTCGCACCACCGAGTTTCCTCGACGACCTCCTGCTGCGGTTCTTCAGCGAGGAGACGGTCAACTACGTCGTCTGGCCGTTCATACAGATCGGCGCGGTCATCACGCTGGTCGCCGTGTGGGCGCTGTACGCGAGCTACCTGGAGCGGAAGATTTCCGCGTTCATGCAGGCGCGCCTGGGGCCGATGCGCGTCGGGCCGTGGGGGCTGTTGCAGCCGATTGCCGACGCGGTGAAGCTCCTCACGAAGGAGGACATCCGGCCGGACAAGGCGGACACTTACATCTTCTTCTTCGCGCCGTTCATCTCCGTGGCCGCGGCCTTCATCGTCTTCGCCGTCGTCCCGTTCGGGCCGGACTGGGGCGTCATCACGGACGTGAACATCGGCCTGCTCTTCGTCCTCTCCATCTCGTCGGTCGGGGTGCTCGCGCTCATCCTCGCCGGCTGGTCGTCGAACTCGAAGTACTCGCTCCTCGGCGGCCTGCGCTCGTCGGCCCAGATGGTCTCCTACGAGGTCTCGATGGGGCTGGCGCTCATCGGCCCGCTGATGTTCGCGCGCACGCTTAGCTTGTCGGGCATCGTCTCGGCGCAGGGCGCCGACTCCGTCTGGTTCTTCCTCTACCAGCCGCTCGCCTTCGTCCTCTTCTTCGTCAGCGGCATCGCCGAGAACAACCGCGCGCCGTTCGACCTGCCGGAGGCCGAGTCGGAGCTGGTCGCCGGGTTCCACACCGAGTACTCGGGGATGCGCTGGTCGCTCTTCTTCATGGCCGAGTACGCGGCGATGGTGGTCGTCTCGGCCGTGGCCGTGGCCGTCTTCTTCGGCGGCTGGTACTTCCCCGGCGTGCTCCGGCTCGCGGGCGGCTACAACAACCTCTACGTCCTCCTGAGCCTCGCCGTCTTCCTCCTGAAGATGGCGGTGCTGCTCTACGTATACTTCTGGGCGCGCTGGACGTTCCCGCGCTACCGCTACGACCAGCTGATGGACCTGGGCTGGAAGTGGATGATCCCGGCCGCGCTCATCAACATCGTGTGGACGGCGCTGGCTGTCTTCGCCGTGCAGGCGCTCGACGGCTGGCGCGGCCTCGACACGGTCGAGGCCATCAGGCGGGGGCTGAACCTGACCGGCACGGGCAAGGCCGTCGTCGCCGCCTTCGGCTGGGGCGGCGTGCTCCTGACCGCGGGCGCGCTCTCGGCCATCAACTGGCGCTCGCGCGACTTCAACCTCAAGAAGCAGCGCAGCCGCGTCCGCCTCGTCAACGCCCCGAAGGGCGCGCCGGCGGTCGCCGTCAAGACGGAAGCATGAGTTTCGAGTTTCGGGTTTCGGGTTTCGAGTTCGCGGCTTCGGGCTTGAGATTCGACCGTAAAGAAGATGTCTTCAACTCGAAACTCGAAACTCGAAACTCGAAACCGGGGATTCGTTATGCCGCTCGTACAAGTGCCGCAGCCGACGTGGAGGGAGAAGCTGAAGCGCTTCTTCCTGGTCGATCTGATCGAGGGGTTGAAGCTGACGCTGAAGTTCAACATCGGCGCGCTCAGGGACAAGGACGCGGTGCGCGGCTTCGGGATTTACACCGAGCAGTACCCGAAGGTGCGCCCGCAGGTCGCGCCGCGCTTCCACGGCGCGCCGCGCCTGAACATGGACCCGGAGACGCACGAGTCTTTGTGCATCGCCTGCAACCTCTGCGCGCTGGCCTGCCCCGAGGACTGCATTGACGTCATCCCGATGGACATCGAGATGATGGTCGGCGGCAAGCCGCGCAAGAAGAAAGTCCTCGACGAGTTCATCTTCGACACCTCGCGCTGCATGTTCTGTGCCCTCTGCCAGGAGGCGTGCCCGACCGCCTGCCTGGAGCTGACGCAGGAGTTCGAGCTCGCCACCTACTCCCGCGCCGGCTTCGTCTGGAACCGCGAGATGCTCGAGCAGGGGCGCGAGACGAGGAAGTTTGAAGCCTGAAAAGGAAATGATGAATGCGGAATGCGGAATGATGAATTTGGCGCGCGTTAAATTTCATCATCCGAGCGGCCCCCAATTCATCATTCCGCATTCCGCATTCATCATTTAATTCTATGGTTCTCTCCGGCTGGGAAGCGGTCTTCTTCTGGGTCTTCGGGCTGGCCGCGCTGGTGGCTGGGCTCTTGACGATCATGGCGCGCAACGCCGTGCACTCGGCGCTGTTCCTGATCTCGGCGCTGGTCTCGGTGGCGGCGCTCTTCGTGCTGCTCGGCGCGGAGTTCATCGCGGGCGTGCAGATTCTGGTCTACGTCGGCGGCGTGATGGTTTTGTTCCTCTTCGTCATCATGCTCGTCAACGTCAGCGCCGAGGAGCGCGAGGAGGAGCGGCTCTTCAACCGCACGCCGCAGGTGGCGGCGGCCGTCGTCTTCTGCGCGCTCCTGGGCTTCGGACTGATCTCGGTCATCAGCCGCGCCGCCGGGCAGTTCGCGCCGCAGGGCGAGGTGGGGCTGAGCCTGGAGGAGCGGGCTGCCGCGCAGCGGCGGGCGCGGGCCGCGCGCGAGGCCGCGCTGCCGCCGGCCGAGACGGGCGTCTCGAAGATTTCGCGCGACACGCAGTCGGTCGGCGCGAGCCTCTTCCGCTACGCCGGCCTCCCGTTCGAGATCGCCAGCGTGCTGCTGCTCGTCGCCATCGTCGGCTCGGTGCTCCTCGCGCGGACGGCGAAGCAGGAGTTGGCGGCCGACGACCTCGACCCGGAGCTTCTGCCCGAGCTGGCGCGCGCCGAGCCGGAGCTGCTCACGAAGGCCGAAGAGCTGGCGCGGCAGGGGCGCGGGCCGGCCGCGGCCGAGGAGGTTTAGTGGCGACGATGATGACGACGACGACACACGGCCCGGCGCTCACGCTCCTCCTGCAGGAGGAGGTCGGGGGCCGCGTCCTCTCCGGCATACAGCACCCGGACCTCTCGAAGTTCCTCGTCATCGGGGCGCTCTTGTTCACCATCGGGGTGGCCGGCGTGCTCGTGCGCCGTAACATCATCGTCATCTTCATGTCCATCGAGCTGATCCTGAACGCGGCGAACCTGAACTTCATCGCCTTCGCCCGCCACCTGCAGGACACCGGCAACCTGAACGCCGTCGCCGGGCAGGTCTTCACCGTCTTCATCATCGTCGTCGCGGCGGCCGAGGCCGCCATCGGCCTCGGCATCGTCATCGCGCTCTACCGCAACCGCGAGACGATCTTCGTGGACAAGATAGATCTGCTCAAGTGGTAGTTACAAGTTTCAAGTTTAAAGTTTCAAGTTCGCGGCCCGGGCTTGAGCTTCGGCAGGAATGAAGCCGTCTTTAAACTTGAAACCTGAAACTTGAAACTCGAAACTTATGCATCGTTACATCTGGCTCGTCCCCCTGCTCCCGCTCGTCGGCGCGGCCGTCAACGGCCTGCTGGGGCGGCGGTTCCGCTTCTCGGAGAGGGTCGTCGGCGCGGTCGGCGTCGGGTCGGTGGCGCTGGCGTTCTTAATCAGCGTCGGGGCCATCATCTCCTACGGCGCGGGCGAGCACGCCGTCTGGCCGAAGCCTTACGTGACGAGCGAGGACGGCGCGTTCGCCTACACCTGGATTCCGGGCGGGGCCGTCGAGATCACGCAGGGGCGGGCCGAGCGCGACCGCGCGGAGACCGCCGGGCGGGTGGCGGAAGAGGCGGCGCGCGTGAGGCGCGAGCGCGGCCTCGCCCCCGGCTCGCCGGTGCTGGTCGCCGGGCCGCCCGCGGGCGAATCGCCGAGCCAGGGCTCTCTGCTCGACGTGGAGTGGAGCTACCAGCTCGACCCGCTCTCGGCCGTCTTCATGCTCATCGTGACGGGCGTCGGGCTCTGCATCTTCGTCTTCGCCACCGGCTACATGCACGGCGACAAAGGGTTCTACCGCTTCTTCGCCTACCTCGGCCTCTTCATGTTCTCGATGCTAGTGCTGGTGATGGGGTCGAACTTCATGATGATGTTCGTCGGGTGGGAGGGCGTCGGCCTCTGCTCGTACCTCTTGATCGGCTACTACTTCGACCGGCGGGAGGCGGGCGACGCCTCGCGCAAGGCCTTCATCACGAACCGCATCGGCGACTTCGGCTTCGCGCTCGCCGTCTTCGCCGTCATCGCCACCTTCGGCACGACCCAGTACACCTCCGTCTTCGAGCAGGCCCGCGCCTACCCCATCGAACTCATCGGGACGTGGGGCATCATGTCCTGGATCGCTCTCGGCCTCTTCGTCGGCGCCTGCGGCAAGAGCGCGCAGATACCCTTGCACGTCTGGCTGCCGGACGCGATGGCGGGGCCGACGCCGGTCTCGGCCCTCATCCACGCCGCGACGATGGTCACGGCCGGCCTCTACATGGTGACGCGCTGCAACGTCATCTTCCAGCACTCGCAGACGATGATGACGGTCGTGGCGGTCGTCGGCGCGCTCACCGCGCTCTTCGCCGCGACCATCGGCATCACGCAGAACGACATCAAGAAGGTGCTGGCCTACTCGACCGTCTCGCAGCTCGGGTTCATGTTCTTGGCCTGCGGCGTCGGGGCCTTCGTCATCGGCATCTTCCACGTGATGACGCACGCCTTCTTCAAGGCGCTGATGTTCCTCGGCGCGGGCTCGGTCATCCACGCCATGCACCACGAGCAGGACATGCGGCGGATGGGCGGGCTCAAGCGGTACATGCCGAAGACCTACTGGACGTTCGTCGCCGGCTGGCTCGCCATCTGCGGCGTCATCCCGTTCTCGGGCTTCTGGTCGAAGGACGAGATACTCTGGAACGCGGCCTCGACCGAGTACGTCCCCGGCGGCTGGATGCTCTGGCTGCTCGCCACCGTCGCCGCCACCTGCACGGCCTTCTACATGACGCGCCTGATGGGTCTGACCTTCTGGGGCCGGGAGCGTTTCCTCGAAGTGCCGGCCGGCGGGCAGGCCGACGAGGCGCACGCGCAGGCTTACGCCGACGGCGAGACCGGGCGGCACCGCGCCTCTGACCCTTCGGTCGCGGACCGCCCGCACCACGGCCCAGAGGAGCGCGTCGGCGCGGCGCACGTCTTCGAGGCCGCCGAGAAGGGCGAGCACGAACATGCCGACGCCCACGGCCACGACATCCACGACGTGCACGACGCGCACCACAAGGGGACGCACGGCCACGCGCACGGCTCGGTCATCCCGCACGAGTCGCCGGCCTCGATGTGGGTGCCGCTGGCGGTGCTCGCGGCGCTGGCGACCGTCGGCGGCTTCGTCGGAATCAGCCCGGCCTTTACGGGCGGCGCGCACGTCGGGGGGAAACTCAACATCGTCAACTGGCTCGACCCCGTCATCTGGAACCCGGCGACGGGCGGCTGGGGCAAGGGGCACGCGGAAGAAGAGCACGCGGAAGGCGGAAGGCAGAAGGCAGAAGGCAGTCAACTGCTCGCTTCGGCCGCGGCGGCCGCCGCGGGTGAGGCGGCGCGCGCGCAGGAAGGCGGCGAGCACGGCGCGCCGCTGCCGACGCGGAGCGAGGCGGGGAAGGGGGGCGAGGCGTCGCCTTACGGCGACACCGGCTTCAACCTCGCGCACTCCGTCGAGCACATGCTCGGCGACTCGCACACCGCGGCCGAGTGGTTCTTCATCGTCGTCTCGCTCGTCGTCGCCGGCCTCGGAATCCTGCTGGGACTCCTCTTCTACGTCTGGCGGCCGCACCTGCCCGCGGCGTGGGCCGGGCGGCTGCGGCCGCTCTACAACGCGAGCTTCAACAAGTACTGGGTGGACGAACTCTACGGCGCGCTCTTCACGCGCCGCACGATGGACGCGGCCCGCGGCGCGTACCAGGTAGACTCGCGCGTCATTGACGGCGCGGTCAACGGCGCGGCCGGGGTTACGAAGAGGTTGAGCAGCCTGACGGGCGACACCGACCGCCTCGTGGTGGACGGCGCGGTCAACGGCCTCGCCGGCTTCGTCAAGCTCCTGATGTCGCCGCTGCTGCGCGCCGCGCAGACCGGACTGGCGGCCAACTACGCCCTCGTCATGGTGCTCGGCCTCGTCGCGGCGGTCGTCGTCTTCTTCGGCGCCGACATCCTCTCGGCCTTCGCGGGCGGGAGGTGAAGAAAATGATGAATGCGGAATGATGAATGATGAATGTGATTCACGTCGAGCCTCATTATTCAAGGTGCCTCCAATTCATCATTCATCATTCCGCATTTCTGATTCGGAGGGACTGTGAACATCCCCTACTTGCTCTCGATCATCACGTGGCTGCCGGCGCTGGGGGCGCTCGTCATCCTGTTCCTGTTCAGGAAGGGGCAGCCGAGTTCGATTAAAAAGTTCGCGACGGCGTGGCTGGTGCTGGACTTCGTCGTGTCGCTCGCGCTCGTAGGCTACGACCGGGGCGTGGGCGGGATGCAGTTCCTCGAAGACTGCCAGTGGATCCCGGTCATCGGCGCGCGCTACCAGATGGGCGTGGACGGCGTGGCCGTGCTGCTCATCATCCTGACGACGCTCCTGGGCTGGATCGCGGCGCTCTCCTCCTGGGAGTACATCGAGAAGCGGGAGAAGGAGTATTACGTCCTGCTGCTTTTGTTGCAGACCTCGGTGCTCGGCGTCTTCTCGGCGATGGACCTGTTCCTCTTCTTCCTCTTCTTCGAGGTCTCGCTCGTTCCGATGTACTTCCTCATCGGCATCTGGGGCGGCGAGCGCAGGCTCTACGCGGCGATCAAGTTCTTCCTCTACACGCTGGCCGGCTCGGTCGGGCTGCTGCTCGGCCTCATCAAGATGTACTTCCTGACGCAGGACGCTGGCTTAGTCGGCGCGATCACGCAGGCGACGAAGGAGACCATCGCCGGCCTCAATAACCAAGAGGCGCTGGCGATGCTCAACAACTCCTACGCGCTCGCGCAGGCGAACGGCACCGGCACCTTCAACATCATGTTCATGCAGGCGATGGGGTCGGTGCTCCCGATGGGGACGATGCAGGTCTTACTGTTCTTCGCCTTCTTCCTCGGCTTCGCCATCAAGGTTCCGATGTGGCCGTTCCACACGTGGCTGCCGGACGCGCACGTCGAGGCCCCGACCGCCGGCTCCGTCATCCTCGCCGGCATCCTCCTCAAGCTCGGCACCTACGGCTTCTTCCGCTTCAACCTGCCGTTCTTCCCGGCGGCCTCGGCCGACCAGGGCTACTGGGGCAGCTTCGGCGTGCGCAACGTGATGGTCGTCTTAGCCATCATAGGCGTCATCTACGGCGCGCTGGCGGCGATGTACTTCGTCGTCAAGCCGGACGGCGACGTGAAGAAGCTGGTCGCCTACTCTTCCGTCTCCTCGATGGGCATCGTCATGCTGGGCCTCTTCGCCCTGAACCCGAACGGGCTCAACGGCGCGGTGCTCCACATGATCAACCACGGCATCTACTCGGGCGCGCTCTTCCTCCTCGTCGGCATCATCTACGAGCGCCGCCACACCCGCCTCGTCTCGGAGTTCGGCGGCCTCTCGCACGTCATGCCGGGCTACGCCGCCGTCTTCCTCTCGATGGCGATGACGGCCATCGGCCTGCCGCTGCTGTGCGTCTTCATCTCGGAGTTCCTGGCGCTTCGCGGCGCGTTCGAGGCGAACCCCTGGTGGGCGGGCTGGGCCGCGCTCGGAATCATCCTGAACGCCGGCTACATGCTCTGGCTCTACCAGCGGATGTTCTTCGGCAACATCGAGAACCCAAAGAACCAGGGCCTGCGCGACCTGAAGGGGCGCGAGTGGGCCTACATGCTGCCGCTCGTCATCATGTCGCTCTGGATCGGCGTCTACCCGAAGCCGTTCCTCGAATACATCGTCCAGCCGGTCAACGCCGTCGTCCGCCACGTCCGGCCGAACTACCCGTTCCCGGCGCCCCGCGCGCCCGAGACGGCGGAAAGGAAATGATGAATGCGGAGTGATGAATGATGAATATCGCGCACCTCGGATTTCGTCATTCAGGCTGACTCCGATTCATCATTCCGCGTTCATCATTCATCATTTGATTTATGCTTCTCCTCCAGGCCAACACGACCAGCTTGTTCAGCGTGACCGACCTCCAGTTGATCGCGCCGGAGTTGATTCTCACCGTCTGCGCGTGCGTGGCGCTGGTGATGGAGGTGGTTCTGCCGTACCGGAAGGGCCGCGTCGTCGGCTACTTCTCGCTCGCCGGCCTCGCGCTGGCCGCCGTCTCGCTCGTCGTCCTCGGCTGGCCGCAGCTCGCGGCGCCTTTCTCCGCGGGGGGCGACCTGCCGGCCGCGGTGCTGACCGGCTTCTACGGCACGGTCAGGGTGGACGGCTTCGCCATCGTCTTCAAGCTCATCTTCCTGCTCGCGGCGGCGCTGACCGTGGCGGTCTCGTTCCGCTTCCTCGACGTGGAGGGCGAGCAGCGCGGCGAGTTCTACTCGCTCGTCCTCTTCGCCACCGTGGGGATGATGTTCCTCGCCTCGGGCTACGACCTGATCGTGCTCTTCATCAGCCTGGAGCTGATGGCGCTGACCTTCTACGTGCTCGTCGCCTACACGAAGCGGGAGCGGCGCTCGAACGAGGCCGGGATGAAGTACTTCCTGCTCGGCGCGTTCTCCTCGGGCGTGCTGCTCTACGGGATGTCTCTGCTGTTCGGCGTGGCCGGCTCGACCAACCTCGGCGAGATCGGGCCGGAGGTGGCGCGGGCGCTCGTCTCCGAGACGGCCGAGGCGGGCGGCGCGCCGCTGCGGCCGCTGGCCGTCCTGGCGATGATCGCGCTGGCCGCCGGCCTCTTCTTCAAGGTCGCGGCCGTGCCCTTCCACATGTGGGCGCCCGACGCCTACGAGGGAGCGCCGACGCCGGTCACGGCCTTCCTCTCGACGGGGTCGAAGGCGGCGAGCTTCGCACTCCTCGCGCGCATCTTCCTCGACGGCCTCGGGGCGATGCGCGTGGACTGGGCGCCGCTGCTCGGCCTCGTCGCCGCCGTCACGATCTTCGTCGGCAACTGGGCCGCCGTGACGCAGACGAACGCCAAGCGGCTCCTCGCCTACTCGTCCGTCTCGAACGCGGGGTATCTGCTCCTGGGCGTCGTCGCGGCGAACGCCTGGGGATACCAGGGCCTGGTCATCTACCTCATCGTCTACACGTTCATGAACGTGGGCGCGTTCGGCGTCATCATCGCGCTCAGGCGCCGGGGCGTCGTCGGCGACGAGGTCGAAGACCTCTCGGGGCTGGGGCAGAAGTCGCCGGGGACGGCCCTGATGATGGCGGTCTTCATGCTCAGCCTCGGCGGCCTGCCGGTGACGGGCGGCTTCATCGGGAAGTGGTTCCTCTTCAGCGGCGTCATCGAGCGCGGCGCGGCCGAGGGGAAGAACTGGTACTACTGGCTCGCGGGTTGGGCGGCGCTGAACACGGTCGTCTCCTTCTACTACTACGTGCGCTTCATCCGCGCCATGTACATCGGCGACCGGGAGGCGGACGCGCGCCCGCTCGCGCTCTCGCCGGCGCTCCGGACGGCGCTCGTCGTCTGCACCGTCTTCGTCATCCTCATCGGCGTCTACCCGCAACCGGTCATCCGCGTGGCCGAGGCGCTCGTCTCGACGCTCGCCGCGGGCGGGGCCGTCGCGCTGCGGTAAGGAAGACCCTGCTCAACGCGTGCGCGCGGCGCACCTGAACTCGGCGAGCCAGAGCAGCAGGTAGGCCAGCGACGCGAGGGCGACGGTGGCGAGCGCCGCGCCCGCCAGAACTCGCAGCGCCGTCTCCATCACCATCAACTGAAACTCCGCGGGCGGCATCCCCCAACTCATAAACTCCATAAACACTCTCTCCCCCTTCGAGCGTCCGCTCCCGGCGGACTCGCCCGAAGATACGCGGGGCGCGGCGGCGGCGGATTGCGGCAGCACGCAACCCGCGCGGCCGTTTGCGCGGCGGGGCGGGGATGTTTAATGATGAGGCTCGCGCTGTTCGGGAGACTGAGTTTATCGCGGAGGCGGGATGGGGAGAGAGTTGGAAGGGTGCGTGGCGCTCGTGACGGGCGCGACCTCGGGCATCGGGCGGGCGACGGCGCTCGTTTTCGCGCGCGAGGGCGCGCGGGTCGCTGTGGTCGGCCGCGACGAGGGGGCGCTGGCGGAGGTCGCGGGCGAGATTCGCGGCGGCGGGGGCGAGGCGCTGGAGCTGCGCGCGGACGTGACGGCCGAGGCGGACGCGCGGCGCTCGGTCGAGGAGGCGGTCGGGCGGTTCGGCGGCCTCGACGTGCTCGTCAACGCCGCGGGCGTCATCACCAACGGCACGGTCGAGAACACCCCGCTCGGCGAGTGGGACGCGATGATGAACGTCAACCTGCGCGCCGTCTTCCACCTGATGCAGCTCGCCGCGCCGCACCTCGCCCGCCGCCCGGGCAACGTCGTCAACGTGTCGAGCGTGACCGGCCTGCGGGCCTTCCCCGGCGTCCTGGCCTACTGCGTCTCGAAGGCGGGCGTGGATCAGCTCACGCGCTGCGCCGCGCTCGAACTCGCGCCGAAGGGCGTCCGCGTCAACGCCGTCAACCCCGGCGTCGTCGTCACCGAGATACACCGCCGCGGCGGGATGGCCGAGGAGGCTTACGCCCGCTTCCTCGAACACTCTACACGGACGCACCCCCTGGGCCGCGTCGGCACGGCCCGCGAGGTCGCCGAGCTGATCCTCTTCCTCGCCTCCGACCGCGCCTCCTGGATCACCGGCGCGACCTACTCCATAGACGGCGGCCGCGCACAGACCTGCGCCCGCTGAAAACATAGTTGCGGGTTTCGAGTTTCGAGTTTGTTCTACGTGAGTCGAAGGCTCAAACGTGGCCTGCCCGAACTCGCAACTCGCAACTCGAAACTCGAAACTGAAAAGCGATGCTTTTCTTCTACTCCCTCGCCGCGCTCGTCCTGTTGCAGAGCCTCGTGTCGCTGCGGGGCGGGGTGCGGTGGCTCGCCTACTTCCGGCGTGAGTCCGAGGCGCGCGGGCCGCTCTACATGCCGCGGGCGACGGTCTTCGTGCCGTGCCGCGGTGTGGATCAGGGGTTGCGCGAGAACTTCCGCGCGCTCTTCGCGCAGCACTACCCGGCCTACGAGCTGATCTTCGTCTCCGACCGCGCCGACGACCCCGCGCTCGACGTGGCCGAGGGCGTCAGGCGCGAGGCCGAGGGCGAGACGGTGGCGAGGGCGCGCGCCGTCGTCGCCGGGCCTGCGGAGGGGTGCGGGCAGAAGGTGCACAACCTGCGCGCGGCCGTGCGCGAGGCAGACCCTTCGAGCGAGGTCTTCGTCTTCGTGGACACGGACGCGCGCCCCGGCGCGGGCTGGCTGCGCGCGCTCGTCTCGCCGCTGGCCGACGCTCGCGTCGGGGCCGCGACCGGCTACCGCTGGTTCCTGCCGGCCGCGGGCGGCCTGGCCTCGCACCTGCGCTCGGTGTGGAACGCTTCCATCGCCTCGGCGCTCGGGCCGGACGAGCGACGGAACTTCTGCTGGGGCGGCTCGACCGCCGTGCGGCGAGAGACGTTCGAGCGGCTGCGGGTCGCGGAGCGGTGGGCCGGCGCGCTCTCGGACGACTTCGCGCTGACGCGCGCGCTCAAAGAGGCCGGGCTGCCGATCCGCTTCGTGCCGGCCTGCCTGACGGCCTCGGTCGAAGACTGCCGTCTCGGCGGCCTCTTGGAATTCACGACGCGGCAGCTCAAGATCACGCGCGTCTACGCGCCGAGCCTCTGGAGGGTCGTCCTCTTCTCGAACCTGCTCTTCGCCGTCGTCTTCTTCGGCGGCGTCGCCCTCGCGGCGGCGCGCGCCGCGCTCGGCCTGGGCTTCGCGTGGCCGCTCGCCGTCGTCTGCGCCGTCTTCCTGCTCGGCGTGTGGAAAGCCTTCTTCCGTCTGCGGGCCGTGGCGCTCGTCCTCGAAGAGTACCACGCCGAGCTGCGCGCCGGTCTCTGGGCGCACCTCACCCTCTGGCCCCTGACGGCCGCGCTCTTCCTCTACAACGCGCTGGCCGCCGCCGCCTCGCGCCGCCTCAGGTGGCGCGGCATCAGCTACGAATTGAAATCGCCGACCGAAACTGTCATCATCCGAAACGAAGAAGTTTCAAGTTCCAAGTTCCAAGTTTCAAGTTAAAGACAACGGACGGCGAAGGCTAAAGGGCGGAGCGGCGAACTTGAAACTTGGAACTTGGAACTTGAAACTCTGAATCTTATGTCTAACCGCGCCGTCCAACTCTACCGGCTGATCCGCTCGACGAAGCGCGAGAGGGCGCTGGGCACCGTCATCTTCTTCGTCACCTCCCGGTGCAACGCGAGGTGCGAGACCTGCTTCTACCACGAGGAGCTGAACCGGCCGGGCGACCTCTCGTTCGGGGAGATCAAGCGCGTCTCGCTGACGATGCCGCCCGTCACAGACCTCTGGCTCTCGGGCGGCGAGCCGACGCTCCGCCAAGACGTTTCCGAGATCATCCAGCTCTTCGTCACCAACAACGGCGTCCGCCGCGTCATCATCCCGACCAACGGCCTCCTCAAGGCGCGCGCTTACGAGGTAGTCGCCCGCGCGCTCGGCGACAACCCCGGCCTCCACCTCTACCTGAACGTCGCGCTCGACGGCTACGGCGAGACGCACGACCGCGTGCGCGGCGTGCCCGGCAACTGGGGCCGCACGCTCGACTGCATCCGCTCGCTCTACCCCCTCAAAGAGCTTTACGCCGAACGCTTCCGCCTCAACGTCAACACGGTCGTCTGCGCCGAGAACTACGCGGAGGTCGAGCGCCTCTCGGACTTCCTCTGGGAGAATTTCCGTCTGGACGGCCACTACTTCAACATCGTCCGCGGCGAGACGAAGGCCGGCGACTCCATCAAACAAGTCCCCGACGGAATCCTGCCCGGCCTCTACGCGCGGGCCGCGGCGCTGACGAGGCGCTACGCCGGGCGGATGTTCGCCGACGACGACGCGGCCGCGCGCTTCGTCAAGTCGGTCGCCTACGTCGGCGCGATCACGACTCACTACCGCACGCAGCGTGCCAACTTCGCCGGCCCGGAAGCCTGGCCCTTCCCGTGCACGGCCGGCGAGACGACCGCCGTCATTGACTACGACGGCGGCGTCCGGGCCTGCGAGCTGCGCGGGCGCTTCGCCGCTCTGCGCGATTACGGCTGCGACTTCGGCAGGCTCTGGGCCGACCGCGCGCGCGGCGAGGAGCTTGAGGCGATTGACGGCGGGCGCGCCTGCTGGTGCACGCACGTCTGCTTCATACACGACTCGATGCGCCACTCGCGCCGCGCCCTCCTGTGGGAGGTGCCGAAGAACTACCTGACGCGCGTCAGTTGGTGAGCGGCGAACCCGGCGCGGCCGCCGAGCGTTTATCCTCTTGAGGCCGCTTGAGGCCGCCCGGAATCCGTTTAGTGAGGTGGCTCCAGGATGAACATCTTCAAAGTCCTTCTCGCGCTCGTCGTCCTCTTCCTGGCCGCGCTCGGCGCGTTCGCCGTCTTCGGCCTCGTCGCCGCGCTCTTCAAGTACCTGGTCTTCTTCGGCGTCATCCTCCTCGTCGGGGCCGTCGCCTACAAGGCCCTGAAGAAGGACGACCGCGGCTACGAGTACCAGCTCGGCAACGACCCCGAATCGGAACTCGCCCGGGCCGACCGGCTCCTGGAAGAGATGCGGCGCAAGCAGTTGACGAAATAAACTCAGAAGCCCTGCGGGCTTCTTCGGGTTGCGGGTTGCGGGTTTCGAGTTTCGAGTTTGTTCAACCTGAGTTGAATGGCTCAACGTGCGCTGCACGAACTCGAAACTCCAAACTCGTAACTCGAAACTTAGCGGAGCGAAAGTGGCTGACGAAGACCCGAACGACCAGCGGGAGGCGACGCGGCGCGGCGGCATGGCGTACGCCGCGGGGCTGACGATCTTCTTCTCCGTCCTCTCCTTCATGGGCGTGGGCTGGGCGCTCGACCGCTGGCTGGGGACGGGCTGGATCATGGTGACGGGCATCGTCGTCGGCGCGGTCGTCGGCTTCTACGAGTTCATCCGCATCGTCTCGAAGATCAAGTAGGGGCCTTTGCTCGACAGCGGCGGCGGGCGGCGTGTAGAATCGTCCGTTCCGTAATGAGCGACAGCGCAGACAGTGGCGCGGGGGCCGCGCCCGCGGGCGAAGACCCGCGGGCGATGGAGCGCCGCATCTTCCGCGGCATGTGCGTCTCGGTGGCCGTGGCGGTCGTAGCGGCCGCGCCGCTCGCCCCGTGGCGGGTGACGACGGGGCTGCTCCTCGGCGGGCTGCTCTCGCTCCTGAACCACCACTGGCTGCGCACCTCGGTGGCGGCCATCTTCGGGGCGACGCCCGAAGGCGCGAGGCCGAAGATGCGCGCGGCGCGCTACGTCCTGCGGTACTTCGTCATCGCCGCCGCGGTCGCCGCCGCTTACAACTTGAACTTGGTCTCGCTCGCCGCCACGCTCGCCGGCCTCTGCTCGTTCGTGCCGGCGGCGCTCGCGGAAGGGTTCAGGCAGTTATACTTCGCCATCGCGCGTCGGGAGGAAACGTAAGCGCATGTTCATGCTTTTCAGAGACACGAAGGCCGGGGCCGAGGCGACGGGCGGGCACGCCGCGGCCGCGACCGAGCACACGGCCGAGGCGGGCGGCCACCACACGCCGCTCATCGTCGAGTTCCTGAACCGGCAGTTCGGCGAGCCCGTCCACCACTTCCAGGTCGCGTACACGAAGAGGGCCTGGGACTGGTTCTTCGGCTACTTCGGGACGACGGCCGAGAACGTCTTCGGCCCTTACACGCCGGAGAACGCGATCCCCTGGTACACGGTGATGTTCGTGCTGGCGGCCGTCTTCACGCTGGCGCTGGTCTGGATTCTGAAGCCGAGCCGGCTCTCGGAGGACGCGCCGCCCGACAGCCAGTTGACGCTCGAGGCCGGCATCCTCGCCATCCGCAACCTGCTCGTGGACAACGTCGGGCCGCACGGCCTGAAGTATTTCCCCGTGGTCGCCACCTTCGGCGCGCTCATCCTGGTCTCGAACCTGATGGGGCTGGTGCCGGGGCTGATGTCGCCGACGGCCTCGACCTCCGTCACCTTCGCGCTCGGCATCACGTCCTTCGTCTACTACAACGCCATCGGCATCAAGGAGAACGGGCTCGTCGGCCACCTGCGCCACTTCGCCGGGCCGATCCCCTGGCTCGCCTTCCTGATGTTCCCCATCGAGCTGATCAGCAACTTCGTGCGCCCGCTCTCGCTCGGCGTCCGGCTCTTCGGGAACCTCTTCGGCGACGAGCAAATCCTCGGCACCATCTTCGGAATCTTCAACTGGCTGCTGCCGGTCTTCATCATGCCGCTGAGCGTCTTCGTCGCCTTCATGCAGACCTTCATCTTCGTGCTGCTCTCGATCATCTACATCAGCGAGGTGACGCACCACCCGCACGAGGAGGGGCACGGCGAGCACGCGCGCGGCCACGCCGAGGGCGGCATCGTCAGCGCGCCGGCGCACTGAGTTCTGTTTCTGGCGCGGCCGCCGCGGGCGGCGCGTGCAACCGGGCACGCGCGCGTCGGGCCGCACGAACCCTTTAGAACCCTGACTCGCGGGAGGACGCGGGCGGTCGGAGTCTCCGCGCGCGGGGCGCGGCCACCGAGCACGCCGGTCATCGCTTTCGCGGTTTGAAAGCTGTGGGTGCCGACACCGCAGGAGCGCCGTTGTAAGAGGGGCGGCGGATACCGGGTGGAGGCGAAATCATAAGGGGCGCGCCGCGGCGCGCGCCCGCGCGGCCGAGAGCCACGGCCCGCTCTTCTCAGAGTCCGGGGGAGCGCAGAGGAGCAAAAACATGAACAGACTGAGAATGGCCTTCTTCGCCGTCGTCGGCGTGCTGATGTCGGCGGCGCCGGCCTTGGCGCAGGCCGGGGCGGTCGCGGCCGACAACGAGAACTCGGTCGCCAAGTACAGCAAGATCGCCGCGGGCTTCGGCTTCGCCATCGCGGCGGCGCTCGCCGCCATCGGCCAGTCGCGCGTGGCGGCGGCCGCGGCCGAGGGCGTGGCCCGCAACCCCGGCGCCGGCGCGCGCATCCAGACGCTGATGATCCTCGGCCTCGTCTTCATCGAGACGCTGGTGCTCTTCACGTTCGTCATCGTCTTCGTCAAGCTCCCCTAGGCGGGGCCGGCCGCGAAGACAAACATGGGCGGGCGCGATTCGCAAGAGTCGCGCCCGCTTTTTGATTGCGGATTGCGGAATCAGGAGCAGTCGAATGGTTGAGTCAATCATTCACCTCCCGCCACTCCGCAATCCGCAATCACCAATCCGCAATCGTCATCGGTTCTGTTTCGCTTCGTGGGCGGCGCGGATGATCGGGTCTATGGTCGGGGCGAAGGGCGGCGCGTAAGCCAGGTCGAGGCGTTCGACCTCGTCCACGCCGAGGCCGGCGTGGAGCGCGGCGGCGTAAACATCTATCCGGTGCGCGACGCCCTCGCGGCCGACCATCTGCGCGCCGAGCAGGCGGCCGCGGCGGTCCGCGACGAGCCGCGTGAAAATCTTCGACCCGCCTTCGTAGTAGCCGGCGCGCGAACCCGCCTCGCTCTCCGACTCCTCCGCGTCGAACCCGGCCCGCCGCGCCTCTTCGAGCGAAAGCCCCGTCCGCGCCGCCTCCAGCCCGAAGACCTTGACGGCGTTCGTCCCGACGACGCCCGCGTAGCGCGCCCCGGCGAGCCCTTCGCCGAGTGCGGCGTTCGCGCCAGCCACCCAGCCCTGCCTGACGGCCGGCTGGCCGAGCGGGAGCCACACGCGCGCGCCCGAGACGCGGTGCAAGACCTCGCAGCAGTCGCCCGCGGCGTAGACGCCCGCGGCGCTCGTCCGCTGCCGCTCGTCGGTCAAGACCGCCCCGCTCGCGCCGACCTCAAGCCCCGCGCCTTCGGCCAGCGCGACCTCCGGCCGGACGCCCGCGCCGACCAAAACCACGTCCGCCTCGTACGCGCGGCCCGCCCCGGTCAAGACGCGCGCGACGCGACCGCCCGCGCCCTCGAACCCTTCGGCCCGCTCGCCGAAGACGACCTCGACGCCGTTCGCGCGCAGCTCGTCGGCCACGAGCCCGCGGGCGCGACCGCCGAGCGCGCCCATCACCTCTTCGGACGACTCGACGAGCGTCGTTTGCAGGCCGCGTTCGCGGAACGCCTCGGCCATCTCAAGCCCGATGTAGCCGGCCCCGACGACGACGGCCGCGCGGGGCCGCGCCTCCTCCATGAAGCGCAGGAGCCGGCGGCCGTCGCGCAGGTGGCGCAGCGTGAAGACCCCTTCGAGGTCTCGGCCCGGCATCTCCGGGCAGACGGCGGTCGCGCCCGTGGCGAGGACGAGCGAGGTGTAGGACAGCTCGCGCTCCTCGCCGCCTTCGGCGTAGCGCAGGGCGAACTTCGCCGGGAGGATTTCCAGCGCCTCGGCGCGCAGCCTCACGTTTATGCCGTGCCTCTCGCGGAAGTATTCCGGCGTGTGCACAAAGAGCCTTTCGAGCGAGGCGATGCGGCCGCCGACGACGTAAGGCAGCCCGCACGCGCCGTAGGAAACGTCGCCGGTGCGTTCGAGCACGGTGACGCTCAACCCCGGCGACCTGCGCCGCGCCTCCATCGCCGCGGCCAGCCCCGCCGCGACGCCCCCGACCACGACCAGATGCTCTCTACCCAAAGTCAGACGGCCCGTTTCTCCAGGATGGGATAGCCGTGAGAGCGTACTCAATGAGTCGGAAAAGGGCAAAAGGGAAGTTACCGCGGCCGCGGCGCGCCTTGAGGTGCGGGAGTACGGCGGAGGTCTTCGATCTCTTTGAGCACGCCTTCGACCAGGGCTTTCGTTATCTTCTCGCCCTTCGCCCTGGTGGCGAGCGTGGCGTCGCCGAAAATCCCCGTCGGCGAATATATCCCCTTGCCCTTCGGGTCGCGCGTGAACCCGCGCTCGGCGCTCGGGTGGTAATCTTTCGCCGCCTTCTTCATGTCCACCGTCTCGGCGGCGATGTAGAGCATGATCGAGGTCTCGATCTCGTCGGCGTGCGTGCCGCCCTCCTGCCGGCCTATCGCCTTCTCGACCGGGCCTGTGATTTTGAGGAAGTCGGTGTAGGCGAGCAGAAGCCCGTCCTGCGCGAGCGCCTCGGCGGCGGGCTTCAAGGCCCGCAGGGTGGAGACGCCCGTGTTCAGCACGTAGAAGCGGCGCGGGCCGTAGCGGGCCAGGCTCCGGCAGACGTCTACGATGAGGTCGCGCGCCGTCTCCAGCCGCAGAGAGGTGGAGCCGGGGTACTCCAGGAAGGCCGGGTAGAAGTGGTAGTTGACGGTCGGCGCGACGACCACGTCCGAGCGCTCCAGCACGCGCCTCTTCAGGTACTCGGCGATGAGCCAGTCGTTCTTGAGCTTGAGGTGCGGGCCGTGCTCCTTAGCCGCCGCCCCGAGCGGGATGACCACGACGGTCTCCTCCCTGAGAACCTTCTCCGCCTCGACCCAGGTGAGGTCTTCGAGCAGGACGCCTTTCGGCCGCGCCTGCCCCGCCGCCGCGGAGGGAGACGCGACTATCAGCAAGAGAAGTAAGAGCCGGTTCATGTTTCTTCCACCTCCGCGGAGTTTCGTCGTGCGAATGTACTACGTCCGAGACCGGCGTCGAGATTCAAGCTGACTCGCGGTTGACCTCTTGTCCGACGGGGAGAACGCGATCTCCGCTTAGCAAGTTGTCTGCTAGTTGTAAAACGTCCGGCGGGCAGTCGCGAGCGGGCGCGGCGGAAATGGGTGCGTATTGCGTGTTTAGAAAGCGGTGTGATACGCTCAGACTTATCCTGAATAAGACGGCGAAGGCGAGGCGGAAACCCGGCTGATGAAAACGTGCCCGGCATGCGGTAGGGAGTTCGGTGACGCCAGCACGCTGTGCCCCGCGGACGGCGCGGTGCTCAAGAAGTCCGGCGGCGACGACGACCCCCTCGTCGGGCAGGTGCTCGCCGGCAAGTACCGCATAGACGAGAAGATTGACGAGGGCGGGATGGGGTGCGTCTACCGCGCCACCCACGTCCTGATGGAGAAGACCGTCGCCGTCAAGGTGCTCCACCCGGCACTCGCCGCCGACGAGAAGATCGTCGCCCGCTTCACCCGCGAGGCCCGCGCCGCCTCCCGCATCTCGCACCCGCACGCCATCGTCGTCACGGACTTCGGCGAGTCCGAGCAGGGCGTCGTCTACCTCGTCATGGAGTACCTCCGGGGGCGCACCCTCAAGGACATCATCCGCTCGGAGGGGCCGATGTCCTTAGAGCGCGTCGCCGAGATCGTCCGGCAGGTCGGCGGCGCGCTCGAGGCCGCGCACGAACAGGGCGTCGTCCACCGCGACCTCAAGAGCGACAACATCATGCTCGAGGAGACGAGCGGCGGCGACTGGGCCAAGGTGCTCGACTTCGGAATCGCCAAAGTCCAGGAGGAGACCGGCAAGACCGACCCCGGGCTGACCGCGCCCAACCTCATCATCGGCACCCCGCAGTACATGTCGCCGGAGCAGTGCGGGCAGGCGGCCGACATAGACCAGCGCTCGGACATCTACAGCTTCGGCGTGATCCTCTACGAGATGCTCGCCGGCCACGTCCCCTTCACGGGCGAGTCGCCGACGGCCATCATGATGAAGCACATCCAGGAGCCGCCGCCCTCCATCCTCGAGGAGCGGCCCGACCTGCCGGCCGGCGTCGGCCGCGTCGTCGCGCGCGCTCTCGCCAAGCGGCCCGAGGATCGCTTCCAGCGCGCCACGGAGCTGCCCGAGGCGCTCGCGCTCGCCGCCGAAGAGCCGGCCGCGACGGCGGCCGCCGCGGCCGTCGCCGACACCGACCGCATCGTCGTCCCGACCTCGCCGAACGAGCCGCCGCGCACGACAGCCGTCGCCGACGACGACGAGGCGACCGTCGTCAGCGCCGGAGCCGTAAGACCGACGGCCGAAGAGCTGCCGCCGCCGGTCGCGCCCGTCCCCGTCGCCGACTTCAACCCGTGGCGCATCGCGCTGCCGGCCATCGCCGGGCTCGCCGTCCTCTTCGCGGTCTTCTTCGCCTACCAGCGGCTCGGCGCGAGAGGCGAGCCGACGGGGCCGCCGCTCAACGCCGACCCGAACAGCCAGCCGGCGCAGCCCGTCGCGCCGCCGACGGGGAAGGCCGAGAGCAACCTCGCGCCGGCCGCCACCCCGACGCCCAAGTCGAGCGGCGAACCCGGCGGCGCGCCGCCGACGACCGCCGACCCCGGCTCGTTCCAGACGCAGGCTTCGCCCTCGCCTTCGCCGCAGGCCCGCGAGGGCGGCGAGAAAGCCAACGAGCGTCCGCGCGAGGAGCCGACGCCCGAAGAGGGTGAAGAGGTCGAAGAAGAAGAAGAGCCGGAGCCGGAGCCGGAGCCGACGCCGCGCCGGAGGGCGACCCCGGTGCCAAACGTCACCGTCCCGACCGGGGAGCCTCCGCCCCCGCCCAAGCCCAAGCCGGACGCCGACCCCGGCGCGCAACCTACCGACTCGCCAAGACGATAGGCCACGGGTTCGTCCATCCGACTTTATCAACGACCACCCGTGGGATACTTCCCAATAGCTTCGCGCACTAACCGCGACAGAACGTCTTCACCCTCAATCTCCAACTCGACATCAACGACATAACAGGGAAGCGGGAAAGACAGCGCGCGGAGCTTGACGGCGTCTTTCGCCGTCGTCAGAAGCGACCGCGCCCCGCGGGCCGCGGCCGCGCGCGCGAGGCCGTCGAGGTCTGCCTGTCTGTAGACGTGGTGGTCTGCGAAGGCGCGCGTGTAGGCCAGTTCGTGGCCGTCGCCGCGCAGGTGCGCGAAGAAGGCGCGCGGGTTGCCGACGGCGCAGAAGGCAGCGGCGGGCTGCGGTACAGAACGACCCTCATGCTCGGCCGCGGCGAGCGGCTGCGCGTCGCGAGTCCTGAAGCGTGAAGCGAGGACGGCGGCGCGCCCTCCGCTCAGGCTCGCGGCCTCGGCGCGGAGTTCTTCGAGGTCGGCCGCGAGGTCGGCGCGCGTGATGACGACGCAGCCGGCGCGGCCGAGGCCCGCGCGCGGCTCGCGCAGGCGGCCGGCGGGCAGGAGGCGGCCGCCGCCCCAGGGGTCCGTCGCGTCGAGCGTCACCACGTCGAGGTCGCGCGCGATGCGCAGGTGTTGGAAGCCGTCGTCGAGGACGAAGGCGTCCGACCCCAGGACTTCGCGCGCCCAGCGCGCCGCCGAGACGCGGTCGGCGTCGCTGACGACCGCCGCCGCGCCGAGCAGTTGCTCGGCCAGCAGCCGCGGCTCGTCGCCGCCCTCGCGCGCGTCGGCGAGGAGGCGGCCGCCGTCCGAGACGACGACCCGCCTCCGCTCGTCGGCCCGCCCGTACCCGCGCGTCAGCACGCAGACGCGCCGCCCCTCGCCGGCCAGCGCGCGCGCCAGCCAACCGACCAGCGGCGTCTTACCCGTCCCGCCCGTCGTCAGGTTGCCGACGCTGACGACGGGCGCGCCGACCCGCCGCGCGGCGAGCGCGCCCGCGCGGTACAACGCCAGGCGCGCGCGCACGGCCGCGCCGTACACGGCGGCGAGCGGGGCTAAAGCGAGCGACATAAAAAGCAGAAGTCAGGGGTCAGAGGTCGGAGGTCAGTGAGAGACGATTTCTCACTGACCTCTGACCTCTAACCTCCGACCTCTGTTGAATGATCGGGGCGAGCATCTCGACGGTGCGCGCGGTCGCGCCGCGGTTTTCTTCGAGGAGGGCGCGGGCGCGCTCGCCGATTCGCCGCCGCCGCGGCCCGTCGGCGAGTAAATCCGAGAGCGCGCGCGCGAGCGACTCGGCCGCGGCCTCGTCGCCGTCCGCCTCCGGGAGTTGGACGAGCGCGCCCTGTTCGGCGAAGGCGCGGACGATCTGCTTGAAGTTGAAGGTGTGCGGGCCGGTGACGACGCAGCGCGCGTCGAGCGCCGGCTCAAGGACGTTGTGGCCGCCGACGCGGGCGATGCTGCCGCCGACGAAGACGATCTCGGCCAGCGGGTAGGCCGCGCGCAGCTCGCCGATGCTGTCGAGCAGGACGGCGTCGCACGCCGCGTCCGACTCGCGCGGCGGCGCGGTGCGGCGCGCCCAGCTGAGGCCCGACGCTTCGAGCAGCGCGGCCGCCTCCGCGAACCTCTCGGGGTGGCGCGGCGCGACGAGGAGGCGCGGGCGCTCCGGCCGGCCCGCCTCGTAAAGACTCCGGAGCGCGGCGAGCAGGACGCGCTCCTCGGGCGCGTGCGTGCTGGCGGCCAGGACGAGCGGGCGCCGGCCGTCGAAGCCGAACCTGCGCCGCAGCTCTTCGGTCAGAGGGCGCGGGCCAGCGCCCGCGATGTCGAACTTGACGTTGCCGGAGACCCTGACCCGTTCGGGCGCGAGGCCGAGCGCGACGAGGCGCGCGGCGTCCGCCTCGGTCTGGGCGACGGCCAGCGAGAGGTCGCCGACGACCCGCCGGATGAAGAACCTGATGAGGCGGTAGCGGCGGAAGGACTTCTCGGAGACGCGGCCGTTGACGAGGGCGACCGGCACGGCGCGCCGCCGGCACTCGCGCATGAAGCGCGGCCACAGCTCGGTCTCCATCAAGAGCACGGCCGAGGGGGCGACGGCCCCGAGCGCCCGCCGCACGCTCCAGGCCCAGTCGAAAGGGAAGTAGAAGACGAGCGCGGCGCGCGAGCCGAACGCCTCGCGCGCGACGCGCTGCCCCGTCAGCGTCGTGGTCGAGACGACGACGGCGTGGCGCGGGAACTCCTTGAGCAGCGCGTCGAAGAGCGGCCTCGCCGCCTGCGCCTCGCCGACCGAGACGCAGTGGAGCCACAGGACGGGCCGGCCCCCGGCGTCGAACCGCGGCACCCGCCCGGCGCGCTCGGCCAGCCCCGCCGCGTACTTGCCGTGCCGCAGCGCGTCGAGCGCGAACCGCGGCAAAAGCGCCAGCACGCCGAGGCCGAGGAGGAGGCTGTAGAGGAAATACATGAGTTTCGAGTTGCGGGTTTCGAGTTTCGAGTTCGTTCTACGTGAACTGAAAGGCGCTATGTGCGCCGTCCGAACTCGAAACTCGAAACTCGAAACTCGAAACTTGAAGTTATTTCGCGCGTTCGATGTAGCGCCCTTCGGACGGGGCGACGCGGATGCGGTCGCCCTCGTTGATGAAGGGCGGGACGGAGATGGTGACGCCGTTCTCGAGGACGGCGGGCTTGTTGACGTTCGAGACGGTCGCGCCCTTGACGGTCGGCTCGGTGCTCGTCACGGTCAGGATCATCGAGGGCGGGAGGTCTATGCCGATGGGCGCGCCCTCGTAGAACTCGGCCTGGATGCGCATGCCGGGCGTGAGCCACTGCGCCATGTCGCCGAGGTCGTCGTCCGAGAGGGCCGTCTGCTCGTAGTTCTCCGTGTTCATGAAGTGGTGGTGCGTGCCGTCGGAGTAGAGGTACTCCATCTCGTGCTGTTCGAGGACGGCGCGCTCGACCGTGTCGGCCGAGCGGAAGCGGTGCTCGAACGAACTGCCCGTGCGCAGGTTGCGCAGCTTCGTCTGCATCATCGCGCGGAGGTTGCCGGGCGTGTGGTGGCGCGCGTCGAGCACCTTGCACGGCTCGCCCTCGAAGACGATGACCATGCCCTTCCGGATTTGGGTCGCGGGTATTGCCATGAAAAAATCCAGCTCCGTCTCAGTAAGATTCCGCCGCCCGAGCGGCGCGGGCGTCGGGCGCGCGTACGCACAGTGAGCGCCCGGCCGCCCTTCGCAAACTGCGTAGTCTAGCGAGCGGCGGCGCGCTTTGTCCAGCGGCGACAAAACCGGGGCGGGGGCACGGCCCGCGGCTCGGCGGAGGCGCGCGCTCAGACGAACGTCGAGTCGCACGACGCGTCCGCTTCGCCCTCCAGCCTGAAGAAGACGCGCAGCGTCACCTGGTATTCGAGCCGGCCTTTTTGCAGCCCGCCGCGCATCTCCTCGACGACGAACCACGAAAGCTCGCGCAAGGTCTGGCGCGCGCGCCTGACGGCGACCTCGATGGCGTGGCTGAAGCTCTGGTCGGACGTGCCGACGATCTCGACGCCCTTGAAGACGGTCTCGCCCATGCGACTCCTCCGCGGATGAATTCCCTAACGGGAATCCCTGCCGGTAGACGTTAGATGTTTCGTGTGGAAGCCGTGCGGAAGCTAGCACGCGCGCGGGGGCGAGTCAAGAAGGTCGCCTCGGTACGAAGGGTCGGACGAAAATACACCTGGTCGGAAGACCGAGAGCGGGCTGACAACCGAGAGGCACCGGAGGGATTGGTGCTTTCTCGTCTGCCAGCCCGCTCTTCTCGGAGGAGCCCACCTTCCTGTGCGAATAAACGAAACGGGGTCGGAGAAGTTCCGAAGAAATTTTCGGGGCGAAAAAATTTTACAGGAGGGCGAGCTTCACGCGGCGCGCGCTCGCTGGAGCGTCCGGCGCTGGAGCGCGATGTGGTCGAGCCACTGCTGCGCCTCGCGGTAGAAGGGGAAGCGCTGCTCCTCGGCGCGGAAGGCTTTGGTGTGGTAGTAGCGCCGGCCGTTGATGAGGCGCGCCGGGTGTTTGATGTGCAGCATCTCGTGGTAGAGGATGTACTCGACGAACCACTCGGGCACGTCCTCGCTGTCGAGCGTCTTGCTGATGACGATGGTGTCGTGCGCGCCGTCGTGGTGGCCGAGGATGGTGCGCGTGCGGCGGCGCGACCAGGTGAGGGTCGGCTGCTCCAACCCGCCGTCGAAGTAGCGCTGGTTCAAACGGCGGAACATCCGTCCGAGATCGTAGACGCGCCCCTGCGCCGTCGAGACCAGCTTGCGGCCGCGCCGGCGGCGCGCCAGGTCGGAGGCGCGCAGCACCTCGGGCGCGTAGGCGTAGTCGCGGTAGACCTTCTCGTAGAAGGGCGGCGTCTTGCGGCGGAGCAGTTTCGCGACGAGGATGAAGGCGAGCGCGCGGTGGACGCCCGGCGGCGCGCCACGGAAGATGTCGGACAGGCGGACGTAGACGCGGCCCGAGCGGACGCGGATGGTGTGGTTGAGTCCGGCGTAAGGGTAGTAGCGCGCGTCCACCTCGGGGGCGGCGCGCTTGGGGGCGAGCTGCCGGAAGGCTTCGGCGAAAAGGGTTCCGAGCGGTGGTTGGGAGTCGGGCATTGGCTTCTCACCCCCGCGAAATCTCGCCTCGTTTTCGGGCCGGAAAGCGGACGAAAGAGTTGGCGCTGCCTCGGCGATGGAGACGAGGTACGACGACGACAGGGGCCTTGATATTAAGGGGCCTCCGGCAGGCCCGTCAAACGGGACTTTCCGGCACGCCGCTAAGCCTTTTGCCTGCCGCTAAATGGGAGTTGACCTGATCGGACGGGCGCGCCGGGTGCCAAAATCGCCCGGGCTCAATCCCTTCGCCTGCAAGAGTTTAAGCCCGCCGGCGTGAGGGCGAGGCTGAGGCGCGCGCGTAAAGCCAGCAGTATCTTGCGATTATCCGTCCGGCGGGCGGGGCCGGGGCGAGGCGGGGGCGGCCGGGCCGCCGGTTTGGCCCTTTTTTTCTCTTCCGTTATACTCAAAAGGCGGAGCCCGTGCGGGGGATTCCGAGGCCGCCCCGGAACCTGTAAATAAAAACTTGACAGGGCGAGGCGGCGGCCGTTAACAATGTTAAGATCGCGGCGGCGCGCCCCCGCGCGCACGCCACGCGGCCCCGTTCCCCTGAAGCCCCGCACGCCTTTTCTCGCACATGGCAATTCGCGCCACGACATTTCCGACGCAGGCCGACTGGACTCCCGACGCGCGCGGGCAGGCCGTGCTCTCGGCCATCATCCGTGAGCACCTGCGGACGGGCGAGCCGGTCGGCTCGCGCACCATCGCCGAGCGCTTCGCGGGCGGGGCGGGCTGGAGCCCGGCCACCATCCGCAACGTCATGGCCGAGCTGGAAGAGCACGGGCTGGTCGAGCAGCCGCACACCTCCGCGGGCCGGGTGCCGACCGACAAGGGCTACCGCTTCTACGTGGATCACATGGTCGGCGACGCGCGCGTCTCGCGGGCCGACATGTCGGCCATAGACCGCACGCTGGGGCTCGCCGGCGGCGACGCGGCCGCCCAGCCCGGCCGCCTGATGGAGAAGGTCTCGCACCTGCTCTCGGAGCTCTCGGAGAACGTCGGAATCGTCGTCTCGCCGCCGGTGGCCGACCGCCCGCTCGAACACATCGAGTTCCTTCAACTCGCCGACGGCCGCGTCCTCGTCGTCCTCGTCTTCGCGTCGAACGTCGTGCAGAACAAGATCATCCGCGTTGACGAGCCGCTCACGCAGGCCGACCTCGAACAGGCGGCGCGCTACCTCAACACCGAGTTCAGCGGCAAGAGCCTCCAGGCGATCCGCGCCGAGGTCATCGCGATGATGCGCGAGGAGAAGGCGCTCTACGACCGGCTGCTCCGCAACGCCGTGCTGCTCTTCGAGCGCAGCGTCGGCGGCGAAGAGGAGGCCGAGACGGGCGACGTCTACATAGACGGCGCGTCGAACATCCTGGCGAAGCCCGACTTCTCGGACGTGGAGCGGCTGCGCGAGCTGTTCCGCACCTTCGAGGCCAAGTCGCGCCTCGTCAAAATCCTCAACGAGTGCATCTCGCGCGACCCGGTCTTCGGCGACGTGCACGTCGTCATCGGGCGCGAGCACACGGCCCCGTCCATGCAGTCGTGCGCGCTCATCACCGCGCCGTACCGGCTCGGCGCGGGCGGCGCCGCCGGCACGCTCGGCGTCGTCGGGCCGATGCGCATCGAGTACGCCCGCACCATCGCGGTCGTCAACTACATCGCGCGGCTCGTCGAGCGCGTGCTGCGCGAGGAGGTCGGGCGGGCCTGAACGGAGAGGCGGACAGGACAACCCTGGGTCGGGAAACAAGGGTCGGAAGGGATGAGCCAGACGGACATGTCAGACAAGGATAGGCGGCCGACGAACCGCATCCCCGTGCGCTTCGAAGGCGACGAGGGCGAGACGCCCGAGGCGGGAGGCGAGAGCGCGCCCTCGCCCGAGGAGTTGGGCCGGGCCTCGATCTACGAGGACGCCGGCGAGATGGCGCGCCGCATCAACCGCGGCGGCGAGGACGGCACCCCGGAGGGGCGCGGCCGGGCCGACGACGCCGACGTGGCCGGCACGATTGACTACTCGGAGCAGCCGCGCAGCCGCGAGGATCAGGACACGACGCCCTCGCACGCGGACGACGAGGCGAAGGCCGAGTACGACGACGCGGCCCGCGCGCCGGGCGAGGGGCCGCGGCAGGCCAGCCCGGCCGCGGGGCCTCTGATGGCCGAGCTGGTGGCGACGCGCGCGGAGCTGCGCCGCGTCGAGGCCGAGCTGCAGAAGGCGACCGAGGAGCGCCAGGAGTTGCTCGACAAGCTGGCGCGCCGGCAAGCCGACTTCGACAACTTCCGCAAGCGCACCGAGCGCGAGCGCAAGGACACCTACAACAACGCGCTCGGCGAGGTGGTCGGCCGCCTCCTGCCCGTGCTCGACAACCTCCAGCGGGCGCTCGACACCGAGCGCTCGCGGGAGGCGAGCGAGTCGGCCGAGTTCCGCCACTTCCTGCGCGGCGTCGAGCTGATCGGCAAGCAGCTCGGCGGCGTGCTCGAATCGCTCGGCGTCGAGGTCGTCCCCACCGTGGGCCACCCCTTCGACCCGCACGTCCACGAGGCCGTCGCCACCGCGGAGACGGAAGAGTTCGAGGCCGACACGGTGGTGGAGGAGATGCGCCGCGGCTACCGCCTCGGCGACAAGCTCCTCCGCCCCGCGATGGTCAAGGTCGCAAAGCAGTGACGGAGACAGTCTCAAGTCTGGAGCCCGTAAGTCCGGAGTCAAAAACCTGCCTTTGACTTGAGACTTGAGACTTGGGACTTTAGACTCCAGACCTTTTTAAAGCTATGGGCAAAGTTGTCGGAATAGACCTGGGCACGACGAACTGCTGCGTGGCGGTGCTCGAAGGCGGCGCCGTGCAGATCGTGCCGAACAAGGAGGGCGGGCGCACGACGCCGACGGTCGTCGGCTTCACCGACAAGGGCGAGCGCCTCGTCGGGCAGATCGCCAAGCGCCAGGCCGTGACGAACGCCGCCAACACCGTCTACGCCGTCAAGCGCCTCATCGGCCGCAAGTCCGACGAGGAGGAGGTCGCGCGCGCCCGCGAGACCGCGCCCTTCGAAATCACGCAGGCCGCCAACGGCGACGCGCGCATCCAGGTGCAGGGGCGCGTCTACAGCCCGCAGGAGATTTCCGGCATCGTCTTGCAGCGGCTCAAGGCCGCGGCCGAAGACTTCCTCGGCGAGTCCGTCACCGACGCGATCATCACCGTCCCGGCTTACTTCGACGACGCGCAGCGCCAGGCCACCAAGGACGCCGGCAAGATCGCCGGCCTGCGCGTCGAGCGCATCATCAACGAGCCGACGGCCGCCGCGCTCGCCTACGGCCTCGGCCGCGAGGGCTCCGAGCGCATCGCCGTCTACGACCTCGGCGGCGGCACCTTCGACGTCTCCATCCTCGAAATCAACGACGGCGTCTACGAAGTCCTCTCCACCTCGGGCAACACCTTCCTCGGCGGCGAGGACTTCGACGAGCGGATCATCAACTGGATGGTCGAGCAGTTCCGCGAGGAGACCGGGATCGACCTGCGCGGCGACCGCCTCGCGCTCCAGCGCCTCAAGGAGGCGGCCGAGCGCGCCAAGTGCGACCTCTCCTCCATCAACGAGACCAACATCAACCTCCCCTTCATCGCGGCCGACGCCTCGGGGCCGAAGCACTTCACGAAGGTCCTGACGCGCGAAGTATTCGAGAACCTCGTGAGCGACCTCGTCGAGAAGACGGTCGAGCCATGCCAGAAGGCGCTGTGGGACGCGAAGCTCCAGCCGAAGGACATCGACAAGGTGCTGCTCGTCGGCGGGCAGACGCGCTCGCCCATCATCGCCCGCACGGTGCGCGAAATCTTCGGCAAAGACGCTTCGGCC
>DASZKF010000156.1:0-7714 GCA_035947355.1 Pyrinomonadaceae bacterium | reverse complement strand
TTCGGGTTTCGAGTTAGGAGGCAAGGTGCTCATGTGGCTAGTTGTCTTTTAACTCGAAACCCGAAACTCGCAACTCGAAACCTTCCTAGAGACGCGCCCCGCCGACCGTGCGTTGCCAGACCAGAGATTTCTTGAGCACGCAGAGGCGCTGGCGCTCCTGCGGCGTGCAGGCCGGCTCCAACTGCCCGAGCACGGCCTCGACGAGCGGCGCGGCGAAGGGGCCGGCGTGCGCCAGCACCTGCGAGAAGTAGTGGAGCCGGAGCGCGCCGCCCTCGCCCGCGTGGAAGCCGTAGACCTCCCCGTCGGCCATGCGGAAGACCTCCTGGCCGACGGGGACGACGCGGCGGGGCACGCCCTGGCGCGCGGCCCAGGATGCGCCGGCGCGCTCGCGCCAGCCCAGCAGGAGGATTCCGAGCAGCACGCCCTGCTCGTTGAGGTAGTCGGGGCTGAGGACGGCCAGCTCGGCGTTCGAGGAGAGGCGCGGCCCGTAGTTGCCGTACTCGGGGTTGGCGAGCATCGTCGTGTAGACGACGCCGACCACCTCCTCGGCCTCGCCCACGGGGGCGGTCACGAACTGCGCGAAGCCGTAGTCCTCGGCCGCCGGCGGCCGCTCGGCGTCGAGCCGGTCAATCACCCGCGCCACGTAGTCCACGTGCGAATTCGACTTGACGATCTTGGCGATGCGGGACATGGGAAGTAGACAGTAGTCAGTAGACAGTAGTCAGTAGAAAGACCTTCGGTATCGAGTCGTCCGGGTGTCTGCGTCAGCGGCCGTAAAAGAACCTACTGTCTACTGACTACTGTCTACTGACTACTTAAAAATTTTGCGTCCACTCCGGCACCTTGTAGAGCACCCACCAGAGGACGAGTTGGACGCAGAGGACGACGAGGCCGAGGGCGACGCAGAGGGCGGCGGCGCGGCGGCTGGCGGCGTGCGGGGAGCGGCTCGCGCGCCAGAGGCCGAGTCCGCCCATCACGAGCGCGCCGGGGCAGAAAAGGATTCCGAGGTAGGGGACGAGCGCGTAGGTGACGAAGGCCAGACCCGTCGCCGCCGCGCGGTTCTCGGCTTGGACACTCATCCGGCGCGCGCGCACGGCCGCCGGGCGGGCGACAGTCCTCGCCTCGCGCTCGCGGCCCGGCGCGGGGCGGCGCTCGAAGCTGTAGGAGGCCCGCAGGGACTCGGTCGGGAAGTAGTCTTCGTCGAGGCGGCGCCCGCACGTCTCGCAGAAGCGCGCGCCCGCGCGCCGCGCCGCCGCGCCGCACGCCGCGCACGCGCGGGCCGGGCCGGGCGGTAGGTTCCCGCCGCTCTCTGTGCTGCCGCCGATGGTGCTGAAGCTCATGAAACTCTCCGGCGCGGCCCGGCCCGTGGGGAGTGAGACGATGATGACAGATTTTCGCCGGCCGCTCAACGGCGGCGGCCCTTGCTGGCGGCCTTGCGCGAGATGCGGAAGTCGAAGCGGTGCTCGTCGGCGAAGTCCTGCATGGTGCGGAGGAACTGCGCGCGGTCGCGGGCCGTCATCACGGCCGCCTCGTCGGCCGTCTCGATGGCGTAAGGGTAGCCGTTGCCGACGACGCACTCGGCGCGGACGGCGTCGACGACCTCTTCGAGCAGCCCCGCCTCGTAGACCCAGGCCGGGATTTCGAGCCGCGCCGGGTGGCCGTCCGAGGTCGTCTGGAGGTAGACGAAGCCGACGAGCGGCGCGCCCCGCTCGTCGAAGAAGCTCTCGGCGAGGTTCGGCCGCCGGCAGTGCCAGAAGACGGTGCGGTCGCCCCAGGCCGCGAGCAGCGGCCCGCCCGCGCCGGTCGCCGCGCGCAGGATTTGCGCGTCGTAGATTTTCGACTCGGGCCTTGCGGGGTGGAGCGCTTCGAGCAGGTCGCGGAGGTCGGGCGCGTAGGAGTGATCCACGTAGCCGACCAGAGGCACCTCCGCCTCGCGCGAGAGGCGGACGAGATCGGCGAGCGCCGCGGCGTAATGCTTGAAGAAGAGAACTTCCGTCTCCTTGCGCCGCGAAGAGATGAGGAGCGTGCCGTCGAGGAAGGCGATGGGGGCGCGCTCGCCGCGGTCGCGCCAGCCTTCGCGCCGCCTGATGAACTCGCCGATGGCCCGCGCCTCTAGCTTGAAGCGGCGCAGTCCGACGATCTGGTCGGGGCTTTCGTAGGAGCGTTCACCGCCCGTCAGCTCGTCGGGCGTGATGACCTCGAAGTGTACGTCCTTGGTGTAGCGGCCCTCGGGCGTGTGCGGGTTCTCGAACGAGGCGACCTGGACGCCGGCGACGGGGACGGAGGTCTCGCGGCCGGGGAAGACCTGGCTGCCGTCGGCGGCGAAGGTGACGCGGCCGGCGAGTCGGGCGACGGCCCAGCGCCGCGCCTCCTCGTGCGAGCGCCAGCGCTCCCCGAAGGGGACGACGCCCGAGCCGGCGCGGTCGAGCTCGTCCGAAGGGTAGCTGACGCCCGCGGCCGCCGCCCTCACCTCGGCCGAGGTCTTCCCGGCGAGCGCCCGCACGGCCGCGGCCGCCTCGCCCACCTCGTCGCGCAGCGCGCGGTCGAAGGCGACGAAGTGCTCGCGCCGCTCCTCCAGCGCGCTGATGAGTCGGCTGCGGTAAAGCATAAGAGACGTAAATCGTGAATCGTGAATCGTGAATCGTGAATCGTCTTGCCCTCGCCGGGTCGTGGCTGACCATCCGGCGTGAGCTAGGCTCGACCGCGATTTACGATTCACGATTTACGATTTACGTCATCTCCCTCTCTGGATGCGCGCGAACTGCTGGGCGGAGTAGAAGTAGCGCGTCGTGCGGAGGCGGCTCTCTATGAAGGTGTAGATGAGCCCCTCCTTGGCGTTGGTGAAGACCTCGGTGTTGCCCTTGGCCTGCCGCTCGAAGTCCGAGTTGTTGACGATGTTGAGCGACTCGGGCGTGTCGGTGGCGCGCTCGTGCTGGAGGACGATCTGCAAGACCGTGCCTTCCAGCTCGGGCGAGAGCCGCTTGGCGGCGATGAACTTCGGCGTCACGAAGAAGACCGTCACCGTCCCGCCCGTCACCTTGAACTGGAGCGTCCCGGCCTCCGACATGCGGTCGGAGACGGGCGTGCCGAGCTGGCGCTCGACGTCGGCCCGCTTCGAGACGAAAGGCTCCATCCCCTTCCAGGTCGCCGCCGCCGCCGGCTCGGCCAGCAGCAGCGCCGCCGCCACGGCCGCGACCAGCGTGATTGCGCCCCGCGCCTGCGTGCGTCTGAAAAGCGTGTTTCTCATGGGCGGGATGCTAACGCCGGGGGCGGCAAAGTTCAAGGAAAAAATAAAGCCGTGAATCGTAAACCGTGAATCGAAAAAGCAGTTATCAGTCGTCAGTCGTCAGTAAAGACAGAACTGATGACTGATGACTGACGACTGATAACTGCCTTTCTTTTACTTCGCGAACGGGCGGACGCGCTCGGCCGACTCTTTGAAGTATTCGTCGGCGGGGGCGAGCTGGAGGCCGCGCTCGTAGGCGGCGAGCGCCTTCGCGTACTGCTTCGAGGACTCGGCGGCGAAGCCCAGCTCGCGGTAGACCTCCGCGTTGTCGGGCGTGGCGGCCGCGGCCCGCTCAAGGGCGGCGATGGCTTTCGGAAAGTTCTTGGCGCGCGAGTGCGCGAAGCCGAGCAGGTAGAGGGTCGTGCCCTTGGCGTCCGGCCTGGCGGCGGCGCGCTCGAGCGCGGCGGCGGCCCGCGCGTACTGGTTGGCGAAGATGAGTGACTGGCCGAGGAGCGCGCCCGACTCCTCGTCGTCGCGCACCCGCACGAGCGACTCGCTGGCGCGCACCGCGGCGAGGTTGTCGGCCTCGGCCTTCGGCCCCTCCGCGGCGGCCGCGCGCCGGAGGTAGGAGTGCGCCAGAAGCTCCCAGGCGGAGGCCAGCTTCGCGTCCACCGCGGTCGCGCGGTTGAGCATGTTGATGGCCGCCGTGAAGTCGTTGCGGCGGAAGGCGAGCTGGCCGAGGTAGAGGAGCGCGGGCGCGTTCTTCGGGTCGGCCTTGACGGCGGCGTTGAAGGAGCGCTCGGCGTCGGCGGCCTTGTTCGTCCGCAGCTCGGCGAGGCCGCGCAGGTAGAGCATGCGCGGGTCGGGCGTCGCGCCCGCGCGCGTGGTCGCCGCGACGAGGAGCGGCAGCGCCTGCTCGTACCGCTCAAGGCTGACGTAGGCGCGGATGAGCGCGCCCTCGATGTTCACGTCCTCGGAGCCTTCGGCCCGGCGCAGTTCCTGCGCGCGCTGCAAGTCCGCGACGGCCGGCTCGTACTGCTGCAGCTCGAGCTCGGCGAAGCCGGCGAGCTTCCAGGCCTCGGAGTTCTTCGGGTCGGCGGCGGCGACCTGCTTCGCCTCGCGCAGCGCGGCCTCGTACTGCTTCTGCTGGAAGAGTGAGAAGGCGCGGGCGGTCGAGGCCGGGGCCCCCGCGGCGACCGCGGCCGCGGGCCGGCCCGCGTCGGCGGTCGAAGCCGCGGGCGTCGGGGTCGGGACGGTGTTCGACGGCGTGACGCGGCGCGGGCGGGTCGCGCCCGACTGCGCGAGGGCCAAAGGCGAGGCGAAGAGGAGCGCGGCGGCGACGGCGGTCAGCTTCGATTTCATGCTCTTCATGGGGAACCAGTCTTTCACAGCCCGGCGGGGGATTTCAACCCGCCCTCGAAGGGAGAGGCGCGCACATCCGATGCCACCCGCGCCGCGCGGGTTCGCCCGCGCGGGGTTCAGCCGGCGGCGGGGCAGCGCAAAGAGTCCTGATCCATCTCGTAGACTTCGATGGCCGTCACGCCTCCGAGCGAAACGCGGGAGGCCGGCGAGCACGAACGGCGCAAGGCTGACCACAGGGCGTCGTTGCTGAAGTAGCGCCGGCCGCGGGCCAAGAGCACGAAGCCGCCGGCCCCGAGCGCGCTCACGGTTGCCGGGTCGGAGAGCGAAACACACGCCAGGTCGGGCCGCCCCGCCCGGCGGGCGTAAAAGGCGCAGAGGTCTGGGGTCTCGCCGGCGACGCGCGCGCCCGCGCGTGCGCGCCCCGCGACCTCGTAGACCGCCTGACGCACGCCGCCGTCGTAGAATTCGTCGTGCGGGAAGAAGTCGCCGGCGCGCCCGCCGCCGGCGAGGAAGTTAGTGTAGAGCCTGTAGTAAGGTGTCGCGCTCAGCGACGCCAGGGCCACTGCCGACTGGTATCAGCCGCGGACACCTGCCGCCGCCGAAGCTCACTCACCCCCCGACAGGGAGGCCCGCGGGAGGACCGTGTCGGGGATGGACTCCAGGAAGCGCGAGACCGCCGGCAGGGAGTCGCCGTCCGGGCCGCGGTAGGCGCCGAGCGGGGAGACGAAGTAGAGGTGCCGCTTCGCCCTCGTCGCGGCGACGTAGAGCAGCCGCCGCTCCTCCTCCAGGTCTTCGAACTCGTCGTGCGAGCGCGACGAGGGGAACCAGCCGTCCGTCATCCAGATGACGAAGAGCGCGTCCCACTCCAGGCCCTTCGCCGAGTGCACGGTCGAGAGCGTCACGTAGCCGCCGCCGCGGGCGTCGCGCTGCGCCGCGTCCGACGGGTCGAGCGCCACGTCGGCTAGAAGCTCCGCCGAAGCTTTGTACCGCTTCGCGATCTCCTGCAGGTGTTCGAGGTCGCGCCCCCGCCGCGGGTGGTCGTCGTAGCGGGCCTTCAGGATGGGCCGGTAGAAGCGCAGCACCGAGGAGAGCTGCGCGCCCGGCGATTTCGTCTCGACGAGAGACCCGAGGAGGCGGGCCAGGCGGATCAACTGCTCTTTGTAGCCGGCCCGCGCCGGGAAGCGGTGCAGCTTCTTGAAGAGGCCCTCCTTCGCCCTCGCGGCCCTGAACTCTTTCCGCTCGACGCCGAGGTGTTCGAGTATCTGGTTGACCGTCGCGTCGCCGATGTGGTCAATCAGTTTGAGGGCGCGGAACCACGAGAGCGTGTCGGAAGGGTTACAGACGACGCGCAGGAAGGCCAGCGCGTCCTTGACGTGGGCGGATTCGGCGAACTTGATGCCGCCGTACTTGCGGAACGCGATGCCGTGCTTGGCGAGCTCGATCTCCAGGTCGAAGGAGTGGGAGCTGGCGCGGAACAGGACGGCGATCTCGCCCGCCGGCACGCCCTCTCCGCGCAGCTCCGAGATGCGCTCGGCGACGAAGCGCGACTGCTCGTTCTCGTCGCGCGCGGCGACGGCGACGGGCGGCTCGCCGCCTCCGACGCGCGAGAAGAGGCGCTTGCCGTAGCCCTCCCGCGCCTCGGCGATGATGGCGTTGGCGAGGTCGAGGATCGGCTGGGTGCTGCGGAAGTTCTCCTCGAGCTTGATGACCCGCGCCGCGGGGAAGAGTTCGGGGAACTCCAGCATGTTCCTGTGGCTCGCGCCGCGGAACGAGAAGATCGCCTGGCACTCGTCGCCGACGACCGCGACGTTGTCGTGGGCGGCCGTCATCAGCCTCACGATGCGCGCCTGGAGGCGGTTGGTGTCCTGGTACTCGTCCACCATGATGTAGCGGTACTGCTCGGAGAGCAGCCGGCACAGCTCCGCCGAGCCTTCGAGGGCCTCGCGCAGGCGGACGAGCAGGTCGTCGTAGGTGAGCAGGTGGCGGGCGCGCTTGAATTCCTCGAAGGAGTCGTACAACTGCTGGAGCGCGGGGCGCTCGTCGAGGAAGTGCGGGTAGGACTGCCTGAGCACCTCTTCGAGCGGGACGACCTTGTTGACCATCATGCTGAAGACCGAGCAGATGGTGCGCTTGCGCGGGAAGCGCCGGCCCCGGTCGAGCCGCGTCTGGCGCCGCAGCAGGTCTATGAGGTCTTCGGTGTCGGACGGGTCGAGCACGGTGAAGTTGCGCGAGACGCCGGCCGCCTCGGGGAACCTCCGCAGGACGCCGTGCCCGAGGCTGTGGAAGGTGCCGCCCGAGACGCGCTGGCAGCGCGAGTCGGCCAGGCCGGCCGCGCGCGCGAGCATCGAGGCGGCCGCGCGCCGCGTGAAGGTCAAGAGCAGGACGGACTCGGGCCGCACGCCCGTCTCGACGAGGCGCGCCACGCGGTAGACGAGCGTCCGCGTCTTCCCCGTGCCCGCCCCGGCGACGACGAGGAGCGGGCCTTCGGTCGTCGTCACCGCCTCGAACTGCGCCTCGTTCAGCTCCCTCTCGTAGTCCACGCGGCCGGGGCGCGGCGCGGCCGTGACGCGCCTCAAGACCAGGCGGGTCCTGGTCTTCTCGGTGGGCGTCGCCCGGCCAAGCTCGAGGTCGCGGCGGAAGGCTTTCAGCTCCGCCGCCAGCTCCGCGACGGTCTGGTAGCGGCGCTCGGGCGCGATGTCCAGTGCTTTCGTCAGGACGGCTGCGACGCCGGGCGGCAGCTGCGACCGGAGCGCGTCGGGCAGCCGCGGCTCCTCGTGGAGGATGGCGTGCATCGTATCAATCTGGTTGTCGCGGGCGAAGGGGCACGAGCCCGTCAGCATCTCGCAGAGGACGACGCCGAAGGCGAAGACGTCGCAGCGCCGGTCTACGCGCCGGCCGAGCAGTTGCTCGGGCGACATGTAGTTGACCGTCCCCATGATCGTGCCGGACTGCGTCTCGACGCGGGTGAGGGTCTTCTGCGCGCTGTCGGCCGCGGCCGTCTGCGAGAGGCGGGGGACGAGCTTCGCGATGCCGAAGTCCAGGACCTTCGCGTAGCCGTCGCGGCTGACGATGAGGTTCTCCGGCTTGAGGTCGCGGTGGACGATGCCCGCCTCGTGGGCCTTGGCG
>DASZKF010000155.1:0-4198 GCA_035947355.1 Pyrinomonadaceae bacterium | reverse complement strand
ACGCACCCGGCGGCGCCCTCCCTCACGGTCGGGCTTCTGTTATTTGGCGGACGAGCCGCTCGAAGGCAGCAGGTCGAAGTGGCCGACCTCACGGTTGTGGCTGTCGAGGACGCCCATCACGTCGGAGGTCTCTTCGAGCATCTGCTTGGTCATGGCGATGGAGTCGGAGAGCTGTTCGAAGTCGAGCGAGGAGACGCGCTCGGGCGTCGGCAGCGTGACGACCTGGTCGTTGACCAGTCCGAAGAAGTTCTCGATGGACTGGAGCTGTCCCTCGACGAGTTTCACCGAGCGCTCCAGCTCGGCGAACTGCGCGAGCCGGCGGCGGAGGATTTCGACGTTGGCCTGCTGGATGCGGCGCGAGCGGTCGTCGGGCGCGGTCTCGACGGCGCGCTCGGCCTGCGTCAATTGGTTCTGCACGGCCTGCCGGTTGATCGAGCGCAGGTGATGTTTACGGCGGCGGTAGACATCCAGGAGGTCTACGAAGTCCTCCCAGCGCTGCTCGAGGCTGCGGATGTTCGTCGGCAGGTCTTTCGCGCCGGTGAACTTGACGTAGTTGTCGAAAATCTTGTTCTTGAGCCACTGGAGGTAGAGCACGGCCTCGCGCTCGCGCGGGTCGAAGCTGTCTATCAGCCGCTCGCGCTGCTTGGCGCGCAGCTCGGCGAGCCGCTTGCGGTTGCGGCCGTCCACGAGGCGGCGGTAGATGTTGCTGGCGGGCACGGTGGCGAGGTAGGCGCCCTCGGCGACGAGCGCCGCCGCCAGGGGGATCGGGTCCCAGAGGTAGGCGGCCGCGACGGCGAAGCCGGCCAGCCCCCAGAAGTTGACCGGCTCCATCACCGCCTCTTTGACGTATTCGAGACTGAGCTTTTTAGTGTCCGCCATAAAGCCTTACTTCGGATCGGCGCGGCCCCTCTGACTCCACCGACTAACTTAACTCGCCCGCTCACTCACGCGCCCGGCTCGCCGCTCGGGAGCGCCGGCGTCTCCTGCTGCCCCGCCCCGATGAGGCCCATCCCGCGCTTGTATTCGAGCAGCTTGTCCTGCAACTGCATGTCCATCGCCTCGCGCTCGATTTCCTGCATCTGCGTGTCCACGGACGACGAGCCGAGCTGCAGCTTGGCCTCGGCCGTGGCGGCGCGGCGGTCGATCTTCTCGCGCATCTCGTTGAAGGTCGTGGCGTCGTCGCCGAGCTGGAACGAGGCCATCGTCTGCGCGAGGCTCTCCTGGAGCTTGGCCTGCTTCGACTGGTTGATGAGCTGCATGGCCTCGGCCGTGCGGCGCTGCATCTGGAGGATGTAGTTGTCGCGGGCCTTGCGCGCCTGGTCGGATGCGCGCGAGGCGTGTTCGAGTTGCTGGCCGGTCTTCTGGAGGTCGAGCTGCGCCTGCTGGAGCTGCCCGATGTAGGCCGTGGCGATGTCGTCGCGGTTCATCTTGATGGCGGCCTTGATTTTCGAGTCGAGGTCAACGACCTGCGTCTCCAAACGCTCCTTGCTCTTGGCGAGCAGCCGCTCGGTCGCCATCACCTGCGCGACGGAGTTGTTCAGTTCGGGGACGCGGTCGCGCATGTCGCGGATCGTCTGCTGCAGGATCAGCTCGGGGTCTTCCGTCCTCTCCACGATGCCGCCGAACATGGCGCGCAGTGAACGCTTCAGCCTCGCCCAGACACTCATCTTCTCTCACCCCTCCGGCCGACGGCCGAGTCGGCCCCTCAAATTTGCGCCCCGAGAGTCTTGCGGCCCGCGCCGGTTCGAACATTGTACGTCCGACCGACCCGCCGGGTTCAGACGGCCCCGATCGGGCAAAAACCCTCTCGGTTCGCGAGTATAACAGGGTTTCTGCGCGGAGAAAACAGAGGACAGTAGACAGTAGTCAGTAGTCAGTAGTCAGTAGAAAAACCGTCTCTGGCGAACCTTCCGGGTGTGGGCGTCAGCGCCCGCTAAAGAACCTGCTGTCTACTGACTACCGTCTACCGTCTACTGAATTTCCCTATGTCTCGCCGGTAATGCATCCCTTCCCAGCGGATGCGGGAGGCGGCCTCGTAGCTGCGGGCGAGGGCGCGCTCGAGCGTCGAGCCGGTGGCGGTGAGGCCGAGCACGCGGCCGCCCGCCGTGATGAGGGAGCCGTCGGGGGCGCGGGCGGTGCCGGCGTGGAAGATGCGCACGCCCTCGACGCGCGCCGCCTCTTCGAGACCTTCGATGGTCGCCCCGGTCTGCGGCCGCTCGGGGTAGCCGGGCGCGGCGAGCACGACGCAGGCCGAGGCGTCCGCGCCCCAACCGACCTTCACCCCGCCGAGGCGACCCCGCGCCACTGCGTCGAAGATTTCCGTCAAATCACTTTCGAGGCGGACGAGGATGGCCTGCGCTTCGGGGTCGCCGAAGCGGACGTTGTATTCGAGGACGCGGGGGCCTTCGGGCGTGAGCATCAGACCGACGAAGAGGACGCCCCGGAAGTCGAGACCTTCGGCGCGCGCGCCCTCAAGCGTCGGCTCGACGACCTCGCGGACGGCGCGCGCGAGCGTCTCGTCGTCGAGCAAGCCTTCCGCGGTGACGGCGCCCATGCCGCCGGTGTTCGGGCCGGTGTCGCCCTCGCCGACGCGCTTGTGATCGCGGGCCGGCGGCATCAGCACGAAATCCTTCCCGTCCGTCCAGAGGAGGAGCGACGCCTCCGGCCCCGTCAAGGCTTCTTCGATGACGACGCGCGCGGCGGCCTCGCTGCCGACACGCCCGCCCTCCATCATCTCGGCGACGGCCGCCTCGGCCTCCTCGCGCGTGCGCGCGACGACGACGCCCTTGCCGGCCGCGAGCCCGTCGGCCTTGACGACCACGCCCGCGCCCGCCGCGCCGAACTCGCCGCCGCGCAGAATCTCGCGCGCCTCCGCGGGCGAAGCCGCGACGCGGTGGCGCGCCGTCGGGACGCCGTGCCGCAGCATGAACTCCTTCGCGAACGCCTTCGACGATTCGAGCCGTGCGGCCGCCCGCCGCGGGCCTGCGACGCGCAGCCCCCGCCCTTCGAACTCGTCGGCCAGCCCGGCGGCGAGCGCCGCCTCGCCCCCGACCACGGTCAGCTCGACCCGCTCGCGCTCGGCGAAGTCTGCCAGGCCGCGCACGTCCGTCGCCCCGACCGGCACGCACTCGGCGACCTCCGCTATTCCGGCGTTCCCCGGCGCGCAGAACAGGCGCGAGACCGCCCCGCCCCTCTTCAACGCCCAGCACAACGCGTGCTCCCTCCCCCCCGACCCGACGACCAGAACGTTCATGCGAACTCCTACAAATAAGTCTGGAGTCTGGAGTCTATAAGTCTCAAGTCAAAGACGAGTTCTTGCTTTTGACTCCGGACTTGAGACTTTAGACTTGAGACTGTTTTTTTGCGGCGGCGATGCTGTCACGGCCCGCGCGCCCCCGTCAAGAAGTGGCTGGAAACTTTCTCTTCGCCCTTGACACAATTTTGTGATATGTATACCGTGCTCAGTCACGGACGGGCGGGGGGCGCGTTTCGAGGCCGTGTGGCGCGGCGTTTCCCCCTCATCAGACCTCGCGAGAACGCACCGTCTTACCCGACGCCGATCAGAAGCTGACCGCACCTTCGAAGCCGGAGATCAGGTAACTCCCGCGCGCCCCCACCTGCACGCGCCGGGAGTTCAGACACAGGGGAATGCCGACCATGCCACAGGTTCACACAGCCGAAATGTTGCCGGAGGCAAGCGCCGATTGGGCTCAGGGCGAACTGGAGTTCCAGGATCGCTCGATCCACTGCGTTGACTGCGGCCAGGACTTCATCTGGACTGCCGGCGAGCAGCTCTTCTTCCAGGACAAGGGCCTGAAGAACGAGCCGAAGCGGTGCAAGCCGTGCAAGCAGGCCAAGAACGAGCGGCTCGCGGCCATCGCCGCCGCGCAGGCCGCCGGCGTCCGCCAGCGCATCGAGGTCTCCGTCCAGTGCGCCCAGTGCGGCCAGCAGACGACCGTGCCCTTCTACCCCTCGCAGGGCCGGCCCGTCTTCTGCCGCTCGTGCTTCCTCGCCTCCCGCGGCGCCGACGGCTGAGGCCCGCACCTGCCGCCAACCCCCAGGCCCTCTCACGCCAGCGCGCTCTCCCCGGACACGCGCCGACACGGCGGCGCACGCCTGTCTAAAAACAGTCTGGAGTCTGGAGTCTGAAGTCAAAAGCAAGAACTGTTTTGACTCCAGACTCCAGACTGTTTTTATC
>DASZKF010000154.1:0-2992 GCA_035947355.1 Pyrinomonadaceae bacterium | reverse complement strand
AACCCGAAACCCGAAACCCGAAACTTCGACCGCGAGCGGTCGAAGGGTTTCACGCTGCTGGAGCTGATGATCGTCATCTCGATTCTCGTGATTCTGGCGATGATCGCGGTGGCGCAGTACAACAAGACGGTGCTGGCGGCCAAGGAGGCGACGCTGCGCGAGGACTTGTTCCAGATGCGGCGGATGATTGATCAGTACTACGCCGACAAGGCCAAGATGCCGCAGTCGCTCGACGACCTCGTGACGGCCGGCTACCTCAACGAAATCCCCATCGACCCGATCACCGACCAGCGCGACTGGCAGGTCGAGTTCGGCGAAGACCCCGGCTCGACCGACAACTCGCAGGGCGTCATCAACGTCCGCAGCGCCTCGAACGACATAGACTCCTCCGGCACCCGCCGCTACAGCGAGTGGTGACGGGGGAAAGCAGTAGACAGTAGACAGTAGACAGTAGTCAATAGGTTCTTTTACGGCCGCTGACGATTCGACACCGAAGGTCTTTTCTACTGGCTACTGGCTACTGACTACTATCTACTCCCTTATGAACCTCCTCAGCAGACTCATCGCCCCGCGGCTGCCGCCGGCGGCCGTCGGGCTCTCGGGCGAGGGCGTCGGCGTCGTGCAGTTGGAGCGCCGCCGCGACGCCTTCGCCGTGCGGCGCGCCGGTTACCTGCCGCTGCGCGAGGGGCTGGTGCGCCCGAGCTTCGACGAGCCGAACGTCGAGGAGCCGGCCGAGCTGGCCTCGGCGCTCGCCGAGCTGGCCGAGACGACCGGCCTCGGCAAAAGACGCCGCTGGTCGGCCGCCCTGCCCGAGGCGGCCACCCGCACCTCGATACTGACGATGGAGACCGCGCCCGCCTCGCGCCACGAGGGCGAAGAGATGCTGCGCTGGAAGACCGAGCGCGCGTTGGGCGCGCCGCCCGACGAGCTGCGCGTCTCGCGCGAACGCCTGCCGGCCGACGCGCAGGGCCGCTCGCGCTACCTCGTCACCGCCGTCCGGCTCTCGGTGCTCGACGAGTACGAGTCGGTCTTCGGCAGCCTGGGCTGGCAGGCCGGGCTGATCCTGCCGCGCCACATGGGCGAGGCCTGGTGGCTGATGCGCGACGCGGGCCGCGCCGGCGACGACGCCTTGCTCGTCAGCGGCCACCGCGACGGCTTCACCGCCGTCATCCTGCGCGCCGGCCAGCCGCTCTACGTCCGCGCCGTCCTGTGCGACCCGGAAGACCGCGCCGACGAGCTCTACCGCTTCCTCCTCTTCTACCGCGACCGCCACGCCGCGCCCGAGGCCGCGGGCGCGCCCGGCCCGCCGCCCGAGACCATCGGCCGGCTGCTCGTCGCCGGCGCGGGCGTGAGCGAGGATGAGGCCGCCGCCATCGTCGAGGAGACGCTCTCCGTCCCGCCGCGCCCCGTCCGCGCCGGCGACGTGCGCCTCTCCTTCCCCGAAGCCGGCATAGACTTCGAGCAGATCGCCGCCCCGGCGGGCCTCGCCGCACTCGCCTGGGCGTAAAAAACAGTCTAAAGTCTAAAGTCTGAAGTCTGGAGTCAAAACCAGGAACCTGTTTTCCGACTCCAGACTTCAGACTTTAGACTGTTTTTTGCCGCTGAAACTTTCGCGGGGGGCCGGACGTAGAATCTTGGCGTCATGATTGCACAGGCAGCGTCTTTGAGGAAGGCCGGCGGCGTCGCCGACGGCGAGCTGGTCGAGCGCGCCATCGCGGGCCGCGAGGAAGGCTTCGAGGAGCTGGTGCGCCGCTACCAGCGCCCCATCGTGGCCTACGTCTACCGCATGGTCGGCGACTACGACGCCGCGCTCGACCTCACCCAGGAGGTCTTCATCAAGGTCTACGGGTCGCTCGGGCGCTACCGGCCCGAGTTCAAGTTCTCGACCTGGATTTACCGCATCGCGCACAACGCGGCCATTGACCACCTGCGCCGGCAGGGCGGCGTCCGGACGGAAGACCTGGAGGTCGAGGCCGAGGGCGGCCGCACCTTCGAGAAGCCCCTGGCGAGCAGCGCCCCGACGCCCGAGCAGTTGAGCGAGCGCAGCGAGCGCCGCGCCGAAATCGAGGAGGTCGTGCAGGCGCTGCCGCCCGCCTACCGCGAGCTGATCGTGCTCCGGCACGCGCACGACCTCAGCTACGACGAGATCGCCGAGGTCACGGGCCTCCCGCTCGGCACCGTCAAGAACCGCATCTTCCGCGCCCGCGAGGCCATGCGCACGCACCTCGTCGAGCGCGGCATCACGAGCGTCTAGGAGGGGGCCGGAGGCGGCATGAAGGACGGCGCGGTCGCGGCAGGCTTGGCAGAGGGTTGCGCGCACTCGGCGCTCGTCGCCGCCTACCTCGACAACGAGCTGGACGCCGCCTCCGCCGCCGGCTTCGACGAGCACGCCGGCCGGTGCGCCGCCTGCTCCTCGGCCCTCCTCGAACAGCGGCGCCTGCTCTGCCTGCTCGACGCCGCCTTCGACGAGACTTACGCCAGGCCGCTCGCGCTCCCGCGCGACTTCACGCGCGCCGTCAAGGCGCGGGCGCAGACCGACATGAGCGGCGTGCGCGACGCGCGCGAGCGCGTCCGCGCCGTGAAGATTTGCGCGGCGCTCGCGGCCTCGGCCCTCCTGCTCCTGGGCGCGGCGGCCTTCGGGCCTCTGCTCAGCGCGGCGCGCGGGGCCGGCGGCGTGCTCGGCGTCGCCGGCCGGACGGCGGCCGACGCCGGCGCGGGCGCGGGCATCGTCTTGAAGGCCGTCGGCGGGCGCTTCGGGGCCGGCTCCGGGGCGCTGGCGCTCATCCTCGTGGCGGTCTGCGCGGGCGCGCTCCTGCTGCTGCTGCGGCTCGTCAGCAGCTACCACCGCGCCGGCGCGAGCGATTGAAGTCGGCGGGTCGAGTGTTCTGCGGCGGCCAGCCCCGGCGGGATCGGCGAGGGGCGGGCCGTTTCTCTTTTATGACGAAGGCCGAAGACAAAGGGCAGAAGGCAGAAGGCAGAAGGCAGAAGGCGG
>DASZKF010000153.1:0-2028 GCA_035947355.1 Pyrinomonadaceae bacterium | reverse complement strand
GCGTTGAGCGTACATCCAGCTCAACGCCCTCCCTGACGGTCGGGCTTCCGCTTTGGCCGTCGAAGCTGAAATTGAAATTCATTATTAAGTCCTTTGCTGTCAACGAATAAGCTTGACAGGCGGGAGGGCGCGGGCTACTATCGGCTCGTCTTTCGGATTCCCCCTGACAAGTAGTTTTTCCTTCGGAGGCGGCGATGGCGAACACAGAGTTAGTCGAGAACTTGAACCGCGCGCTGAGCCTGGAGTTGGCGGGCGTCATTCAGTACCTCCAGCACAGCTTCCTGGTGACGGGGCCGGAGCGCGAGGTCTTCTGCAAGTTCTTCCGCGACATGAGCGAGGAGTCGCAGGATCACGCCGCGCTGCTCGGCGACAAGATCGTCGCGCTCGGCGGCATCCCGACGGTCGAGCCTGGCGACATCATGCAGGCGACCGAGCTGGCCGAGATGCTGCGCCAAGACTTGGGGCTGGAGCGCACGGCCATGGAGGCTTACGTCGCCGCCTGGAAGTCCTGCACGGACGCGGAGCTGGGCACGCGCTTCCTCCTCGAAGAGCGTATCGCGCAGGAGCAGCGCCACATCGAAGAGTTCGAGAAGCTGACGAACGAGCGCAAGGCCAGCGTCACGCGCGAGAAGATCACGCTCCGGCAGGTGGGGTAGGGGAGAGTCGGGAATCGAAAACGCGGCGGCCCGTCGGGGATAACGGGCCGCCGCGTTTTTACGCGTGCGGGAATTTACGAGAGCGAAGGCAGTTGGATGACCTGCGCGGGCCGCGGCGGCTCTCCTTTGTCGGCGCGCCGGCGGCTGAGACGGTGGCGCGCGACGGTCAGCGCCCGGTGCAGCTCGTCGAGCTGTTCGGCGTCGACGCGGATGGTCTTCTGGCAGCACCAGCCGAGACCCTCCGTCCAGGTCGAGTAGCGGAGCGCGACGCGCTCGCCGTCCTCGAAGACGACTTCCACCTTCTGTTCGGGGCGCGCGGGGTGGAGGGCGTGCGCCGCCGTCGTGCCGGTCTGCATTGCCGTTTGTTCAACTCCTCGGGAGAACATCACGTTCGACTCCAATTTCAACATCTCGGGTGGTCTGAAATTGAAATCCAATTTCAAAACCGATTATCGGCGAAGGCCGGGACGCCTGTCAAGTAAAATCTCCTGACCCCTCTTCGCCTGGCGTTTCGGCCTGAAAACTTCCGGCCGCCTCTCCGGCCTCTCCCGGCCGCCGCGGCGAATTCCGCAGCCCCTGGGTGAGAAGCCCCAAAGGTTAACGCGGGAAAGGCCCCGCGAAAGGGTCAGAGGGCCTGACGGCAAATCGCGCGCCGCCCCCGTCACCCTTGAGGATTTTTTTCGAGGGCCCGGAGGCGCTGTTCGAGCGAGCGCAGCGTGCGCTGCATCTCGCCCAAGCGGCGGAAGGCGGCCGTCGAGCGCAGCCACTCGCGGTTGTCGAAGGCGGGGATGCCCGAAAGCATCTTGCCGGCGGGGACGTTGTGGCTCGTCGCGCTCTTGGCGGTGATGACGGAGTCGTCGCCGACGGAGAGGTGGCCGGCGACCCCGACCTGCCCGGCGAGGATGACGCGGCGGCCGACGTGCGAGCTGCCGGCGAGCCCGACCTGCGCGCACAGGAGCGAGTCCTCGCCGACGGTGCACGAGTGGCCGATCTGTACGAGGTTGTCTATCTTGACGCCGCGCCGGATGCGCGTCTCGCCGACCGAGGCGCAGTCCAGGGTCGCGCCCGCGCCGATCTCCACGTCGTCCTCGACGACGACCCGCCCCGTCTGCGGAATCTTCAGCCAGCGCCCCTCCTCGTCCTTCGCGTAGCCGAAGCCGTCCGAGCCTAAGACGGCGTTGTTGTGGATGACGACCCGGCTCCCGACCCGCGTGCCCTCGCGCAGGGCGACGCCGGAGTGCAGGACCGCGTCGTCTCCGACCTCGACGCCGTCGTAGACGGTCACGTTCGGGTGGATGCGCACGCGGTCGCCGATGACGGCCCGCGCCCCGATGACGGCGCACGCGCCGACGGCGACGCCCGCGCCGAGCCG
>DASZKF010000152.1:0-5004 GCA_035947355.1 Pyrinomonadaceae bacterium | reverse complement strand
TTCGGGCTCGCTGAGAGCCGGGATTCAAGGCTCGAAAGAAGAACTCGAAACTCGAAACTCGAAACTTAAAGGAAGACGCAGGCCATGAATGATTCGTTGAGCGTGAAGGTGGTCGAGGCCGACAAGGTCGGGTCGGTGGTGTCGGGCCTGGGGCTGGGCAGGACGCTGGCTGTCGTGGGCGGGCGGCGGCGCGGGCGCGTGGGCGACGCGCTGGCGGTGCGCGCTCTGACCGACAGCGCGACTTACAACCAGTTGGAGCTGGCTTCCGGCCGCCTCGCCAAGATCAATCCGGGCGACGTGCTTGTCGGTGCTCTCGGCGCGCGGCGCGCTTTGAAGGGCTTCGTCGGCGACGTGCCAGAGTGGGTCGCCGAGGGCGACCGCCTGCACCTCCTGAACATGGGCGGGGTCGTCGGATGCTGCACGGGCCACCATTCGAGCCTGGGCGACGCCATCGAGGTCGAGGTCGTCGGCTTCGTCTGCGACGAAGGTCAAAACGTGCGCAACATCGCCGACGGGGCGCTCCGGCCGCGCGCGACGCTGCCCGAGGGGTGCGCGCCGCTGGTCGTCGTGGCCGGCGCGTGCATGAACAGCGGGAAGACGTTCGCGGCCGCGGAGATCATCCGGCAGGCGACGCGCGCGGGCCTGCGGGTGGCGGCCGGGAAGCTCTCGGGCGTGGCAGCCTTGCGTGACACGCACAACATGGCCGACCACGGCGCGGTCGCCGTCGCCAGCTTCCTCGACTGCGGGCTGCCCTCGACCGTCGGCGTCGGCGACCTCGCTCCGGTGGCGAAGGCCGTCGTCGCGCGTTTGAACGAGGCCGCGCCCGACCTCGTCGTCATCGAGCTGGGCGACGGCATCCTCGGCGGCTACTCGGTCGAGACGGTCTTCGAAGACGCGGAGCTGCGCCGCGCGATTGCGGCCGTCGTCTTCTGCGCGTCCGACTACGTCGGCGTCTGGGGCGGCGTCGAGCTGTTCCGGCGACGGGGCCTGAGCGTCGCGCTGGTGGCCGGCTCCGTCACGGACTCGCGGATGGGCGAGGAGTTCATCGAGCGCGAGTTCGGCGTCCCGGCCGGCAACGCCAAGCGCGACGGCGCGAGGCTGTTCTCGCTTATCAGCGAGAAGGTTTCGAGTTGCGGGTTTCGAGTTTCGAGTTTGTCTGAGGGAACAGGCTCGGTGCTGGCAGGGGCGGAGGTCTGAGGGTGAGCACGCAACTTGATAACACGAACTCGAAACTCGAAACCCGCAACTCGAAACTTCGCGTCGGGATTTTCGGCGGGTCGGGCTACGGCGGGGCGGAGCTTCTGCGCATCCTGCTCCTGCACCCGCGGGCGGCGGTCATCTTCGTGTCGGCCAACGAGCAGGCGGGCAAAAGGGTCGCGGACGTGCACCGCAACCTGCTCGGCCTGACGGATTTGAGTTTCGTCGCCGCGCCGGACGACCTCGGCGCGTTGAGCGTCCTCGACTGCGCCTTCCTCGCGCTGCCGCACGGGCAGGCTTTGGAGGTCGCGCCGCGCTTGCCGGCGAACGTCAAAGTTATTGACCTTTCGGGCGACTTCCGCCTGTCGAGCGCCGAGGAGTTCCGCGAGCACTACGGGCGCGAGCACACGGCGATGGAGTTGCAGCGCGAGTTCGTCTACGGTCTGACGGAGGTCAACCGCGAGGCGATTCGCGGGGCGCGCCTCGTCAGCAACCCCGGCTGCTTCGCGACGGCGACGCTCCTGGCGCTCGCGCCGCTCGTCCGCGCGGGGCTCGTCGAGGGGCGCGTCGTGGTGGACGCCAAGACCGGCTCGTCGGGGTCGGGCGCGAAGCCGGCCGCCAACACGCACCACCCGCAGCGCGCCAACTCGTTCTACGCCTACAAGCCCTTCGCGCACCAGCACGCGCCCGAAATCGAGCAGGCCCTGCGCGCCGCGGGCGACTGGGCGAGCGAGCTGGTGTTCATGACGCACTCGCTGCCCGTCTCGCGCGGCATCTTCGCCTCGGTCTACGTCGAGGCGAAGCGCGAGACCAGCGAGGCCGAAGTGCGCGCGCTCTTCGAGGAGTTTTACCGCGGCTCGTTCTTCGTGCGGATAGTCTCCGGGTCGCCGGACATCAACTGGGTGAAGCTTTCGAACTTCTGCGACATCGGCTTCGCCGCCCGAGCCCGGCAGGTCGCGGTCTTCGCGGCCCTCGACAACCTCGTCAAGGGCGCGGCCGGCCAGGCCGTGCAGAACATGAATCTGATGTTCGGCCTCGACGAGAAGGCCGGGCTCATGCTCGTCGGCGGGAACCCATGAGCGAAGAGAAGGCGGGTGAGTTCAGGCCGGCCCCGGTCAAGCCGGCGATCACTTTGGACGTGCTGGAGCGCGTCGACATCCGCGTCGGCACCGTCGAGCGCGTCGAGGAGGTGCCCGGCTCCGGCAAGCTCCTGAAGCTGGTCGTCAACTTCGGCGACCACCGGCGCAACGTCCTCGCCGGGATGAAGCGCGAGCGCGCGAACCCGCGCGAGATCGAAGGGCGGCAGGCGCTCTTCGTCGTCAACCTCGCGCCGCGGCGGATGGCGGGCGAGGTCTCCGAGGGGATGCTGTTTGACCTGGGTTACGCCGACGGCCTCGCGCCCGCGCTGGCCGTCCCCGAACGCGAAATGCCCGACGGGGCGAGGGCCGGTTGAGGATGAACACGGCGACGATGTCATTCGAGGACGTGGCGGCGCGCGAGGAGCAGTTCCAGCTCGCGACCTACAAGAAGTTCGCCTTCGCGCCGGAGCGCGGGCGCGGCGCGTGGGTCGAGACCGCGGAGGGCGAACGCTACCTCGACCTCTACGGCGGGCACGCCGTCTGCGCCACCGGCCACTGCCACCCGCGCGTGGTGGCGGCGATTAAGGAGCAGGCGGAAAGGCTCCTCTTCTACTCGAACGTCGTCTACTCGGAGGTGCGGGCGCGGGCGGCGGAGAAGCTGGTCGGGTGCGCGCCTGCGGGTCTGGCGAAGGCTTTTTTCTGCAACTCCGGCACCGAGGCCAACGAGAACGCGATGCGCATGGCGCGTCTCAAGACCGGGCGCGAGCGCGTCATCACCTTCGGCGGCGGCTTCCACGGGCGCACGGCCGACTCGATCAGCGCGACCTTCCTCGGCCGGTACCGCGAGCTGGGGAGGCCGAACGTGCCGGGGCACCTCGCGGCCGAGTTCGGCTCCGTCGAGTCGGTCGCGGCGCTGGCCGACGAGACGGTGGCGGCCGTGATGCTCGAACCCGTTCAGTCAATGGCCGGCGTGCGCGCCGCCCCGCCGGAGTTCTACCGGGACTTGCGCCGGCTGTGCGACGAGCGCGGGATGCTTCTCGTCTACGACGAGGTGCAGACCGGGGTCGGCCGCACGGGCGAATGGTTCTTCGCCGGGAGCGCGGCGGGCGCGGGCGTCGTGCCCGACGTCGTGACGCTGGCGAAGGCCCTGGGCAGCGGCGTGCCGGTCGGCGCGTGCCTGACGACCGGGGAGGTCGCCTCCGCGGTTAAAGAGAACGACCTCGGCACGACCTTCGGCGGCGGGATGCTGGCGACGGCGGCCGTCGCCGCGACGCTCGAAGCGATCGAAGAGGACGGGATGCTTGAGAACGCGCGCGCCGTCGGGAAGTACCTGCGCGGCGAACTGTCGGAAGTGCCCGACGTGTCGAACGTCCGCGGACTCGGCCTCCTGCTCGGCGTCGAGTTCGCCGAGCCAGTCGCCGCGCGGGTGCAAAAGTCTCTGCTCGAACGCCGCATCATCACCGGCGCGTCGAGCGACCCGCGCGTGCTCCGCCTGCTCCCGCCGCTCTGCTTGACGACCGAGGAGGCCGGCCTTTTCATCGGGGAGCTAGCGGCGCTGATGAAATCGTAGGGGCGGGGCACGTCCCTGCCCGTCGTCCGAAAGACCCGGCGTTGAATTTAATGATCGTAGGGCGGGCCGCGGACTTGCCCCGCCCCTACAGTTATGACCAGGCATTTTCTGACAACCGGCGACTGGACGCGCGACGAGCTGGAAAATCTGCTCGACGCGGCGGCGCGCTTCAAGCGCGGCGAGGACGCTTCGCGGCCCTTCGCGGGGCGCTCGGCGGCGCTCGTCTTCTTCAACCCGTCCCTGCGGACGCGGGCCTCCATGCAGGTCGGGGTCTACGAGCTGGGCGGGAACGCGGTCGTCCTGGAGCCGGGCGGGACGAGCTGGACTCTGGAGCACCGCGAGGGCGCGGTGATGGACGGCGACAAGACCGAGCACGTCGCCGAGTTCGTGCGCGTGCTCGGCCGCTACTGCGCGCTCGTCGGCGTGCGCACCTTCGCCCCGCTGCGGGATTGGGACGAGGAGCGGCGCGACCCGGTGCTCGCCGCCTTCGCCAGGCATTCGGAAGTCCCGCTCGTCAACCTTGAGTCGGCGATGCACCACCCGTGTCAGGCGCTCGCCGACATGATGACGATCAGAGAGCGGCACGGGCCGGGCCGCAAGCGTGTGCTCCTGACTTGGGCCTGGCACCCGAAGCCTCTGCCGATGGCCGTGCCCAACAGCTTCGCGCTCGCCGCCGCGCAGATGGGCCACGACCTGACCGTCGCGCACCCGCCTGGTTACGAGCTGGACGAAGAGTTGATGGCGGAGGTCAACCGCCAGGCCGCGGCGGCCGGCTCGCGCGTCAGTGTCACGCACGGCGCCGAGGCCGCGTTCGACGGCGCGCAGGTCGTCTACGCGAAGAGCTGGGGCGCTAAGAAGTTTTACGGCGACGCGGCCGCAGACCTCTCGGAGCGCGCCCCGCACCGCGGCCGCTGGATGGTTACCGCCGAAAGAATGCGCCGAACCGACGCCGCCGTCTTCATGCACTGCCTCCCCGTGCGCCGCAACGTCATCGTCGCCGACGACGTGCTCGACTCGCCCGCCTCCGTCGTCACCGACGAGGCCGAGAACCGCCTCCACGCGCAGAAGGCCGTGATGGCGGAGTTGCTGAAAAGGTAAGAAAGGGTTTTGGGTGCCGGGTGCCGGGTGCTGGGGAAGACAGGTCGCTTTTCCCGGCAC
>DASZKF010000151.1:0-8942 GCA_035947355.1 Pyrinomonadaceae bacterium | reverse complement strand
CGCCCCCCCCGCGCCCGCTCGTCGTCAACCAGGCCCTCGTGCGGGAGTTCTTCCCCGCCGGGGGCGGGCTCGGCAAGCGCGTCCGCACGGGCGGCGACTCCTGGTGGACGGTCGTCGGGGTCGTCGGCGACGTGAGGCAGTCGGGGCTGACGCAGCCGACGCGGCCCGAGCTGTTCTTCCCGTACACGGCGACGCGCGCGGACGGGATGACGCTGGTCGCGCGCTCGGCCGCGGGCGACCCGGCGGCGCTCGCGAACGCCGTCCGCCGCGAGGTGCAGCGCGTAGACCCGAACCAGCCCGTCCACAACGTGCGGACGATGGAGGAGGTCATAGACCTTTCGATCTCGAACCGCAGGCTCAACATGACGCTGCTGAGCATCTTCGCCGGCCTGGCGACGCTGCTCGCGGTCGTCGGCATCTACAGCGTGATGTCCTACCTCGTCACGCAGCACACGCGCGAGATCGGCATCCGGATGGCGCTCGGCGCCGAGGCGCGCGACATCCTGAAGCTGGTCATCGGGCAGGGGATGACGCTGACGCTCGTCGGCGTCGGGCTCGGCGTCCTGGCGGCCTTCGGCCTGACGAGGCTGATGGCGAGCCTGCTCTACGGCGTGGCGGGCACAGACCCTCTGACCTACGCGGCCGTCTCGCTCCTGCTCGCGGCCGTCGCGCTCGCGGCCTGCTACGTGCCGGCGCGGCGCGCGACGAAAGTAGACCCGCTGGTCGCGCTGCGCTACGAGTGACGCTCACGCATGAGGGCCTTCCCCCGCATCGCGCTGCCGCGGCTCAGGGCGAGAGGCGGCGGGCGGCGTGGGCGGCCGCGCCGCGTGACCGCCGCGCTCGCCGTCTCCGGCCCGCTCGCGCTGCTCGTCGCGAGCTGCCTGGCCTACTCGGAAGTTCGCAGCGGCCGGCGCGCAGCAGCACGACGACCTCACGCTGGTCGTGCTGAAGGTGGCGGAAGGCAGTTAAGAATTAAGAATTAAGAATTAAGAATAACGTGCTTGCGGAACGACATTCATGTCTCGCAACCACATCAATTCTTAATTCTTAATTCTTAACTGCCTTCTGATCTTCTGGCCGCGGAGCGGCTCGCCGCGCGCGACCCTGCGCCCGTCGGCGAAGTAGTCGGCGAACTGCGCGGGCAGGCTCATGCCCTTGTCGGGGTCGGGCGACCCGCGCAGGCCGTAGTGCAGGTGCGGGCCGCTGCTGTTGCCGCTGTTGCCGCACTCGCCGACCTGCTGGCCGGCCCGCACCCTCTCGCCGACGCGGACGCGGACGCTGCCCCGCTTCAGGTGCGCGAGCAGGGAGTACTCGCCGTTGCCGTGGTCTATGACGACGAAGTTGCCGGCCCGCTCGCGCGGGTTCTGGTTGATCTGACCCGGCACGTTATCCGGAACGCGGTCGCGCACCGCCGCCACGCGCCCCGCGCCCGGCGCGAGGATGGGCCGGCCGAAGGCGGCGAAGTCCTCGTTGCGCGGAGGGTTGTTGTCCCGGTCGAAGCGCGTGTCCTCGACGCGCACGAAGTCTGCGTCGAAGCGTGAGAGATAGTCGTAATGGTGGTTGGCGTTCTGCTCGGGCGTGCGCCCGCCGGAGGCTACGTACCAGTCGCCGCCGAAGGGCAGCCGCAGGCGGGTCTTCGTGCGGTACTTGAACTCGGCGGCGGGACGCGCCGGGCGGATGCTGAAATCGGCGATGCGCCCCTCGGCGTCGAGCGTCCACTTGAGGTCGAAAGGCTCCGCGCTCTTCTCGTACCTGACGCGCCGGACGTAGACCTCGCGCCCGGCCTCGCTGACCACCTCCTCGCCTAAGACCCTGACCTCCGCGCCGACCAGCTCCTCGACCGTCTTCCTGAACTGCGAGAGGTTCTCGACCGAGCCCTGCTCGGCGCGCTGGCCCTCCGACATCCGCTCCCAAAGCCCTTCGACGCGGCCGCCGTAAAACATCCGCGTGAACTCCCTGCCGAGCGACAGGCTCCGGCCCTCCTGCGCGCGCGCGACGGGCGCAAGCGTGAGCAGGAGCAAGAAGATTGGGAGGGTCGCCCGCCCGTGAAGACTTCGCACGAAGACGTGCACGCTCTTGCCTTTCACTTCGCGCCGGCTTCGCGCTCCAGCACGATGTCGAAGACGGCCGCCTCGAAGTGCTTGCCGCCCGACTCGCGCCGCTCCGGCATCACGGCCAGCTCGGGGCGGAACATCTGGTCGGTCTTGCGCTTCGGGTCGTCGTGGAAGTGTATCTCGGTGACGAGCTGCTTGTAGCCGGGGCAGGCCGCGAGCAGGTGGAAGTGCGCGCACCGCCAGAAGTCGGGCGAGCCGGCCGCGTTGGGCTGGTAGGGCACGGGGCGGACGGACTCGAACTCGTAGAAGCCGGCCTCGTTCGTCACGAGCCGGCCGCGGTTTTTGAAGTCGTCGCCCGCCGAGTAGTTCCCCCGGTGGTCTACGTGCCACACGTCGAGCACCACGCCCGCCAGCGGCCGCTTCGTGTCGAAGGCCCAGACGCGGCCCGACATGACGAACGGCGTGCCCGGCTCGAACGGCAGGCTGATCTTGGCGCGGAACGGCGCGCCCTGTTTGTATGCCGGCCCGAAGGGCATCGCGGCCGTCTTCTTCAGCTCGCCCTGCGCGGCCGAGGGAGCGGCGGCGGCGCCCGTCTGAAAAAGGACGCGGGCGCCCTCACCCGCGTTAACCACCTCCGGGGTGGGCGTCGCGTCGGCCCTCAGGACGAGGCCCCCGACCCCCGCCGCGGCCAGCCCCCAGCCCGTCTGTCGAAGAAACCTTCGGCGCTTCTCGTCAACCATTCTGAGACCTCGCAATCACTCTCTGACCTGACAGTTTCGGGACAGCCTCGACCGGCGCGTCTCCGGATACGCAATCGTTAGACAACCCGCGCGCGCCGTTTCTTTCAGATTCAAGCGCGCGGGTTGTCAAAACATCGGCTGCGTCGCCGCGTCGAGGGCCGCGCGCAGGTAGACGGGCCTGGGGTTGAGCGCGTGCTCGCGCAGGCAAGCCTCCGTGAGCTTGATGGCGTGCTCGTCCTCGGTGGCGACGGCGCGGTCAATCAAGTCTTCGCGGCCGGGCTGCTCGCCCGCGGGCGCGCCGTCGGCCGGGCCGCCCGCGGCGATGGAGTAGAGCGCGGCGGCCACCTGCCAGCCGTAACGCAGAACCTTGCGCGCCGTCTCCGGCGAAAGGTGCGGCAGCAGCGAGCGCAGCGCGGCCGTGCCCGTGACGGCGTGGAGCAAGACGATGCGGTTGCGGCGGTTGGCGCGCTCCACGTATGCGCCTGCGAACGTCTCGGTCAGCTCCGAAAGGAACCGGCCCGGCTCGTCGGGCGCGCCGACGAGGTCGGCCGCCGCGGCGAAGGGCGCGAACTCTTCGAGGCCGCGCAGCGCGTTCATGATCGAGCCGCCGCGCCGCTTCTCGGCCGGGAGCAAGGGGACGCGGCCGAGCGCCTGCGCCGGCCTCAGCCTCTCGGGCGGCGCGGCCGTCGCTTCCGGCAGCGGCTGGTAGTACGCGGCCCAATAGCCGAGGCCGGCGGCCAGCTCGCCCCGGCGCAGCGCCGTCTCTCTGACGGAGAGGCTGCGGGCCGCGTGCGCCGTGCGAATCAGGCCGTGCGCGGCCGCGGCCGCGAGCCCCGGCGCGAGCGCCGCCGACCACTGCTCGATGACTCGCGTCCACGCGGCCTCTTTCAGCTCGCGCTCGAAAAACTCCGTCCAGTCCGCGACGCGCCGGCCGTCGCCGAGCGCCTCGCGCCAGTTCTCGCGCGTGACCGCCCGCTGCGGACGCGGGGCCGCGTCCGTGAACCGCCGCCGGTAGCCTTCGACCCAGGCGACGACCTGCCCGGCCCGGCCGAGCGCGACCAGCGCCTCGGCCGCCATCGGCCCGTGGTTCGTGAGCGGGGCCAGCCCGCGCATCATCTCCAGGGCCTGCTCCATGGCGTCCGCGCCCCCTGCGTCCGCGCGGCCCGGCGCGGCGCGGCAGCCGAGCAGCAGCCCCGGCGAGAGGCACGCGGCCGTGGCGGCGGCCGCGGCGTCACGCACGAAGCGTCGGCGCGGGAGCGCGAAAGGTTCGTCCCCTGTCGTCCGTTCTTGCGTCATCGCTCTTCGCCCCTCCGTGGGCGCGGGCCGCGAGGGTTTAAGTGTGAGTCGGCAACGTTCATACGACGGTTAGACAGCCGGCCGTGCAAATTAATTGTAAAAACATCCGGCGCGCGGCCGGGGAGGATTAACCACGGGGGCGCGGTCACCGTCTTAACTGTCGTCTCCCTGCCCGTGCGGTCAATCCTTCCGCGTGGGGCTTCGCGCTCGCAGATTTTGAAAGAACCCCGCGGCGGAGTCTGTCTAAGAGATCAGTGAAAGCCGTGACCAGGCCCTTCACCACCGGAGAGGACAGGACTGATGAAGAGTTGGTGCGGTTCGTGCTCGCCGACCAGCGCGAGGCGTTCGCGCGACTCTACGAGCGTTACTACCCGCGCACCTACCGCATCGCCTACGGCATGACGGGCCGGCGCGAGGCGGCCGAGGACCTGACGCAGGAGGTCTTCATCAGGGCCTACCAGCGGCTCGGGCAGTTCCGCGGGCAGGCCAGCTTCTCGACCTGGTTCTACCGCCTGACCGTCAACCACTGCGTCAACTACCGCCGCCACGAGCGCCGCTGGCAGTCGAGGGAGGCGGGCGAGGGCTGGCACCCGGCGGTCGTCGGCGGCCGCGCCGAGGCCGAGGTCTTTCAGCAGCAGGTGCAGGGGCAGATTCACAGGGCGCTCCTGAGCCTCAAGCCGGAGCTGCGGATGGTCGTGCTCCTGAAGGACGTGGAGGGACTCAGCTACGAGGAGATCGCCGAGCGCATGAGCTGCTCGTCGGGCACGGTGGGCACGTGGCTCAACCGCGCGCGCAAACTCCTCGCCCGCAAGCTGGAGCACCTGAAGGGGCCATCTTATGAGTTTTGAAGGCGCGAAAAGTCTCTTCGGCTTCGGCCACTGCCGGCCCCTGCTCTCGCCCTACATAGACGGCGAGCTGGACGCGCGCCGGCGCGGGGCGGTCGAGGAGCACCTGGACGGCTGCGCCGCGTGCCGCGCCGAGTGCGAGGAGCTGCGCCGCGCCTCGGCCCTGGCCTCAAGCTTGCGCCTCCCCGACGCCGCGCCGGCGGCCTTCCCCCTCCGGCTGAAGCGGCAGGCCCCGTCGGCGTCTGCGCCTCCCGCGTGGGGGCGGCGGCCCGTGCTGGCGTCGGCCGCAGCCTTGCTGCTCGTGGCGCTCGCGGCCGGGGCCTGGTACTACGCGCGCGGCCCGCGCGGAGCGTGGGAGGTGAAGAGGCTCGCGGGCTCGCCGACTTTGGGCGAGCGGCGGCTCGAAGAGGCGGGCCGGATGAGGGTCGGCGAGTGGCTTGAGACCGACAGGTTCTCGCGCGCCCTCATTAGCGTCGGCGCGATCGGGCAGGTCGAGGTTGACGCCAGCACGCGCGTCGGCCTCTCGGAGGCGCGCCCGAGCGAGCACCGCCTGACGCTCGCGCGCGGACGAGTCCGCGCGGCCATCACGGCCCCGCCCCGCCTCTTCTTCATCGAGACGCCCTCGGCCGTCGCGGTTGATTACGGCTGCGCCTACACGCTCGAAGTTGATGAGGCGGGGGCCGGGCTGTTGCACGTCACGGCGGGCTGGGTGGGGCTCGTGCTCGACGGGCGCGAGTCGCTCGTCCCGGCCGGCGCGATGTGCCGCTCGAAGCCGGGCGCGGGGCCGGGCACGCCCTTCCTGGAAGACGCTTCAGAGGCGCTACGCGAGGCGCTCGACGCTTTCGATTTCCGGGGCGGGGGTGACCAGGCGCTCGGCGTGGTGCTGGCCGAGGCGCGGCCGAAAGATTCTTTGACGCTCTGGCACCTGCTTTCGCGCACTAAGGGTGACGCGCGCGCGCGGGTCTTCGGGCGGCTGGCGGCGCTCGTGCCGCCGCCAGAAGGCGTCACGTGCGAGGCGGCGCCGCGGGTCGAAGAGGGCCCTATGTTGCGCTGGCGCGAGAGAATCGAGCTGGCGAGCGTCGGGGCCGACTACGCCTCCGCGCCCGCCGCGCCGGGGAAGGTCGTGAGCGCCGGCCTCATGCGCGAGGCGAGGTTCGCGCACGCGGCGACGGCGCTCGCCGGCGGACAAGTTTTAATCACGGGCGGGCTGGAGCGGATGGAGTCGCCGCTCGCGAGCGCCGAACTCTACGACCCGGCCTCCGGGGCCTTCACGCCCGTCGGCACGATGTCGGCGCGCCGCATCGGCCACACCGCGACGCTGCTCGCCGACGGCAGGGTCTTAATCACCGGCGGCTCCGACGACACCTTCTACACCGGGGCCTTACCGAGCGCCGAACTCTACGACCCGAGCACGCGCGCCTTCACGCCCGCGCCTGACATGCAGGCCGCGCGGCTCGCGCACCGCGCCACGCTGCTCCCGGACGGGCGCGTCCTCATCACGGGCGGGCAGGACGAAGCGGGCCGAAAGCTTTCGAGCGCCGAAATCTACAACCCTGCCGCCAACGCCTTCACCCCCATCGGCGACATGAACTCGCCGAGGTCTGACCACGCGGCGACGCTGCTCGCGGACGGCCGCGTCCTCATCACGGGCGGCGCGGCCGGCGGACAGCCCGGCGAGGGGCCGGTCGCGAGCGCCGAACTCTACGACCCGGCCCGCGGGGCGTTCGTCCCGACCGGCTCGATGCACGCGGTTCGTTACAAGCACTCGGCGACGCTCCTGCCCGACGGGAGGGTGATCGTCATCGGCGGCTCCGACGCGCGCATGTGGGCGGGGAGGTTCGCGACCGCCGAAGTCTACGACCCGGCGACGGGCCTCTTCACGCCGACGGGCAGCATGACGACGGCCCGCTACAAGATACGCGACGCGGTCGTGCCGCTCGAAGGCGGGCGCGTGCTGGTCGCCGGCGGCGGCCCGCGCGTGGAGATTTACGACCCGGCGACCGGACTCTTCGGCCTGGTCGAGGGCGACCTCGGCGAGACGCGCTTCTACTCGACGGCGACGCCGCTGCCCGGCGGCCGGGTGCTCATCGCCGGCGGCTACCTCGCCGGCAACCGCGCCACCATGTACGCCGACCGGAGCGCCTGGATTTACGAGCCGTGAGCGCCGCCCGGCCGCTCACCGGACTGATGAAAGGAAAACCATGATGCGTTACGCCACCGTCTTCCTGCTCGCCGCCGCGTGCGTCGTGTCGGCGGCCTGTTCGAACCCGGCGGCCGACGTGGCGAAGGCGACGACGAACGCGGCCGCGTCACCCGGCGCGGCCCCGCGCGAGCGGGCCGGCGAGAGAATCCCCGTCACGCCCGAAGGCTCGCAGATCGCCTTCACCGGCTCGAAGGTGACGGGCAGCGAGAGCGGCCGGTTCGAGAAGTTCTCAGGCGCGATACACCTCGTCGGCGAAAGCCCCGAGCAGAGCCGCGTCGAGGTCGAGATCGAGACGGCCTCGGTCGCCACCGACTCGGAGGGCCTGGCCGAGCACCTCAAGGCCGAGGACTTCTTCGATGTCGCCGGGCACCCGAAGGCGACCTTCACCTCGACCGGCATCAGGGCCGGCGGCGAGCGGGGCGCGACGCACACCGTCACGGGCGACCTCGAGCTGCGCGGCGTGAGGAAGTCCATCACCTTCCCGGCCTCGATCAGCGTGGCCCGCGACGCCGTCACGGTGCGCGCCGAGTTCGCCATCAACCGGAAAGACTTCGGCATCACCTACGCGGGCCGCGCCGACGACCTGATCCGCGACGAGGTGGTGCTGCGCCTGTCCCTGCGCGCGCCGCGCTCTTCGTAGAGGCCGCGCCGCGCGTCCCAACTGAACAGGCGGCGGGTCGTTCGGCGGCGCGCGCGCCCGACGCGGCTGCTGCAATCTGCCGCGAAGCGTTCGACGGTTTCCGTGACGACGAACGCCACGTCGCGCCGCGCGCGGCCGCGCGCCCGCACGGTCTCGACCCGCGCGCTCTCGGTCACGCCGCGGCGGCAGCCGCGCCAACTGTGGAGCGTCGGCGTCGGCGCGACGAGCAGCCTCAGCCCGCCCCGTACGTAACCGGCCAAAGCGTAGTCGCGGAACTCCTCGCCGGCGTTGTGGTGCGAGTTGACGAACCAGACGCCGCTGTCGCGCGCGCCCAGGGCGGTCACGGGGTGCGCGTCCCAGAGGGAAGTCTCGCGGTCGCCCTTCACTTCCAGAGTGCCGAGCAGGCGCGGGGCCGGCGTCAGACGGTAGGCGGCCAGCACCGAGATGCCGCCCCAGTTGAAAGCCTCGTCCGCGCCCGCCCCGGCCGCCGTCCGCTCGGGTTCGTTGACGGGCGAGGCGTGTATCAGCAGCACCGCCAGGCGCTCGCCGTCGCTTCTGATGAAGACCCGCTCGACGTGGCTGACGGCCAACGCGCCTTTGAAAGTCCTCCCGCTGTAATCGCCGTAGGCGTGGCTCAGAGGGACTGAGCGCGTGAGGACGGCCGGGTCGTCGCCGTCGGCCACGGGGAAGACGAGCCTCACCAGGTCGAGGTACGTCACGACGGAGCCGGCCTCGACCGCCGCGCCCAAGTCGCTCGCGGACTCCAAAGCCCTCTGCCTCGCCGACGCTGACGAGGTTTGGAGTAACAGCGCGAGCGCCGCGAGTAGATAAAGTTTCATTCTCAGCATTCGAGCTAGGACGTTGCCGACTGAACAGAGCCGCGAGCGGTAGCGAGCGGGTGTGGACTTTACCACAGAGGCACGGTGCCGATTTTAGATTTGCGATTGTGGCGAGGCGCGGCCTTCGTCTTCACATCGAAAATCAAAAATCGCAAATCTAAAATCGGCACCGTGCCTCTGTAGTGAATGAAGGCGAGCGCTACCCGCTCGCTACCGCTCGCGGCTCTGTCCTTAGCCGCGGCGGGCGAGTTCGGTCGGTCGGGCGGGCGCGCGGAAGGTGTCGCCGCGCTCGCGCGCGTAGCAGGCGAGGGCTTCGTCGAGCGGG
>DASZKF010000150.1:0-7116 GCA_035947355.1 Pyrinomonadaceae bacterium | reverse complement strand
CGTCGGGGGCTTGATCCCGCGGAGGTCGAGCACGTCGTCCCTCGCGCGCGGGCTCATCTCGGCGTAAAGCTCGGTGAAGGCGGCGTTCGTCCAGCCGAAGCCGATGACGTTGTAGTCGTAGCCGAAGCGGATGCTGCCGGCGATCTCCGACTCGCGCCGCACCACGTCGTACTTCTCGACGATGGTGTTGTGCTGGAGGAACTCCTTGAGCACGGTCGAGAGGAAGTTGGCGGCGACGCGGTCGGCCTCCCGCCGGTAGCCGTAGCGGCGCAGGCCCTCGACGGCGATCATCTGCATCGGCGCCCAGCCGAAGGGCGCGTCCCACTGGCTGCCCGACTCGTTGGTGCTCGTCTGCAGGCCCCCGGCCCTCTCGAAGAGGCGGAGGTTCGCGGCGACGCGCGCGGCCTGCGCCGGGGTGGCGACCCCGACCCAGAGCGGGTAGAAGGTGGTCACGAACGGGTAGCGCCTGACCTCGCGACGCGCGAAGTTGTAGTCGTAGTAGAGGCCGTCGCGCTCGTCCCACATCAGGCGGTTGATCTGCGCGCGGCGCCGCGCGGCCCGCCGCCTCCACGCGCGCGCCTCCCGGGGCCGGCCCGCGAGCGAGGCGATCTCGGCCGCGTCCGTCTCCATCAGGTACAGGAGCGAGTTCAGGCAGACGGGGTTGTAGTGGATGATGTCGGTGTTGAAGGGGCCGAAGCGGTTCGAGGGGTCGAAGCCGGACTCGCGCATCGAGCGGTCGCCCTTGTAGAAGAGCGGGGTCAGCTCGTCCCGCGCGCGGTCGTAATACTGCGTGAGGTCGTAGTCCTTGACCTCGTGCGTGCGGTAGAACTCCTTGACCCGGTCGTAGTGAGTCCGCCCCCGCGCGTCGCGCTCGTCCGAGAGCACCTCCGCGGCCGGCCCCTCGCCGAAGTCGTAGTAGCGCGAGAGGCCCGTCTCGGCGACGAGGTGCGGCCCCGCGTTCCAGAAGCGGTAGTACTTCTCGACCGAAGGGTAGGCGCGGCGCAGCCACGCGCGGTCGCCCGTGCGGCGGTAGACGTTGAGGATCATCTGCGTCAGGAACGGCGGCTGCGAGCGCGTCAGGTAGTAGGTGCGGTTGGCGTTCAGCACGCTGCCGTAGTGCTCAATCTCGTAGAGGAAGTTTTCGACCATGTCGCGGGCCAGCCCGGTCTCGCCGTCGCGCACCAGCCCGACCTGTATGAAGTAGCTGTCCCAGCCGTACATCTCGTTGAAGCGCCCGCCCGGCACGACGTAAGGGCGCGGCAGGTAGAGCAGACCGTGCTCGCGCACCTCGGCGCCGCCCTCGGGGAGCGGCCGCAGCTCGACGCGCGCGAAGTCCTCGGCCTTCATCTGCGCGCGCAGCCGCCGCTCGACCTCCCGCAAGTCCTCGCCGCGCGGGACGTAGACGGGCCAGCGCCCGCCCTCGGGGACGGGGAACTTGGGGTCTACGGCGGCGGCCGCCAGCTGCGCGTGCGAGCGCATCAGAGTCCGCCAGCTCTGCCTGATGTAGCTGCGGGCTGACTCCAGCTGCGCGGGCGTGGCGCGCTCCTGCGCGGGCGCGGCCGAGAGCATGAGCGCCGTCGCCAAAAGGGCGGCGACCGCGCGCGGGAAAGTTTTTTTGAACAGCGTCTTCTTCGTCATGCCGTTGCCTCCCGACTCTCACCTGCGGCGGGCCTGTCCGTTGCGCCGCAGCGGGATGTTTAGCTCGCGCCGGACGTAGCCGCCGGCGTCGCCCTCGAAGGCGACGGCGAGGCGCGCGTCGTCGCGCCCTTCGCGGCGGACGGTCACGCCTTCCGTATCGCCCAGCTCGCGCTTCGAGCGAACGCGCAGCTCGTAAGAGCGCCCGCCGCGCCCTTCGAGCACGAGGCGGAGCGTGTCCCTCTCGGCGCGCGAGCGTATGACGAGCAGCCCCTCGCTGCGCGCGCCCGGCCGCAGCGGCGCGGGCTCGACGTAAACGTCCGTCCCCTCGTCGTAAGTGAACACGACCTCGGCGCTCGGCTGGCGCAACTCCAGGCGGGCCTCCGCGACCTGCACGTCGCCGAGGCGCCTGACCTCGAACGGCACGTCGCGCCCGCCGGAGGTGACGGCGCGCAGGCGCGCGTCGAGCGGGAAGGCCGGGGCGAGCGTGAGCCGCGTGGCGGCTGAACCTTGCGCCGCTTCGCCGCCGCGCCGCGCGGCCCTCAAGGTCGTGCGCCCCGCGGCGCGGGAGACGGAGAGGTCGTAGCGCGCGCCGCGGCCCGCCGCCACGCCGCGCACTTCGACCCTGTCCCAGTGCGCCGGCAGTTGCGGCGCGAAGCGCAGGGCCGTCCCGCCCGCGCCCGCCTCAATCCCCAGCATGCCGCGCAGCGCCGGCGTGATGACCATCGCCTCCGACCAGACCTGGTGGTGCGACGAGCGCCCGAACGGCGCGTTGAAGTCGCCCGACAGAAGCTCCGTCACGTAGCCGAGCGCGTTCGTGTAGGTTAGCAGCGCCGTCGCCATCAGCGCCTGGCGGCCGACGTGCGGGCGGCCGTAGCGGTACGCGCCGACGCTGGCCCAGCCCGTGAAGAGCGGCCACACCGAGCCGTAGTGGTACGAGAGCGGGTCGTACAATTTGCTCTCGGCGGAGATGATGCGCTGCCCCCAGTCGGTCGCCAGAGAGGCCGAGCCGAGGTGGTCTATCTCCGACTGCGCGCGCTCCGCGGAGAGGGCGGCGAACCACAGCGGGACGGCCGGCAGCACCGTGTCCTCGTCGTAGAGGCGCGAGCGGGCGAGCTCGTTCATGCGCGCCTGCCGCACGTCGCGGTTCGGGCCGGGCTCGGCGGTCGGGGCGGGCTCGGCCTGAAGCTTCGTGGCGAAGGCGTAGAAGCCGCGCTCGGCCAGCCAGAAGGTCTGCTCGGCGGCGGCGCGCGTCCGCTCGGCGGCGGCGCGGGCGCGGGCGGCGAGTGCGGAGTCCTTCAAGGCCTCGGCCATCTCGGCCATGTCGCGCGAGGCCGCGACCCAGAGGCCCTGCATGTAAATCTCCTCGTGCGGCGGGTAGAGCGCCCCGCCCTCGACCCAGCCGTGGCCGAACTTGGTGTTCTCGACGAGGCCGTTGCCGTCCGTGTCGGTCGCCTCGGTGAAGCGGTAGGCGCGGACGACGGAGTCCCAGTTGGCTTTGAGGAACTCCTCGTCGCCCGTCGCGCGCCAGTAGTCGGCGTGGACGATGACGTAGAGCGGCGTGGCGTCGGCGCTGGCCCAGGGGTACGGGTAGTCCGTGAACCAGGGGATGAGGCTCGCGCTCTGGGAGATTTCGTGCGGGATTTTGCCGTCGGCGCGCTGGAACTTTTTGAGGAATTCGAGGGCCGCGCGCGTCACGGCGAAGTCGCCGTAGGAGTTGACGGCGAGCGCCGTCCAAAGCGCGTCGCGCCCGAAGAACCAAGCGAAGCCGGGGCGCTCGCTCTCGCCCGAGGTGCGGAAGCCGGCGACCAGCCCCGTGCCGAGGAGCGGGTTGGTCGCCAGTCCCTTGTCCACGCCGACCTTCGCCCACGCGTAGGCCGCGTTGAACCTCTCGTCGGGGGTCGTGACGCCGACGGTCTCGCGCTGCAGGCGCTCGTAGTGGGCGACGTTCTTCTCGTAAAGCTCGCGGGCCGAGCCGAGCAGGCGGTCGTAGGCGGCCTTCGCGTCCTCGCGGCCGCCGACGCTGCCGGCGATGACGATGGGGACGTAGCCCGCCTTCAGCTCGCCCGCGGGCGCTTCGATGACGAAGCGCGCGGGCACGTCGCGCGGCTCCTCCTGGTAAGGCATCGCGGAGAGGTCGCGGGCGGCCGGCGAGCCGACGACGCCGACGAAGCGCTTCGTCTCCTCGACGAGGTAGTAGACGTGCTGCTTCTCGTTCCAGTCGAGGTTGGCCGTCATCAGGCCCGCCGGCCACGCCAGCCTGAGCTTCGGCCGGAACGAGGCCGTGACGGTCAGGGGCAGGACGCTGTCCACGTCGAGCAGGATGACGACGCCCGGCTCGTCCACCGGCGCGAAGACGGTCTGGCGGACGGTGAACGCCGCGTGCGAGTAGGTGAAGACGGTCGCCTCGGGGCGGGCGCGGATGCCGACGAGCGTGTCCGCGCCGCGGAACTCCAGCGGGTAGCCCTCGACGCGGAACGAAAGCTCGAAGTCGTCGAGTATCTTCAAAGGGTGAACCCAGGCTTCCATCCCCCGGTGCTCGTAGCCGAAGGCCGCCGACCTGCGCCCGACCACGTCGTAGAACGAGCCGGCCTGCGTCCTGCGCTCAAGCTCCAGCCCGCTCGGCCTGAGCGGGAACTTGGGGAGCGTCGCCGCGGCGTGCGTCTGCGCGCCGCGGGCGGGGCCGGGGTGTAAGAGAAGGAGCAAACACAGGGCCAGGGCCCCGCGTCCCGGATGTGCTTTCACGTTACGACCTCGCGGCGCGCGGCTCAGCCATCTTCGAGGCACCGCTGGAACTCTTCCATCTCGGCGCGGCCGCCGACGACGAGAGGCGTCCGCTGGTGGATGTCGCGCGGCTGCACGTCGAGCACCGGGCGCTCGCCGTCGCTGGCCGCGCCGCCCGCCTGCTCGGCGAGGAAGGCGACGGGGTTGGCCTCGTAGAGGAGGCGCAGGCGGCCCTCCGGGTGCTCGGTGTTCGGCGGGTAGATGAAGACGCCGCCGCGCAAAAGCGTCCGGTGGAAGTCGGCCACCATCGAGCCGACGAAGCGCGACGAGTAGCGGCGCCCCGCCTCGCCCGACTTGAGCCGGCCCAGGTATCTGGCGTAGCGCTCGGGCCAGCGGTCGCAGTACGACTCGTTGATCGAGTAGTAGCGGCCGCGCGCCGGGATGCGGATGTCCTCGTGCGTCAGGATGTAGGAGCCGACGCCGGGGTCGAGTGTGAAGCCGTGGACGCCGTTGCCGGCGCTGTAGACGAGCACGGTCGAGGAGCCGTAGACGACGTAGCCGGCGGCGACCTGCCGGCGGCCGGGCTGGAGCACCCACTGTAAGGGGTCGCCGGCGCGGCCGCCTTCGGGGCGGCGGAAGATGGCGAAGGTCGTGCCGATGGTGACGGCCACGTCTATGTTCGAAGAGCCGTCGAGCGGGTCGAAGACGATGGCGTACTTGGCCGCCGGCGACTCGTAGCGCAGCGCGATCGGCTCCTCGTTCTCCTCGCTGGCGATGATGCCGATGCTGTCGCGCAGGGAGAGGCAGTGGATGAGGGCCTCGTTGGCGTAAACGTCGAGCTTCTGCTGCACCTCGCCCTGCGCGTTCGTCGCGCCGCAGGAGCCGAGCAGGCCGGCCAGCCCCGCGCGCCGCACCTGCGCCTCGATCATCTTCGTCGCGAGCGTGATGCCGGAGACGAGCCAGGAGAACTCGGCCGTCGCCTCGGGGAAGTGCTTCTGCTCCTGCAGGACGTGCTGCTCGAAGGTGGTGATCATCGCCGTCTCGCCTCCCGCGTCCTCGGCCGCCGGCCGCTCTTCGGCCCAAGGTTGTACCACACAGTTACGGAGCGAAAAAGCCTCCCCCCGGTGTCGGCGTCCGAGGGCCAGCGGCGGCGACGGTTTTTCGTCCGACGCCGTCGGAACTCAATAGATGCTCGCCTGTTGCCGCGGCCGGACGTATAATCGGGGCATGAAGCTTAAAGTCATAGTCCACGAAGCCGAAGAAGGAGGCTACTGGGCGGAAGTCCCCGCCATCCCCGGCTGCGCCACCCAGGGCGAGACGTTCGAGGAGCTGCTCAGGAACCTTTATGAGGCCGTCGAGGGGTGCCTATCCGTTATCTCAGAGAACGACCTCTAAACTCACGCGCATAACAACTCATTCAACCTGCCGCCTCGGTAGCATTCTCTCGGTGGTGATGCGTATGAAAAGAATGGCTTCTCAGAGGCTCGGCCTCGCGCTGGCGCTGGCGGCGGCCGCCGTCGTCTTCCCGGCCCCGCGGGCGCGCGGGCGTCAGGCGGAGGCGCGCGTCCCGTCTCACACGCTGACGTTCGGCGTCTTCACCGCCCGCTTCGACCCCGGCGGGACGTTCACGCTGGAGGGCGACCGCTGGCCCGCCCTGGGCGGCAACTGGAAGGGCAGGGGCGACGAGGTCGAGCTGACCACACGGGGCGGCCCCGAAGGCTGCGGCGGCCCCGGCCGTTACCGCGTCCGCGTCGAAGGCCGGCGGGTCAGCTTCTCACTCGTCTCGGACGACTGCGAGCCGCGGCGGATGATCCTCGACCGCAGCACCTGGTCGCCGCCCGGCGAGGCGGAGCCCGCGCCCGCGCGGCGCATCACCAGGACGGCCGCCGCGCGCCCGCCCAAGCGCCCCGACCCGAACACCTCGGCGGGGAGCTGGCCCTCCTTCCGCGGCCCGCGGGCTGCGGGCGTGGCCGACGGCCAGGGCCTGCCCGACCGCTGGGACGGCAAGACCGGCGAGAACATCCTCTGGCGCACGCCCATCCCCGGCCTCGCGCACTCCAGCCCGGTCGTCTGGGGCGCGCGCGTCTTCGTCACCAGCGCGGTGAGCAGCGACCCGAAGGCGAGCTTCCGCCCCGGCCTCTACGGCGACGGCGACGCCTCTGCGGATCGCTCGCGCCACCGCTGGGTGCTCTACGCGCTCGACAAGCGCACCGGCAAAGTCCTCTGGGAGCGGACGGCCCACGAGGGCGTGCCCGTTGACAAGCGCCACATCAAATCGACCTACGCCAACTCGACGCCGGCCACCGACGGCCGCGTCGTCGTCGCCTGGTTCGGCTCGCAGGGCGTCCACGCCTACGACCTCGCGGGGCGCTTCCTCTGGAGGGTAGACCTCGGCCGGCTCGACCTCGGCGCTTACGACATCCCGACCTACGAGTGGGGGCCGGCCAGCTCGCCCGTCATCTGGGACGGCCTCGTCATCCTCCAGTGCGACACCCAGGACGACTCCTTCATCCTAGCCCTCGACGCCGACACGGGGAAGACCGTCTGGAAGACCGAGCGCGACGAGCTGCCTTCGTGGGGCACGCCGACCGTCGCCGAGACGCCGGCCGGGCCGGAGCTGGTCGCGAACGCCTCGAACTACATCCGCGGCTACGACCCGCGCACGGGGAGGGAGCTGTGGCGGCTCGGGCGCAGCTCGAAGATCACGGCGCCGACGCCGGTCTTCTCCGACGGCCTCTTCGTCGTCGCCAGCGGGCG
>DASZKF010000149.1:0-7782 GCA_035947355.1 Pyrinomonadaceae bacterium | reverse complement strand
CGCGGACGGAAGGGGTTTCCGTCCGCGCCTCTTTCCTGCTATTAGTGAAAGAGCCCGCCCGCGCGTCGCCTCCCGCCCGACACCCCCGGAAGCCATGCGCGAAAGCAGGAGCCCTCAACAATGAACCGCCCGCTCGCCATCACCCTGACCGCCTTAGCCGTATTCCTCCCGCCGCTCGCCACACGGGGCCAGCGGGCCGCGAAGGAGCAATCGCCGGCCGAACGGCGGCGCCGGGTCGCCGACGAACTGAACGCGGCTGACTGCGCCTACTGGCACGACAGGCTCTGCGACAGGCTCCCGGAAGCACAGCGGCACGTCGAGAAGGCCCTCGAACTCGACCCGTCTAACAGGAGGGCGCTCTACCTCCTCGCGCGCATCCTGTACGCGCACTACGGCTACGGGGGAGCCCACGACGAAGAGACGAGCGCGGACTTGGCCCGCCAGACGATCGCGGCCTACAAGAGGATTTTACGGAAGGAGCCCCGCAGCGAAGAGGCTTTCCGAGTGATTGCCGCCATCCTGAGGAGCCGCCGGGAGAACGAAGACCGACAGCCCGACCCCGGAGACGACCGCGGGAAGGGGGCGCGCGAATGGGTCAGGAGGCGCGCTTCCGACGAGTCGCTGCCCGGCGCCAATCGCGCGCTCGCTTTCGTTGACCTCGCGGAAGACCTCTACGAATGCTCCCGCGACGTGCCCGGCGAGGCGAAAGGCGGGCCGGGTGGTGTTCAGGCGACGGCGGAGGCGCAGGTACGGCTCGGCCGGGCCAGGCGGTGCGCTTCCGAGGCGCTGGAGATGGCGGAATCAGCCGCCCGCCTCGACCGGGGGCTGGAGACGGCGTGGCAGTACAAGGCGGCGGCCCTCCGGAGGCTGGCGGAGTTCGCCGAGTCTGACGGAGACTCCGGCCTGAAAGAGGACTTCTTAAAGCGGGCAGAAAAGGCCGAGAGGCGGGCCAAACAAGTCGAGGCGGCTAACGAGAAGAGCGGGCGCCCCGGCGACACCTGGCTCGGCCTTGACCTGCCCCCCTATAACATGGCGACACCGGCCGCCGCCCCAGACAAGATCAGGCTCGCGCCGGATCAGGGGTCAGAACTCGAACCCGAGGAGACGACGCGGCAGATGATCGTCACGCCGGGCGCGGGCTACGAAACCGTCGTCACGACCGGCGTGCTCAACGGCTTGGCACTGAGCATGCCCGAGCCCCCTGACCCGCGCGGCGCGGGGGAGGGCCGGGCCGGCGGCGAGGTGAGGGTGCGGGTCGTGATTGACGAAAGGGGCGGGGTGATCTCCGCGCGCCCGCTCACGGGCCGCGGCCCCCTGCGGGCGGCGGCCGCCGCCGCGGCGAGGCGGGCCACCTTCCCCGTGACGCGGCTCCACTGCGAGCCCGTGAAGGTGGTCGGGGTGCTGGTGTATGAGTTCGCGGGCGGCTGACGGCGGGGGGCTCTAAGCCTTTTCCTCTTCGCCGTAGAACTCCAGGAGCATCGAGACCATCTCGCGCTGGGTCTCGGTGAGTTCGAAGGTGAGGCCGAAGCCGATCTTGGGCAGGTGGTATGAGACGCGGCCGCGCAGCATCAGCCAGCGCTCCGAGGGGAGCCAGCAGTTGACGAAAAGCTCCTGGCCGTCGGCCGCGAGCGCCTTCGACTTGATGAAGCAGCCGTCGGCGCTGAGGCTCGTGATGCGGCCGTTGCGCGGGCAGTTCTCGGTCGGCCCCCAGTAGCAGTGCATCGGGGGGCGCAGCCGGCGGGCGCGGCGCGCCTGCGGGGCTTCGTTGGGGACGGTCTGGGCCGGGGCCGCCATCGTCTGAGCCTCCGTGTCTGTCATGCGACCAGCACCCGCTTGCCCGCCGGGTGCGCGTTGACGTGCTTGAGCGGGGAGACGAGCGAGGCGTAAGTCTCGGCGATGATCTTCTCCGCGCCCTCGTGGTCAACGGGCTTCGAGAAGAAGTAGCCCTGGCCGTTCTCGCACCCGAGCTTCTGCAAGAGCACGAGCTGCTCGTTGGTCTCGACGCCCTCGGCCACCACGTCCATCCCCAGGTTCTGCGCGAGGACGACGATGGTGCGGACGATCTCCATGTTCTCGCTGTTCTCGGTCATCCGCGTGACGAAGGAGCGGTCAATCTTGAGGGTGTCGATAGGGAAGCGGTGGAGGTAGGAGAGCGAGGAGTAGCCGGTCCCGAAGTCGTCAATGGCGAGCTGCACGCCGAGCGAGCGCATCTGCTTGAGCATCTCGGTCGCCGTCTCGATGTTCTCCATGACGACCGACTCGGTGATCTCCAGCTTGACGCTCTGCGGGCGCACCCCGGTCTCGCGCAGCGTCTCGGCGATCTCGCTGATGAGCATGTTCTGGCTGAACTGCTTGCTCGACAGGTTGACGCTGATGAAGAGCGGCTGGTCGAGCGGGAAAATCTTCTGCCAGCGCTGCATCTGCTGGCACGCCTCGCGCAGCACGAACTCGCCGATCTGCGCGATCATCCCGGTCTCCTCGGCGACGGGGATGAAGTCCATCGGCGAGATGAAGCCGCGCTCCGGGTGCTGCCAGCGCACCAGCGCCTCGAAGCCGCGCAGCCGGAAGTTCTCCAGCGCGACGATCGGCTGGTAGTGGATGAGGAACTCGTGCCGCTCGACCGCCCGGCGCAGGTCGGTCTCCAACTGGAGCAGGTTGATGGCGCGCGCGTGCATCGCCTTGTCGAACACCTCGTAGCGCGCCTTGCCCAGAGACTTCGCGCGGTACATCGCCGTGTCGGCGTCGCGCAGGATGTCCTCGGCCCGCTCGTAGCCGGTCGAGGACGGCGCGATGCCCATCGAGACGGTCGTGAAGACCTCGCGGCCCGAGAGGTTGAAGGGCACCGACAGCTCCTTCTGGACGCGCTCGGCGACCATCACGGCCTCCTTCTCGTCCGAGATGTCCTCGATGAGGATGGTGAACTCGTCACCGCCGAGGCGGGCGACGGTGTCGCCGGGCCGGAGGTTCTTCTTGAGCCGGTCGGCGATGCCGACGAGGAGCTGGTCGCCGATGGTGTGGCCGAGGGAGTCGTTGATGATCTTGAAGCGGTCGAGGTCGAGGTAGAGGACGGCGAACATCCGCTCGGCGGCGCGGCGCGAGCGCGCGATGGCGAGCTTGAGGTGATCCATAAAGAGCGCGCGGTTCGGAAGGCCCGTCAGCGCGTCGTGGAAGGCGTCGTGGTGCAGCTGCTGCTCGGCCAGCTTGCGGTCGGTGATGTCCTGTATCTGGAAGATGAGGTGGACGCTCTTCGAGTACTGGTCGCGGACGGTCGAGACGCTCCAGTGCACCCACACCTCGTGCCCCGACCTGTGTATGTAGCGCTTCTCCATCTGCGAGGCGTGCACCTTGCCCTTGAGGAGCTGGCTGATGTTGGTGAGCGCCGTCGGCAGGTCGTCCGGGTGCGTGACGGAGAGGAAGTCGGTCAGCAGCAGCTCCTGCTCGGTGTAGCCGAGTATCTGGCAGAGGCTGCGGTTGACCTGGAGCCAGCGGCCCTCGGTCGAGACGAGCGCCATTCCGATGGCCGCGTAGTCGAAGGCCGAGCGGAAGCGGTCGGAGGCGTCAGACCCGCGCTCGGCGCGCTCGGGCGCGTGCGGCGCCGGGAGCTTGTGCCCGAAGCCGGCGCGCACGGCGAAGGCCAGGAGCGCCGTCAGGGAACCGGCCGAGAGCGCGACGCTCAGGCCGGCGTAGCCGACCCCGGCCGCCGCCAGAAGCGCCGCGGCCGCGCCCGCCGCGCCGCCCGCCGACTCCCAGAAGAACGAGCGCGCCCAGTTGCGCCACACCGACTGCTCGATGCGGTACGCGCCGCCGAGGGCGACGACCGACGCCCGGACGACCGACAGGACGAGCACGGCGACGCCGGCGGCGTAGAGGGCCGAGACGGAGAGCAGGTCGGCGGCGATGGCCGGGACGGGGCCGACCGAGAGCCGCAGCGCCCAGACGACCAGGAAGGCGGAGAGCGCGGCGAGCGAGGCGCGGAAGGCGACGCCCCACGCGTCGCGCCCTTCGCGCAGAGACGTGCAGGCGGCGACCGCCGCGGCCAGAAGCACGGCGGCCTCGCCGTCGAAGACGAGCATCGCCAGCAGGGCGAAGGACTGCGCGAAGGGGAAGTGCCAGCCGCCCCGCCCCGCGGGTGCGTCGAAGCGCGCCGAGACCTGCACGGCGAGGAGCGCGACGAGGAAGAGCGGGAAGCTGAACTGCGCGAGGGGCAGGCGGAAGAGCATGAAGAGCACCGCGCCCGCGCCGAGCGCGGCAAGGCCCTGCACGAACTGCCTGGGGAAACGCTGACCTTCGGCGATCTCCATAATCATGGTCGGTGTCGCGTGTCGGATGTCTGTGCCCGTCGCGGCCCTGGGGTCGGCCGCGCACTTCCGGCTCACAAATACAACTCCGGTGCCAGAGGCGCGCCGCGGCGGGCGCTCGGGTTCCGGGCCGAAAAGCCGGCCCGCGGGCGCGGCCGGCGGGCCGAGGGGCGGGCGCCGGTCACGTTGAAGGAAATCGAGTCAAGCAACCTGACGGGTGAAAGAGCCGTGGCGTCGTCGGGTGAAAATGGCTCTGAGGAGGAGGCAAGCGGTCGGGCCGAGGAGTCGTTGCGAAGGCCCTGCGTGCGCGGCCGCGGGAGCGGCGGCGGGCGCCCACACGATTTCATCCTAGCACAGACGCGACCCTTGTAAACGGAAAAATTTGCCGCGAAAAAGCAGGATTTTTCTGGAAGTGCGGGCGAGGAGTTCCAGAAAAAGTAGCCAGTAGACAGTAGTCAGTAGACAGTAGAAAAACCTCCGCTATCAAGTCGTCCGCGTGTCAGCGCCGCCGGCCGTCATGCGGGGCCTACTGTCTACTGACTACTGTCTACTTCTTTTACAACCCCGCGGCCGACCCCCATGCGTAGTAGAGGCCGAAGGCAATGCTGGCGAGGCCGGTGAGGACGCGGGCGGGCGTGTGGATTTGGCGGAAGCGTACGGCGGTGAGGGCGAAGGGGAGGCTGATGAGTGCGCTCATCAAAAGCATCCCGGCGATGGAGCCGAGGCCGAAGACGAAGAGGTATGCGAGGCCGAGCGCGCGCGAGCCGCCGCGCATCACCTCGTTGAGCACCAGCAGCGTGAGCGCGGCCGTCCCGGCCAGCCCGTGCACCATCCCGACGGCCACGGGCCGCCAGCCCCAGAGGCCGCGGTGCTGCTCGTGCGCGCCGCCGGCGTCGGCGTCGGCGACATCATGCGCGTCGGGCCGGTCGTGGAAGTGCAGGTGAGTGTGCGCGCGCCCGCCGTGCGTGTGCGTGTGCACGTGCAGCTCGCGGCGGCGTCGCAGCACGAGGTAGAGGATGCGGCTGCCGAGCGTGACGATCATCAGCGCGACGCCGAGTTCGAGCAGCGAGCGGACGCGGTCGGGTACGGTCACGCGCAGCAGGATGAGCGCGGCGCCGGCGGCGGAGAGCGAGGCCGTGTGCCCGACGCCCCACAGCGCCCCGACCAGCCCCGCGCGCCAGACCGAGCGGTGCTCGCTGACGACGGCCGTGACCGCGACGAGGTGATCCGCCTCGGTGGCGTGCTTCAGCCCGAGGGCGAACCCGAGGCCGAGGGCGAAGAGAGCGGGGTAGTCCATCCCCCGCATCTTACAACAACGACGACGCCCACACCGCCCGGCACTGTTCTCAGCCCGCCGCTTCGTTGGCTTTCGCCGGGCCTGTCCGGGCGGCTGACGGCCGGGGGGCCGCGACGGCCTGGGGCTCCGGCCGCGCGGGGGCCTCGGCGGCTTTCGGTCGCATGCGGCACTGGCCCTCGAAGACGGCTCCCTCTTCGACCACCAGCGCGGGCGTCTGGATGTTGCCGCGCACGCGCGCCGAGCGCCCGAGCTCGACCCTCTCGGCGGCCACCACGTCGCCGTTGACGGTGCCGTTGATGCGGGCCGTCGCGACCGACACGTCGGCATCCACCACCCCGCCCGCGCTGACGATCAGCGCGCCCTTCTCCGAACGGATGCGGCCCGTGAAGTGCCCGTCTATGCGTAGCATCCCCCGGAACTCGGCGTCGCCCGCGACGGTCGTCCCCGCGCCGACGAACCCGCTCACCGTGCCCTCCTTCAAGTCGCGCGCGAGCGCCTCCGACTCCGTGACCGCGCGCGGCGTGCCCGTCGCCGCCGCCCCGGCGGGCGGCGAGGGCCGGGCTTGGACAGGTGCCGGCGGCCGGGACTGCGCGTCGGGGGCGGGCGGGTTCGTCGCCCGCGGTTGGAACGGCTGCGGCTGCGCGGCGTGACCCTGCTGCTGATTCTCCGCCGGCTCGGTCTTAGGGGAACGTCCCATTCTCAACATCGAAGCAGACCTCCATTGCGGGGGGCGGCCCGCGTCCGGCCGGGAGGAAGAGCCGGACGTGGCCGACGCCCTCGGCCGAAAACACACGCCGCTCCACGCGGGGCGGCGGCGGATGTGTACGGATGAGTTAAGGGTAATTCAATCGAGGCAAGCGCCCCCATTCAGGGGGCGTGCGCCACTATACGCGGCAGCCGCGCGCGGAGTCATTGCGTTGAGGTTATTTTCTGATTGCGAAGGCGTAAGTGCGCGGCCCGACGTGTTCGGTGACGGAGGGGATGAATGGGTCGTGTAGGGCTCGAACCTACGACCCTCCGGTTAAAAGCCGGATGCTCTACCGACTGAGCTAACGACCCAATTAGGGTGAGGATTATAGAGGCAATCTTTTGATTGTTCAATCGCGCGGCCGGAAACATCAACCTCCGAGCCAGCGGGTGATGGCCGAGTCGGGGACGAGGATGGTCTGGTTGCGCTCGGGGCCGGTGGAGACGAGTCCGACGGGCGCGCCGATCTGCGCGGAGATGAACTCGACGTAGTCGCGCGCCGCCGCGGGGAGGCGTCCGAGTTCGGTGGTGCCGACGGTCGAGGTCTTCCAGCCGGGCAGCGTCTCGTAGACCGGCTCCACGTTGCGGAGGTCCTTCGAGAGGGCGGGGAAGGACTCGCACGCGCGGCCGCCGAGGCGGTAGCCGGTGCAGACCTTCAGCTCGTCCAACTCGTCGAGCACGTCGAGCTTGGTGAGGGCGACGGTGTCGAAGCCGTTGATCTCGGCGGCGTAGCGCGTGGCGAAGGCGTCGAACCAGCCGCAGCGGCGCGGCCGCCCCGTAGAGACGCCGTACTCGCCGCCGCGCTCGCGGATCAGTTGGCCCAGCTCGGCCTCCGACTCAACCATCTCGGTCGGGAACGGGCCTTCGCCGACGCGCGTCGTGTAGGTGCGGACGATGCCCAGGACGCCGCCGACGCGCTTCGGCGCGAGGCCGAGGCCGACGCACGCGCCGCCCGCGGTCGTCGAAGACGAGGTGACGAAGGGGTAGGTGCCGTGGTCAACGTCTAGGAGCGCGGCCTGCGCGCCCTCGACGAGGACCGAGCGGCCGCCGGCGACCGCGCGGTTGAGGAAGTGCGCCGTGTCGGTGACGAAGGGCGCGAGCCGCTCGACGAGCGGGGCGATCTCGTCGAAGACCTGCGCGGGGTCGAGCTCGGTGCCGCGGTACTCGCGGATGATGAGGTTGGCGTCCTCGATGTTGCGCTCGATGCGGGCGCGCAGCGTCTCGGGGTCGGTCGCGTCGGCGAGCCGGATGCCGCGGCGGCCGGCCTTGTCCTCATAGGCCGGGCCGATGCCGCGCAGCGTCGTCCCGACCTTCTCGTTGCCTAACCGCTCCTCGCTCGTGTGGTCGAGGGCGCGGTGCGACGGGAGGATGAGGTGCGCGCGCGAGCTGACCTTGACGCGCTCGGGCGTGACCTGGAGCCCCTGCGAGGCGAGGCGGTCG
>DASZKF010000148.1:0-4068 GCA_035947355.1 Pyrinomonadaceae bacterium | reverse complement strand
TGCCTCTGTGGTTAGTTCTTCGGGTACGCGACCGGAGATCAGCGGTCGTTGAGTTGCAGCGAGTTCCAGATGGTGCGGAACGCCTGGTCGTAGTTGCGTTACTCGTTGTTCGGGGCGACCTGCGCCATGTAGAACATCTCGCCGTTGCGCAGCGTCGTCATCACGACCCTCACGATCTCGTTGCGCCCCGTGACGGGCGAGCGCCCCGAGAGCGTGGTGGCGACGGCGCGCCGCCCGCTGATCGAGTGCTGCTGGAACTGCTCGGTCTGCCGCAGGTACGGGTTGCTCTGGAGCAGGCCGCTGATGTACTGCTGCGAGGCCCGGTAGAGGTCGCCTTGCTGGCCCGGCGCGATGCCCATCATCACGCCGTGCGTGATGCCCTGCGAGCCGTAGGCCCCGTCCGGCGCGTAGGTGATGGAGTTGTTGTCGCCGCCGATCTGCCGCCAGTTGCCCGGAATCTGCACGCGGAACAGGTTGTTGTTGACGCTCTGGTAGTGGCCCGACGGGAACGCGACGCGCTCGCCGCGCGCCGTGCCGTAGTCGTCCGGGTAGCGCTGGTCGGGGTAACGCTGGTCGGGGTAACGCTGGTCAGGGTAGCGCTGGTCGGGGTAGTTGCCGCCCTGGTTCGGGTAGCGCTGGCCCGAGCGCGCGATCTCCTCCATCGTGCGCGCGCGCGGGTAGCCGCGCAGCCGCGCCTTCGCCTGCTGGAAGGCGCGCGTGTCCTGCGTCGCGGCGTTCGGGTTCACCCTCAGGAGCGACGCCTCCTGGTTGATGCGCTCGTAGCGGTTGCCGGGGTTCGGGTGGCTGGAGAGCCACTCGGGGCCGCCCGAGCCCCCGCCCTGCGCCTGGATGGTGCGGAACATGTTGGCGAGGTCGCGCGGGTCGTAGCCGGCGCGCGCCATGATCTGCGCGCCGAGGATGTCGGCCTGCGTCTCGTACTTGCGGCTGTACTTCAGCGCGCCCGCGCCGAAGCCGATCTGGCTGGCCGTGCCGATGACGGCGCCGGGGACGCCTCCGATGACCGCGCCCGCGATCTGGCCGAGCACCGAGCCGATCTGGAACTTCTGCGTCTCGGTGGCCTGCGCGGTGGCGTGGCGCAGGGCGACGTGGCTGATCTCGTGCGCCATCACGCCGGCCATCTCGCCCTCCGAGCGCGCGGCCTCGATCATCCCGCGGTTGACGAACATCGGCCCGCCCGGCAGCGCGAACGCGTTGATGTCGCGCGCGTCCACCACGTCGAACGAGTAGCGGAAGCCGGGCTGCTGGAACTCGCCGGGGATGGCCGCTACCAGCCGGCGGCCGACCGACTCGACGTAGTCGTCAATGTAGTTGTCGCGCAGGATCGGCATCTGCTGGTAGACCTGCTGCGAGGCCTCCTGCCCGAGCTTGATGTCGTCCTGCACGCTGTACTTGTTGCTCGGCATCTCGACGCGCGACTGGGCGAGAGCCACCATCGGCGTGAGCGCGAGCATCAACGCCATCATCCATGCGGCCGCACGCCGCGCATGATTGCCTCTGATAGTAGTCATGTTATCCCTCCGCGGGCGCGGCCCCTTTTGAAGGACGCGCCTTTCGTTCAAGCGTCTCCGACGAAAACTAATGAGCGGCACGGCCCCGGTCTTCAGTCCGCACGGGGCCGTGCCGCTCTTCGCTTCAAGCTTCTCCGCCCCGGGCTTTTGCCTTGTCAACCTGCCCGCAAAGCGGACAGTGAACAGCGAGGAGAGAACACTAACTTTTTCGTCTAGCCGATACCGCAACTCGTGCATCCGCCGAAGCTTAGCACGATTCTTTAGATGATGGGCCGGCGCCCCCGGTTCGCCCCTTCTAAGCCCCCCGTCGGCCGCGCCGGCGGACGCGCCGCCGGGGTCTTAGGGGCCTATCGCGATTCGTTTGCGGGGCCTCGACGCCTTGCCTTTCGCCCTCGAACCGCACAGTCGCGCCCGCCGAGGGGCGCGGCACCGAGACGGCGGAGAACGGCGACGTGAGCGCCTGCGTTGTAATGTCTCCGGACGCTGGCCGGCGCTCGTTGACGGTGATTGCAAGCACAGTGCCAACGCGGTTGACACCCGTGATTTCGATGCTGTAACCGCCGGTCGGCTGCCGGCCCTGGTAGGCGACGATGACGGCGCGCGTGTCGAAGTTGACATCGGGCAAGGGCCGCCCCGTCCCTATGACCTCCCAGACCTGCTCCCAGTCTTCGGGCGAAGAGATCATCTCGACGCGACGGCCGCCCTCGTAGGTGCTGTAGGTCCCGGTCGCCAGGACGGAGAACTCCACCGGCTTCGCCTCCTCGGTTTGGGCGGCGCCGCCCGCGGCCGCGGGGCGGTCGTCGCCGAGCATCGCCATGCGCAGGACGCGGACGGGCGGCATGCCGTAGCTGAGCAGGCGGTCGTGGAACTCGCCGAGCCGGAACGAGTCGCCCATCTGCCGCCGCCACTCCTCGCGCAGCTTGAGAATCTCCATCTTGCCGAGCGTGTAGACGAGCGTCGTCGGGTCGAGGGTCGCGCGCCGCGCCTCGCGCTCGGCGTTGGTGCGCGCCAGGTGGCCTTCGCGCGCGAAGAACTCGACGGCCTCCTCGTACCTCATCCCCGCCGTGTGCAGGCGGATGCCGGCGAGGTAGCGGCACAGGCGCAGCAGCGCCGCGTTCAACTGCGCGAGCCGCAGCTTCGGGTTGTTGCCGCCGAAGCCCTCGTCGAGCATCATCTGCTCGCAGTAGTGCGCCCACCCCTCGACGAAGACCGACGAGCCGAGCGCGGCCCGCACGCGCGAAGGCGACTGCCGGGCCTTCAGCAGTTGATAGTAGTGGCCGGGCGCGACCTCGTGCATCGAGATGATGGCGAGCTGGTAGCGGTTGAAGTAGGAGAGGTGCTCGTCGCGGCGGCGCGCGTCCCAGGAGGGGTCGGGCGGCGTGACGTAGTAGAAGCTCTCGTCCGCCGCGCGCTCGAACGGGCCGGCCGCCTCCATCGAGGCGAAGGTCAGAGAGCGCGCGTACTCGGGCGTCTCGGCGACGATCAGGTTCTCGCGCGGGGGCGGCGTCAGGAGCCCTTCGGAGCGGACGAAGGCGCGGATGCGGTCGAGCTCGGCGCGGGCCTCGCCGACGAGGCCGTCGGCGCCCGGCCGCTCGCGCCCGAGCAGTTCGAGCGCGGCCCGCAGGCCCCTCCCGGGCGCGACCTGCTCGGCGACGGCGCGCATCTCGTCCTGCGTCTCGCGCAGTTGCCGCTCGCCCTCGCGCACGAGGGCCGCCGTCGGCGTCTCGATCATCTCCTCGTAGAGGAGCTTGCGCCGGAAGTTCTCCGCGCCGATGGGGAACTCGCCGGCCGAGCGCGGCAGGAGGTCGCGCTCCAGCCACTCGGCGTAGGAGCGCACGGCCGCGACCGCCCCCTGGTTGGCCTCGTGGAACTCCGCGCGCCGCGCCGCCACGAGGCGGCTCCCGCCCGCGCGCTCGAACATCTGCGGCACGACGCGCTCGAAGAACTCGACGGCCCCGCGCGCCTCGGCCAGCGCCGTCTCGGTGTAAATCCGCGGCGGGTTGTCGAGGTTCAGCCGCGCCTCGGCCAGCAGTCGCGGGAGCTGCCGCTCGCGCGCGAGCACCGAGTCGAGCCGCTGCTCGATGGGCGCGTAGGCGCGCTTCAGGATGTTGTCCACCGATGACGAGACGAGACGGCTGTAGAGGGTCGGGTCGCGCCGCCACATCCTGACCTCTTCGAGTTCGAGGAGGCGCGCGCGGGCGTGCGACTGGAGGACGAGGAAGTCGTAGCGCGCCTCGGGCGAGAGCCGCCACTCGACGACGCGGGCGAGGTCGGCGAGCGCCGAGCGCAGCCGCCTGACCTCATTCTGCACGGCCTCGCGGCCGCGCTCTTCGAGCCGCGCGTCGAACTCGTGGAGCCCGGCCGCGGTGGCCTCGGTCGGGTTGAAGGCGAAGTGGCCGCGCAGGTACGCGTCCGCGATCTGCGCGACGCGCGCGTCCTGGATGCGGCCGGCGGCCGACGCCGGCGGCGCGGGGGCGCGGCGCTGTGGCCGCCGCCGCCGCTGCGCCCCGGCCGCCGCCGGCAAAGACGCTGGCCGTCT
>DASZKF010000147.1:0-5608 GCA_035947355.1 Pyrinomonadaceae bacterium | reverse complement strand
CCCCCCCCCCCCCCCCCCCCCCCGGCGAATGAGCAAGCCGGGACGCGCGGGCGCTTCACGACCCGCGCCACGACTCACACGCCGGCCGACGAGCGGCCGCGCACACACCTTCAGCTTCCCTCCCCCACGCTGCGCCGGCGGCGGTGCGAGGCCCCGCGGCGACGCCGCCCCCGAGGAGATTTCATGAACAGCATCAAGTGCGCCCACTGCGGGCTCATCAACTGGGCCGACGCGGAAGCCTGTAAGCGCTGCGGCAACCCGCCGCGGGGCGAAGGCCAGGAGGTCGGCGGCTGGGCGCCGCCCGTCTACGGCGGGCAAGCCTGGGGCGAGAAGAAGCGCAAGGGGCTGGCCGTGGCCTCGCTCGTCTTAGGCATCCTCAGCGTCTTCACCTTCGGCCTCCTCCTCGTCGGCGCGCTGACGGCGCTCATCATGGGCATCGTCGCCCTGGTGCGGGCGAGCAAGCAGCCGAACGTCTACGGCGGGCGGGGGCTGGCCGTCGGCGGCATCGTGACGAGCGCGTTCTCGCTGGTGATGATCGTGCCGCTCGCGATCATCGCGGCGATTGCGATCCCGAACCTTCTGGCCTCGCGCCGCGCCGCCAACGAGGCTTCGGCCATCAGCAGCGTGCGCGAGATCATCATGGCCCAGGGCACGTACAGCTCGACGGTGGGCGCGGGCTCCTACGGCTCGCTGGAGCAGCTGGCCGCGGCGAGTCTGATTGAGGGCGGCCTCGTCCGCGGCCGCAACGACGGCTACCGGTTCGACCTCGTGGCGACCGACGAGACGTGCGCGGTGAGCGCCGTGCCCGTCAACTACGGCAGCACCGGGAGGCGTTCTTTCTACGCCACCTGCGACGCGGGCGAGATACACTTCGCCGACAAGCGCGGGCTGGCCGCCAACGACTCCGACCCCATCCTCGACGAGACCCCCTCCGGCGCGGCCGGCTACGGCCCCGGCCCGCAATTCGACGCTTACGGCCCGCCCCTGAACGTTCGTTGGCAAGCTTATCTAGCCGAGCGGGGTGGGCGTGCGCGCCGGGGCGCGTCCGAGGTCTCGGCGCTGCCCGGCCGGCTCGTCGGCCGGGCGCGCGTTGTAGGAGTGGTAGAAGGCCCGGAAGTACTGGTACATCGAGAAGCAGGCCGAGAGGACGACGACCCAAAGCATCGCGCGCCCCGAGGTGTAGAGCAGGACTTGGAGGTCTGTGGCCGTGAACGGGCCGGACGCGAAGAGGTGGCGGACGGCCGCCTGCAACTCCGGCACCGACCAGAACTGTATGGCCGGGAACGCGTGGCCGAAGTTGGCGACGGGCGGCTCGCCCCGCGCGCTCGACGCGATGAGCAGGGCGACGGCCGTCACCTGCGAGAGCATCTTGAACTTGCCCCACTTCGAGGCCGCGATGACCACGCCGTCGGCCGCCGCCACCGAGCGCAGCCCCGAGACGGCGAACTCGCGCCCGACGATGATGACGACGGCCCACGCCGGCGCGAGCCGGTTCTCGACGAGCGAGATGAGCGCGGCCGAGATGAGCAGCTTGTCGGCGATGGGGTCGAGCAGGATGCCGAGCCGCGAGACCTGGCGGCGGCTGCGGGCGATGTGGCCGTCGAGGTAGTCCGTGAAGGCCGCGGCGAGGAAGAGCGAGACGCCGAGGACGTGGCGCTGGACGCCGAACCAGTCCTCGGCGAAGGGCGTCAGCAAAACGGCGACGAGCAGCGGGACGACGAAGATGCGCGACAGCGTCAGTGCGTTCGGAAGATTCACCCGCTCCCCTCCCCGCTCCGCCCGCCCTCGAGCATTTACGGGCCGGCTCGCAACGTTGCGCGAAGTTTAGGAGCCGCGCGCGTGGTAGTCAAGACAGCGGTGGTTGCGGGGCCGCGCGCGAGTCGTTTACAATCACCGTTTCCGCGCGAGGCGCGAGAGCTGACTATCAGGCCGCGGGTTGTTTTAGCCGATGGCAATTGACCGCATCACGGTGCGCGGGGCGCGCCAGCACAACCTGAAGAACATCAACGTCGAGATTCCGCGCGACCGCCTGACGGTCATCACCGGACTCTCCGGCTCGGGCAAGTCGTCCCTGGCCTTCGACACGATCTACGCCGAGGGCCAGCGCCGGTACGTCGAGTCGCTGTCGGCTTACGCCCGCCAGTTCCTCGACCAACTGGAGCGCCCCGACGTGGACTCCGTCGACGGGCTCTCGCCCGCCATCTCCATCGAGCAGAAGACCGTCTCGCGCAGCCCGCGCTCGACCGTCGGCACCGTCACCGAAGTCTACGACTACCTCCGCCTGCTCTTCTCCTCGGTCGGCCAGCCGCATTGCCACCTGTGCGGCGCGCCGATCACGCGCCAGTCCGTCGAGCAGATCGTGACGAACGTGCTCGCGCTCCCCGAAGGCGAGCGCGTGATGGTGCTCGCGCCGGTCGTGCGCGGCCGCAAGGGCGAGTTCAAGAAGGAACTCGAGAAGCTCGCGAAGGACGGTTTTTTGCGCGCGCGGGTTGACGGCGAGCTGGCCTCGCTCGACGAGGAGATCAAACTCGACAAGCGGCGCAACCACACCATCGAGGCCGTCGTTGACCGCCTGCTCATCAAGCCCGGCATCACCGACCGCCTGACCGAGTCCGTCCGCACGGCCCTGAAACTCACCGGCGGCGCGGTGCTCATCTCGGTCGTCGACGGCGAGGAGAAGCTCTACTCGGAGCGGATGGCCTGCGTGAACTGCGGCATCAACGTGCCGCCTCTGGAGCCGCGCTCCTTCTCCTTCAACTCCGTCTACGGCGCCTGCAAGCGCTGCCACGGCCTCGGCACCGTCCTCGAAGTAGACCCGGCCAAGATCGTCACCGACGCGACCGAGCCCGCCGACAAACTCTTCCTGCAACTCGCGGCGGCCGACAAGCAGGGCGCGGCTTACCTCAAGAGCGCGCTCCTCGCCGTCGTCGAGCACTTCGGGGCCGACCCGCAGACGCCCTTCGCCGAACTGCCGCGGGCCGCGCGCGACGCCTTCTTCCAGGGCGTCGAGGGGCAGATCACTTTCCGGCAGGGCCTCTACAGCTACCCGAGCGACTGGAAGGGCGCCGTCCGGCACCTCTCCGAGCGGATGCACAACCCCCCGAACGAGCGCGTCCGGGAGGCCCTGGAAGAGCTGGTCTCGCCGGTCGAGTGCCCGGACTGTCAGGGCCGCCGCCTGCAACCCGAGTCGCTGGCCGTGCGGGTCGGCGGGCGCGGCATCGCCGAGTACACCGCGCTGCCGATCGAGGCCGCGGTCGAAGCCTTCGAGCGGCTCCGGCTCAGCGAGCGCGAGGAGCAGATCGCCGGCCTCGTGCTGCGCGAGATCCGCAACCGCCTGCGGTTCCTCGCCACCGTCGGCCTCGGCTACCTCACGCTCGACCGCCCCTCGGCCACGCTCTCGGGCGGCGAGGGCCAGCGCATCCGCCTCGCCACGCAGATCGGCTCGCAGTTGCGCGGCGTGCTCTACGTCCTGGACGAGCCGTCAATCGGCCTGCACCCGCGCGACAACCAGCGGCTTCTGGAGACGCTCGGCGCCCTGCGCGACCTCGGAAACACCGTCCTCGTCGTCGAGCACGACGAGGAGACGATCCGCCGCGCCGACTACGTCGTAGACCTCGGCCCGGCCGCCGGCGCGCACGGCGGCGAGGTGGTCGCCGCCGGCACGCCCGAAGAGGTCGCCTGCAACCCGGAGTCGGTGACGGGCCTCTACATCTGCGGCAAGCGCGCCATCGAGGTGCCGCCGGCGCGGCGGCGGCCGAACGGCGCGGCCGTCACGGTGCGGGGCGCGCGCCACAACAACCTGAAGAACGTCGAGGCGCGCTTCCCGCTCGGCCTGCTCACGGTCGTCACCGGGGTGTCGGGCTCCGGCAAGTCCACGCTGGTTGACGACATCCTCTACCGCGCGCTCGCGCGCCACGTCTACGGCTCGCTCGAAGAGCCGGGCGAGTTCGACTCGATTGAAGGTCTCGAAGGCGTTGACAAGGTCATCGAGATAGACCAGTCGCCCATCGGGCGGACGCCGCGCTCGAACCCGGCGACCTACACGGGCCTCTTCACGCCGATCCGGGAGCTGTACGCGATGCTGCCCGAGTCGCGCGAGCGCGGCTACAAGCCGGGCCGTTTCTCCTTCAACGTCAAGGGCGGGCGCTGCGAGGCGTGCGAGGGCGACGGCATGAAGCGCATCGAGATGAACTTCCTGCCCGACGTCTACGTCCTCTGCGACGTCTGCCGCGGCGCGCGCTACAACCGCGAGACGCTCTCGGTCAAGTACAAGGGCAAGTCCATCGCCGACCTCCTCGACACGACCATCGAGGAGGCGATGCCGCTCCTGGAGAACATCCCGCAGATCAAGCAGAAGCTCCAGACCCTTCTGGATGTCGGCCTCGGCTACATCAAGCTCGGCCAGTCGGCGACGACGCTCTCGGGCGGCGAGGCCCAGCGCATCAAGCTCGCCCGCGAACTCTCGAAGCGCGCGACGGGCAGAACCATCTACATCCTCGACGAGCCGACCACGGGGCTGCATTTCGCCGACGTGCACAAGCTGCTCGACGTGCTCCAGCGCCTCGTCTCCCTGGGCAACACCGTCATCGTCATCGAGCACAACCTCGACGTGATCAAGTCGGCCGACTACATCATTGACCTCGGCCCCGAGGGCGGCGAGGGCGGCGGCCGCGTCATCGCCTGCGGCACCCCCGAGGAGGTCGCCAGGGTCAGGAAGTCGCACACCGGGCAGGCTCTGCGGCGGCTCCTCGACGGCCACCTCTCGAACGGCAACGGCGGCCTCTCGCCGAACGGCAAAGCCCCGGACGGGGACGGCACGGGCGGCAGGCCCGCGCCCCGCGGCCGGCGCAAGGACGCCGCGTGATATACTCGCGGCCAACGAGGAGCGAGACAGCTTGAGCGACCAACGGCCCTTGACCTCAGCCTTGCCCGCCCGCGATGACCCGCAGACCGCCGCGACCGCGCACATCAGTTCCGTCGTCAACGAAAGCATCGAGGTCAAGCGGCGCTACTTCGACGCGCACGCCGGCGAGGTGCTGCGCGCGGCCCGCGCCGTCGCCGAGTCTTTCCGCGCGGGCGGCAAGCTCCTCGTCTGCGGCAACGGCGGGTCGGCGGCCGACGCGCAGCACATCGCCGGCGAGTTCGTGAACCAGTTTTTACTGAAAGGCCGGCCGGCGCTGCCAGCGCTCGCGCTCACGACCGACGGCGGCGTGCTGACCTGCGTGGCGAACGACACGGGCTTCGAGCGCGTCTTCGCGCGCCAGGTCGAGGCCTTCGGCGCCCGCGGCGACGTGCTGCTTTTGATCTCGACCTCCGGCGACTCGCCGAACATCCTGGCCGCGGCCGAGACGGCACGCGGGCGCGGCCTGACCGTCCTCGGCCTGCTCGGGCGCGACGGCGGCCGCGCCCGCCCGCTCTGCGACCTCGCCCTCGTCGTCGAAAGCAACGACACTCAGCGCATACAGGAGACGCACAACCTCCTCGGCCACGTCCTCTGCGACCTCGTCGAGCGCATGCTCTTCTCTTGAGAAAAAGCCGTGAATAGTGAATAGAAGTTGAGTGATAATCCGGCTGCGCGGCGGCGCGGCGGCTTAAGACTCATCCAAAC
>DASZKF010000146.1:0-18050 GCA_035947355.1 Pyrinomonadaceae bacterium | reverse complement strand
GCCCCGGCGGTCGCCGTTGATGGCCCCGACGGGAAGGCGCGTGGAATCGAAGACCGAGGAGGCCGCGGCCGTCGCGCCGTTCGAGGCGAGCGCCACGTTGACGAGGGAGGGCGTCGGGCCGGGCGTCGGGGTCGGTGTTGGAGTCGGCGTCGGTGTCGGCGTCGGGGTGGGCGTCGGCGTCGGCGCGTTGACGACCACGTTGACCGGGCGCGAAGTCGTCACCGCGCCGCGGTCGTCCACGGCGACGGCGGTCAGAGAGTAAGTGCCGGCCGCGACGTTGCCCCAGGTGACGGCGTATGGACTCGCCTGAGTGGTGCCGATCAACTGAGCGCCCGCGTAAAAATCCACGCGCGCGACGGCCCCGTCGCTGTCCGAGGCGTTGGCGGAGACGTTGACCTGGGCCGGGGCCGTGAAGGTCTCGCGGGCGGCCGGGCTGACGAGTTCGACCGCGGGCCATTCGTTGTCAGGCACCGAAAGGTCTGCGCAGGAGCGGATCGCCTTGTTCACGTTCAGCCGGCCGCCGGTCTTGGTCTTGCCGGAGAGCGGGGCGACCGGGTCTACGTTGTTCAGGAGCGCGCCCTTCAGGGCGGCGGTGTCGAGCGCGCAGCGCGACAGAAGGAGCATGGCCGCGCCGGAGACGTGCGGCGTCGCCATCGAAGTCCCGCCCCACCAGTCGTAGCGGCCGCCCTTGGTCGTGGAGTAGATGAGCACGCCCGGCGCGCCGAGGTGGACGCTCGCCGCGCCGTAGTTCGAGAAGCGCGCGAGGGCGTCGTTGCCGTCGGTGGCGGCCACGGCGATGACGCTCGGCGCGTCGTAGCTCGAAGGGTAATGCGGCGTGAAGTCGTTGTCGTCGCCGACGCGGTCCGAGCCGCCGTTGCCCGCCGCGGCGACGAACAGCATGTCGCTCTCGGCGGCGAGGTTGATCTCGTCGAGCAGGGCCTGCGACCCCGGCCCGTTCCACCCCCAACTGTTCGAGAGCACCCGCACGTCGGCGCCCGCGCCGAGCGCCTGCCGGGCCTGGATGGCGAACTCGATGGCGTCGACCGCGTCCGAGATCATGCCGGTGCCGTCCGCGCCCATGAACTTGATGTCCATGATGCTCGCCGTCCAGTTGATCCCGACCCCGCCGACGCCGTTGTTGCCCGCCGCGCCGATGGTGCCGGCGGCGTGCGTCCCGTGGTTGTACTCGTCCGAAGGGTCGCAGGTCTTCGTGATCGCGTTGAAGCCGTGCGTGCCGGCCTCGCAGCGAACCTCCTGCCCGCCGATGTTGACGGTGAAGGCGGCCGGCGCCGACCACATGTTGGCGGCCAGGTCGGGGTGGGTCGAGTCTACGCCGGTGTCTATCACGGCGACCACGCGGTCGCGGGAGCCTTTGGAGACCTCCCACGCCGGCACGGCCTCGATGTCCGCGCCCGGCGTGGTCGTCATCGTGCCGATAGTGCGCCCCGTGTTCTCCAGGCCCCAAAGCTCCGACCAGCGCGGCTCGTTGGGGATGGAGGAGGCGCGCACGACGTAATTCGGCTCGACGTAGAGAACTTCGGGCCGGCCCGAAAGCTCCCTCAGAAGGGTCGCGGTGTCTTTGCTGCGCGAGTGAAGCAGCCGCGCGCCCCCGCGCCCGACCCTCCTCTCCGAGGCGGCGTCCGTATCGCGCCTGATCTGTTCGATGCTCTGCGGCGAGGTCTGGCCGCGGAACTTCACCAGCACCTGCCCGGCGGCCACTTCCCTTCCGTCTATGAACTCCGTCTTCCGCGGCCCGCGGACGTTCCCCTGGGCCCCGGCCCCCGACACGAACACAAGTAAGCCGACCGCCGCGCAGAGGGCGGCAACGATAAATGCTCTGATAAGGTATGACTTCTTCATCCCACCTCTGGCCCCGCGCCCCCGACCCGTGAAAGCAGAACCATGCCTTCGAGGAGGGGTCTGGCGGCGGCAGACTCGGCACTACATTGCCGCTGTGTATGCCTGTTTAGGGAGTGGCTGAACTGGCGAACAAGGGTGTAATGATAAGGGCCTCTTTGGATGTTGCCGCGGGTTATCCAGTTGCCCTGCGCCTCTTTAGACGAGGAGTCGTGGCGGGGCCGGCTGACGCTGCGAGGTGTGACAAGAACGCCGAAGTGATTTACGCCCGGAAAGGCCGGCGGTGGCGGCAGGTATTATAGCTGTTTAATTAAGGCCTGTCTGTATTTTGGACACTAAATCGTGAGAAGTTTTAGATGATTCCTCTAAACTCTTGATTTATCTTGCCTTCGCATTTGGGGGAAATGCACTGCGGGGCTGACGTTTTGGGGGAAGCGTCGGCCCCGCGCCTTTTTTATCCCCGTGTGTTAAACAATGCTCAAGAATTTCTCAAGTCTTTTGCCCTAGTCTCTTCCTGAGCTTACGCAGACTCTGTAAACAAAGGGTTTGCGCATAGAGGAGGGGAGATGACTTCAAAAAGACCGCGCATTCTGTGTGTGGAGAAGGACGCAGACACCTGCGAGCTGCTCAGGGCGCTGCTCGGGCGGGAGAGGTACGAGATCACCTGCGTCGGGACGGTCGCCGAGGCGCTGTTCTTCGCCCGCAGCGGCCTCTTCGACCTGTACCTGCTCGAACAGAAATTCTGCGACGGGACGGGCGTCGAACTCTGCGAGCGGATACGGCTGAACGACCCCGAAACGCCGGTCGTCTTCTTCACGTCCGCCGCCTTCGAGCGCGACCGGCGCCGCGCGCTGGAAGCCGGGGCGCAAGCCTACCTCGTCAAGCCGAACCACCTCGACATCCTGACGGACACCGTGCGGCGGCTGCTACAGAGGGAGGCCGCCGCTTACGCCTGACGGGAGGGCTCGCATGACGCGGGAACAGCTAAACACACACGTCTGCGGCAGGACGCCGCTGATGCGCGCGGCCTTCGAGGGGAACCTGCCGGCCGTCCAGCGTCTGCTCGCGGCCGGCGCCGACGTGAACGCCGCCGACGCCGACGGCGACACGGCCCTGATGTTCGCCGCCTACAAGGGGCACGCGGCCGTCGTCCACCTGCTGCTCGCGCACGGGGCCGACCTCCGCGCGAGGGCGAGGAACGGCTGGACGGCGGAGAAGGCGGCCGAGCTTGGGCTCCACCGCCACGTCGCGGAGATGCTCAGGCCGTAACTACCGCGCGGCCGTTGCGCGGCGCGCGAGTTCGAGGGCGAGGGCGAACTCTTTGTCGCGGCCGGCCAGAAGCTCCGTGATCGTGTAGCGCACGTGGTGGTCGGGCATGACCCCGCGCGAAGGGCTGCCAGAGCCCTTCACGGCGAGGTAGTAGGTGATGGGCGGGACGCGCAGCCTGACCTTCGTGTGCGGCAGTGTGACGACGGGCATGAACCCGGAGGTGTTGCCGTAGTAGCCGCCGCCGGCCTCCTCGCCGACAAACGTCGCGAGCTTCCGCAAGTACCCGATTCTCTCGGCCCTCGAATGCCTCGCGCTGAAGTCGTCCCCGCTGCGCGCGCCGCCTCTGTTCCCTTCTAACGCCTACTCGAATCCGTTCCCGACGACGGAGACGACGGCCCGCGCCGCGTCGGTGAGCTTCATCTCGCCGGGGTCGTAGGGGACGTTGAGCTTGAGCATCTTGACGACGTCGAGGCGGTGCGTGCCGTGGAAGACCATCGCCGGCGCGTAGGCCGCGGGGCGGAAGCCGCGGTCGGCGAAGCTCCTCTGGAGGCGCGCGTCGTAGGCCGAGACGTTGACCTCCACGACCAGCGCCCCGAGTTCCTCTTCCGCCTTGCGCAGCAGCGAGCCGCAGAGGTGCCCGCGCAGCCTCTCGTCGGCCGCCACCAGCTCGATGCCCCTTACCAGTTGGCTCGGCGCGTCCACCTGGAAGCCGACGGCCCCGACGGGCTGCTGCCGCTCGTCCACGGCCATCAGGTAGACGGCGTTGCGGCGGCGGATGTGCGAGTAGCCCTGGTCGAGCGAGAGGCCGCCGAAGAGGAGCGGCTCGACCAGCCGGCCGTGTTCGATACGCATCAGCCGCGCCAGCGAGCGGCGATCCATCGGCTCGACCGTGCAGAGCGCGTCGCCGGGGTACGGCTCGCAGCCTTCCCTGACGTTCAACTCGTCGGGGAAGCCGAGGGCCGAGAGCGCGTGGCGGGCGAGGGGCGCGACCTCGGGGATGACCTCGGGCGGCTTCTCACAGCGCAGCGCCTGCCCGTTGCCGTAGGGCCTCGCGTAGAGCACGAAGCTCTCGCGCGCGTCGCCGAAGGTGTAAGCCTGCGGGAGGAAGCCGACGGCGGCGAAGTCCGCCTTCTCGAAGAGGGCCTGGCTGAGCGGGTGGACGGTGCGCGCCTCGCCGAAGGCGAAGTCCACGGTGTCGTCCGTCGCGTCGAGCAGGGCGTTGACGATGCGCCGGCCGAGGCCGCGCCCTTTGCGCTCGGGGTGGACGACGAGCCGGCCGATCTCGCCGATCTGGTCGTTGTAATCGCCGTAGTCGAGCACGCACGCGCCGGAGGCGACGACCTCGCCCTCCTCCTCCAGGACGAGCCAGATGATGTGGTCGCTGTAGATGCCGCGCTTGACCCAGTGCTCGTCGTAGAACTCGGGGATGGCGTAGTCGTCGCCGTAGTTGAGCTTGAAGAGTTCTATGACGGCCGGGATGTCCGCCTCCCTGATCGGGCGCGCGGCCGGGTCCGCGAACTGAAAAGCGCCGGCTCCGTGTTCGTGCATCGAGGCCCCTCCGTCCGACGTTTCGACCGCGCCGCGCGCGGCCTCTTCTCTCCCCTGCCGCGGCGCGGTTTGAGAGCGCAAAGGCTGGCAAGATATTACCGAAGGGGAGGGGTGTCAATAGACGGGCCGCGCGCCTTTGTGCGCCCGAGCCGCCGCCGGTAGAATGTGACCGCCCGTCCGTAACTCGCTTTCGGCCCCCTGCCGCGGCGGTCTTCGCGACTCCGAAGAAACTCTGAAGAGGGTGAGCGATTGATGACGATACAGAGCGTTCTCACTTCGACCCGGATCGCGGCGGGGCTCGCCGCGCTGCTGCTCTGCGCCGCCGCGGCGGCCCAGGCCCAGACGACTCCCGCCGGCGCGCCCCAGACCTCGCAGGGTGAGACGCCGGCCAAGTTCGAGCCGACCTACCACGGCTTCGACCACGTCAGGCGCGACGTGATGATCCCGATGCGCGACGGGGTGAGGCTGCACACCGTCATCCTCGTGCCGAAGGGCGCGAAGGGCGCGCCGATCCTGCTGACGCGCACGCCCTACGACGCGACCGCGCTCACCGCCCACGCCGAGAGCGCGCACCTCGGCCCGGCCCTGACCGGCTACGACAACGCCACCGATGTGATCGTCGAGGGCGGCTACATCCGCGTCGTCCAGGACGTGCGCGGCAAGCACGGCTCCGAGGGCGACTACGTGATGAACCGCCCCTTGAGCGGGCCTCTGAACCCGACGCCCGTAGACCACTCGACCGACACCTACGACACCATCGAGTGGCTCGTCAAGAACGTCCCCGAGAGCAACGGCCGCGTCGGCATCCTCGGCATCTCCTACAACGGCTTCCTGCCGCTGATGGCTTTAGTCAACCCCCACCCGGCGCTCAAGGTCTCGGTGCCGATGAACCCGATGGTGGACGGCTGGTTAGGCGACGACTGGTTCCACTACGGCGCGTTCCGCCAGCAGATGATGCCCTTCATCTACAACCAGCAGGCCACGCGCAAGTCTGAAGTGAAGTGGTGGACGAGCCACTACGACGACTACGACATGTTCCTGGAGGCCGGCTCGGCCGGCGAGCTGGGCCGCCGACGCGGGCTCGAGCAGGTCGGCTTCTGGCGCAAGATTCTCGAGCACCCGACCTACGACGCCTTCTGGCGCGGGCAGGCGATGGACAAGATTCTGGCGGCGCAGCCGCTCAAGGTGCCGGTGATGCTCGTCCACGGCCTCTGGGATCAGGAGGACATCTACGGCGCCATCGCCGTCTATGAGGCGCTCGAGCGGAAGGACACGAACAACGACAAGGTCTTCCTCGTCATCGGCCCCTGGTATCACGGCCAGATGATTCACGACGGCAGCTCGCTCGGCGCTCTCAGGTTCGGCAGCGACACGTCGCTGAAGTTCCGCCGCGAAATGCTGCGCCCCTTCCTCGACCGCTACCTAAAGGACGTTGAGGCCGACGCCACGTTTACCCCCGTCATCGCGTTCGAGACGGGGACGAACGAGTGGCTCGCGCTCTTCTCCTGGCCCGCGGGATGCGTCGGCCGCTGCTCGATAAAACCGACCCCGCTCTACCTTACTCCGGGGCTCAAGCTCAGCTTGGACGAGCCGAAGGCGGGCGGCGCGGCCTTCGCCGAATACGTCTCAGACCCTTCGAAGCCCGTCCCCTTCCGCGCGCGCCCCATCCGGCCGGTCGGCGCGCCCGGCGGCCGCTGGTCCGAGTGGCTGGTGGACGACCAGCGCGAGGCTTCGGGACGCACGGACGTGCTGGCCTTCGTCTCGGACGTTCTGACCGAGCCGGTGAAGATCAGCGGCCGGCCCTTCGCCAACCTGATCGCCTCGACCAGCGGGACGGACTCCGACTGGGTGGTCAAGCTCATAGACGTCTACCCGGACGAGGTCGCCGGCCAGCCCGCGATGGGCGGCTACCAGCTGATGGTCGCGGGCGACATCTTCCGCGGGCGCTACCGCGAGAGCCTGGAGACGCCGAAGCCCATCGCGCCCGACAAGCCCCTGCTCTACCGCTTCGCGCTGCCGACGGCGAACCACGTCTTCCTGCCCGGCCACCGCATCATGGTGCAGGTGCAGTCGAGCTGGTTCCCGCTCTACGACCGCAACCCGCAGACGTTCGTCCCGAGCATCTTCTGGGCCAAGCCCGAGGACTACCGCCGGGCCACCCAGCGCGTCTACCACGCGCCGGGCCAGGCGAGCTTCGTCGAGCTGCCTTTAGTCACGTCGCGCTGAGCCGCCGCGCGTCCGAACAATTTCCGGGAGCATGTTCTACAACACCAAGCTGCTCTACACCCCGCCGCTCGAACCCTACGAGCTGAACGAGAGGGCGCTCGTCATAGACACGGAGACGGTCGGCTCCGGCACCTCGGTCGAGATCGTCGAGATAGCGCTCGCCGACGCCGACGGCCGCCTGCTGTTCGAGTCGCTGGTCAAGCCGGTCTTCAACCCTCTGCCGCCCCCCTCGAAGCACCACCGTTTCGAGCGCGGCGAGTTCTCCGCGGCCCCCGTCTGGACGGAGGCCTGGCCGCGCATCTCCTCTTTGATCGAGGGCCGCCTCCTCGTCGCCTACAACGCGGCCTTCGACCGCCGCGCGCTGGCCGCCACCTGCTCGCGCTACCGGCTGGATTCGCCCGAGAGGGGCTGGCGCTGCGCCATGCAGCTCGTCAAGTCGGTCGTCGGCACCAGGAAGAACCTCACCCTCGACGCGGCCTGCGCCCACTTCGGCGTCGAAGGCGGCAGCCACCGCGCCGCCCGCGACGTCGCGGCCGCCTGCCGCCTCCTCAAAGCCGTCCTCGCACGCCCACGCCCATAACTGCCCGCCTTCATTAGACGCTTGCTTATTGCCAGGGCCGGTGGTAGAAACCCTGCTCAGTCAGTCTCCCCGGCGGCCACGAAAAGAAGGAGGCATTAGCATGCGGAGTATGTTCTTTCTCTCCTCGGCGCTGGCGACCCTCGTTTTCGCCCTCCCGGCCCCGGCCCAAAACCCTGCCATCGAATACGGGCACCCGTCGGAGTTACAAGGGGTGAAGAAGGTGTTCGTGGATACCGGCACGGACCTGGAGTCGCGCGACCGGATTGTCAAAGAGATTCAGAAGGGCGCGCCGGCCCTGACCGTCGTCTCCCGCCCGGAAGACGCAGACATCCACCTGCGCTTCTACCTCGACGATGAAGACAACTACGCCGTGATCGTCCCGGCCAAAGGCAGGGTCGGAGTCGCCTCCGTGCGCAGGGGGTCGGGCACGGTAGTGAAAGTAGTTGACGATAAGCGCGTGCGGGTGCTGTGGAGTCACAAGGACTCGCAGAAGACGGTGCTTGAGCGCCGCCCGAGCACGAACTTCGGCCGCGCCAATCAACCGGCGCACTTCTTGGGCGTGGTGCGCCGGTTGATTGTCCCTCAGGACGCCGGCGGAAGGTGTCTGCGAGAGCACGGCGCGAATCGGGACCTCCGCCGCAACCTCGGGCTATCTTTCCGCGGGCGCTTGCGGGGCCGACCCTGCCTCGACGCCGCCCCGCTGCTCCCCTCAGTTTCAGAACAACAACTTCACGGCCAGTTGGACGGAGCGCGCGCCGCCGAGTTGGTAGATGGGGCTGAGGCCGCCGTTGACGCCGCCCGCTCCGAGGCTGCGGGCCAGGGTCTCGGTCGCCTCGCCGAAGCGAGGGCTGCTGAGGTCGCCGACGGGGTCGCCGAAGTTCGGGTGGTTGAGGAGGTTGAAAGCCTCGGCGCGGAGATGGAGCCGCCAGCGCTCGCCGAGGCTGATCTGTCGCCGCAAAGCCACGTCGAGCTGCGAGACGCCGAAGCCGCGCAGCGCGTTCTGGCCGAGAGAGCCCTGCCGCCCCGCCGGCGCGCGGAAGGCCGCTCGGTTCAGTCGGCGGCCGCCTCCCACGGTCGGGTCTTCGACGTAGACGGGGACGCCTTCGAGAAGGTCGGGCCGCTGGAGTTCGACGACGAGGCCGCGGCCGATCACGTCCGTCCGCGTCACGACGTTGACGGGCGTCGCCGTGCGCGCGCGGAAGATTGCGTCCAAGGCCCAGTCGCGCAGGAGCCCGCCCGCGGCCCCCGCGGCCCCGAGGAAGGGCGGGAAGTTGTAGGTCGCCCCGAGCGTGAAGGAGTGGCGCACGTCGAAGTCCGAAGGGCCGCGGTCGCCGCCGCGGCGGCCGGCCCCGCCGGGGAAGACGCCCGGCGGGCGCAGACGCGAGAGCGCGTCGCTCGACGAGTCGTCTATCGAGTGCGACCAGGTGTATGCGGCCACGGCCTGCAAGCCGGCCGAGAGGCGCCGCGTCGCCTGCGCCTGCAGCGCGTGGTAGCTCGAACGGGCCGCGTTCGTCGTCACGAGCAGGAGGCTCCCCGGCGGGTCTAAGCCGACGACGGCGTCCTCGCGCAGCAGGCGGCGGCCGAGCGCGGCGACGTAGGCGACCGACACCCGCCGGTCGGGGCCGACCGCGTGGTCGAGCGTGACGTTCCACTGGAATGAGCGCGGCAGTTGCAGGCGCGGGTCGAAGGCGACGATGGTGAAGGGAGTGCCGGGCGTCAAAGGGCTGCGCGGGTCGGGGAGCGGCGGCGGCGCGGCTTCGTCGGGTCGGAGCGGGAACGGCACGTCTTCGAAGCGCCTGGCGGCGACGAAGGGCGTGACGCTGCCGAAGCCTTGCGCCGCCTGCCCCGTCCCGAGGTCGTAGAAGAGGCCCGCCCCTGCGCGCAACGTCAGCTCCCGCCCCTGCCGCGCCGAGAGCTGGTAGGCGAGCCCGAGGCGCGGCGCGAAGTCGAGGAAAGTCGTCCGCCAGAGCGGCGTCCCGTAGGGCGCGGGCGACACCTGCTGGACGTTTTCCACCTCGCGCAGCACGAGCGGGTGGTTGCCCGTCGCCTCCGAGGGCGGCGGGTTCAGCTCCCAGCGCAGGCCGTAGGTGACGCTCAGGCGGCGGCCGACGGCCCAGGCGTCCTGCGCGTAGGCCGAGAGGTTTTGGAAGACCGGGAAGCGCGGCCCCGCCCCCGCCGAGACCTCGACCGCCTCGGCCGTGCCCGACAGCAGAGTCCCCCGCGGGGCCTGGCCCGCGTCGCCGGTCACGCCGCCGTAGGCGACCGACTGGTTGTATGTGACCGGGCCGTAGACCGGCGTCAGTCGCCGGTAGTCTACGCCGAACTTCAACTGGTGCCCGCCGGCGCCCGCCGAGAGGTGGCTGACGAGGTTCAACTGCCGCTGGCGGTTCGAGACGTTCTGCCCCGTGTAGAGGTTCGTGTTCAGCCCGCCCGCGACCAGGAGCTGAAACGCGGCGTCCTCGGCCGAGCGGCCGGCGGGGAAGACGAGCGAGGGCGTGGGCGGCGCGGCCCCGCCGAAGTCGTCGAGCGCGAACGCGGTCTCGCCGGTCGCCCCGCTCCAGTTAATACGCGTCTCGCTGACGAGGTTCGGCGCGGCGGCGAAGGTCGCGCCCGCCGTGAGCGTCTGCGTGCTCAGGGCGGTGCGGCCGAGCGTGTTGAGGCTGAGCGCGAGCGTCGGGTTGACCAGGCGGTGCGCGGTGAAGCCGGGGCGGATGACGCTGCCGCGCTGGGCGACCTCCGAAGGCGCGTAGGCGTAGCGGCCGAAGAGCGTGAGCCTTTCGCCGAGCGTCGTGTCGAGACGGACGGATGCCGCGTCGAGGCGCGAAGGGTCGGAGTAGCTGGCCGCGAACTCGGCCAGCCCCGCGCGCGTCTCGCGCCCGTTCGGCAGCGGGAAGGCGTCGAGCAACGGCCTCAAGGGCGCGGGCGCGGCGGCGCGCGCCGCGAGCGAAGGGACCTCCGTCACGGCCACCTGCGGCTGGCTGAGGCGCAGGCCCTCGTAGGAGGCGAAGAAGTGCGCGCGCTCCCTGACCAGCGGCCCGCCGAGGACGCCGCCGAAGTCGTTCTGGCTGATCGAGGGTTTCGGCAGGCGGCGGCTGTTGGCGAACCAGTCGTTCGCGTCGAGCGCGTCGTCGCGGAAGTAGTTGAAGACCGAGCCGTGGAACTCGTTGGTGCCCGAGCGCGTGATGATCGAGACCTGCGCGCCGGGCGTCCGCCCGAACTCCGGGGCGTAGGCCGAGGTGTGGACGCGGAACTCTTCGAGCGCGTCAACGGAGACGAGGTTGTTCGTGCCGCCGAGGGCCGTCAGCGCCGGCAGCCCGCCCCCCGCCGCCTGCCCCGGCGCGGCCCCGGCGCTCGCGCCGAAGTTGGCGCTCACGCCGTCCACGGTGAAGTAGTTGGCGTTGGGCCTCTGGCCGTTGACGCTGAACTGCCCCTGCTCGTCGAAGCTCGCGCGCGTCAAGACCGAACCGGGCGCGAGCCCGACCAGAGAGTGGAAGCTGCGCCCGTTGAGCGGCAGGTTCTCGACGAACCGGCGGTTGACGACCGTGCTCACGCCCGGCGACTGTTGCAGCCCGCCGCCGCCGACGCCGCCCAGGCCCTCGACGACCGTCACCGACTCGCCGATCTCGCCGACCTTGAGACGGATGCGCAGCGCGAGCTGGTCGTTGACGTTCAGCACCACGTTGCGCACTTCGAGCGTGGCGAAGCCGGCGTGCTGCGCCGTCAGGTGGTAGCGGCCCGGCGGCAAGAGCGGGATCGCGAAGCGGCCCTCGCCGTCGGTCGCCGCGTGGCGCTGGACGGCCGTGGCGGCGTTGAGCGCGGTGAGGCTGACGCCGGGGATGACTGCGCCCGCCTCGTCGAGCACCGTCCCGGAGAGCGTCGCCGTCGGCGACTGCGCGGCGGCGCGCGCGGGGCCGCCGCACAGCAGGAGCAGCAGCCCCAGCGCGGCGGCCCGCGCGTGCCGGCGGGTCAACGGACGTGCGCGCGAAATCATACCGACCCAGGCAGCAAAGGATTTGCGATTTTAGATTTTTGATTTTCGATTGGAAGAGGAGAGTCGCGCTGTCCGCAATCGAAAATCTAAAATCTAAATTTTCCCCGGCTTCAAACCGGAATCCGACTAGAACCGGAATCCGATGCCGACGCTCCCCTGGAGGTTGTGCGTCGTCTCGGAGGGCGCGGGGGCGACGCCGACCCTCGGCGCGCCCGTGCCGCCGGCCGGTGGCACGAAGACGGGGACGAGGCCGTCGCCGTGGAAGACGAGCGTGTCGCCCACGTCGAAGCGCACGAGCACGCGGCGCGACGCGTAGAGTTCGACGACGCCGCCCACGTCGAGCGCGAAGTCCGTGCGCGACTTCGGGTCGTAACAACCGATCGGGGCCGGGAAGATGGCCGGGCAGACGAAGCCCCGGCGCGGTGTGAAGTCGCCCCGGCTCGAATGCAGGAAGCCGGGGCGGGCCTTGGCGAAGAGGCCGACCGTCTCGTAACGCTTCCCGGCCTTGACGCCGAAAAGTCCCTGTACCTTGCGCCCGCCCTCCAGCTCGCGGTCGCGCGGGAAGAGATTCAGCTCGGCCTCGACCGCGACGTTGCGGCTGACGTTGTAGCCGAACCTCACGCCGCCGCCCGGCTCGGTCTGCCCCGAAGAGGTGACGACGAACGTCGGGCAGGGCTCGCGCAGGCAGACGCCCCGCTCCTCGAAGTGGAGCGCGGAGAAATGCACGCCCGCCTCGAACTTCGGCTCGTCCGTCTGCGCCCGCGCGCCCGTCGCGGCGGGGCCGAAGCAGGACGCGATGAAGACTAACGCGAAGAAAGTTTTCCTGAGCATGACTGTGATTCCCTTTCCTTGTCTTGATGATGACGGGGAGACCGCAAATCTTCTCCGCGCGACGGCTCAGTCGCGGCCCTGCCGCTCTATGGCCGCCGCGAGCGCCTCGGCCGCGCGCAAAGAGCGCCAGAACTGCGCGGACTTGACGGGCGCGGCCGTGCCGCCCTCGGCCGAGAGCGTGAAGGCCGCGCGCACCGCCTCGTCTTGAGAGCGCGCGAGTTGCAGCAGCCGCTCGGCCGCCTGCGCGAGCGCCGCCTCGCCGAAGCCTTCGGCCGCGCCGCCGCCCCCGGCCCCGCCCGGCGCGAAGACCGGCGCGAGTTCCAGCCGCAGCGCCTCGGCCTCGCGGCGGTAGGCGCGCGCGTGGCCCGCGATCATCGCGAGCCACTTACGCCGGGCTTCGGGCGCGAGCGCGTCCACCTCCGCGGCCGAGAACCTGCCGGCCAGACGCCTGAGCGCCGAGGCGTGCAGCAGCGCCTGGCGCGAGCGTCCGAGCGCGCGCGCGGAGAGCCGGCGGATCGCTTCGCTGATGCGCTCTTCGCCGACGAGGCGGGCGGCGAAGTGGCGGCGCAAGTCCTCGTCGGCGGGGATGCGACCGGCCGCCACCTCGACCTCGCGCGTGACACCTCGGCCCGCCCCCCCGGCGCGCCCCCTCAAAGCCTCCTCGACCGTCCTCACGTCAATCAACACGGCCGGGTTGCCGCTCACCGGCCGGAGCGCGCGCAGCAACTCCTGCTTGCGCGCGGCGCTCTCGACCAGGGCCTCGACGCGGAGCGCGCCGGCGGGCGTGCGCGTCATGTTCAACTGCTCGCCGAGGTCGGCCCTGATCTGGTTGAGCAGGTACGTGACCTCGACCTCCAGCTCGGCCGGGGCGGCGGCCGCGCCGCCCGCCGCCCCGCGCCTTTCATCAACGGCCGCGCGGGCGACGGTCTCGCCGCTCACGCCGCCCGGCCCGGAGGCCCGCGCGCCGTCCGGGTCGAGGACTGCGTCGGGCCGGAAGAACTCGGGCGCGACCTTCTCGGCCGGCAGGCGCTGGTAAGCGCCCTCCGTGAAGCGGTACTCGCGCGCGCCGCCCTCGCCGCGGAAGACGAGCGTCTGGTTGACGGCGCGCAGGTCGGCGCGGTTCAAAGTCAGCTCGGCGCGGACGAGTCCGGACGCGCGGGCCTCGTCCCGGTAGTCGAGGACGTAAGAGCCGGCCGCCTCTTCGACGCTCACGCGCCCGAGGTCTTCGACGAGCGCCGAGAAGTCGGCCGCCGAGAGGTCTATCAACCAGGCGTCGCCGGCCGCGAGCGCCCGCGCGGCCCCGTGGCCGCGCGGGCCGTACTCCCGCCGCGCCTCGCCGCGACGGTAGACGGTCGCGTTCCCTTCGGCAGTCGTCCAGGCCCCCGCGATCAACTCGTTCTTTTCGTCGTAGAGCCTACGCACGCCGAGGCCGCGCGCCGCGCTCTGCCAGACCTCTACCCGGCGTCTTGAGGGCGCGCCGCCGCCCCGCGCGTCACGCTCCTCCAGGTAGAGGATGCGGTGCAGCACGAGCGAGGGGTCGGCCGCGGCCGAGCGCTCGCGCTCGACCGAGCGGCGGACGAGTTCGGCGGCGGAGGCCGCGGGCACGTCGAGGCGGACGAGGACGAGCGCCGCGACGATGACGACGGCGAGGCCCGCGGTCAGTGCGCCCGGCCGCAGCCAGAAGCCTCTGCCGGCGAAGGCGCCCCAGAGGCGGGCCGGCGCGCGCAGAAAGTCCCGCGCCCGGCCCGCGCCGCCCGCAAGGCTTTCGTCCGCGGGCTCGGACGCTCCGGCGCGCGCGGCCGGCAACGCGGCCGACAGCGGGTCGCGGTAGACGATTTGCACCACGGGCGCGTCCGCCTCGAAGCTGACCGAGGCTTCCAGCGTGCGGTCGTCGCTCAGGCCGACGCGCGCCGCGCAGCGCCGGTCGCCCCCGCGCCGCGCGCTCAGGTCGAGCAGCAGCAGTCGCACCTCCTGCTCGCTGAAGACCTCTATGAAATCAACGCCCTCTCCGGCGCGCAGGCTGAGGCTCTGCTCGTTGAGCGGCGCGCCGACCTTCTGCGAGGCCAGGAGGCGGCCGTTGACGGCGACGCAAAGCTCCAGCGGGCGGTGCTCGAAGGCGTCGCGCGCGCGCCGCCTCGCCCGCCGGTAAAACTCCTCCGCACCTGAACCCGTCCCCGTCATATCGCCGCCCGCGCCCTCGTCGTCGTCTCCGTCTTTCGGGCGCGCCTCCTTCTCAAGGGTGTCGGTCGGGTAACGCTCGGCGAGCGGCGCGAGCCCCAGCCGCCGGTTGATCTCGTCCAGGCAGCGCGGGCAACTGACGGCGTGCGCGAGCGTCGCCGTGTCGGGCGCCTCGCCCCGGCCGTAGAGCCGTTCGAGGAGCGCCGCGCTCAGGCACTCGCCCGCGCGCGAGCGGAAGACCGTCTCGCGCAGCTCGCGCAAAAGCTCGTCGGCCGAAAGCGCCGCCGCGGCGTGCGCGCGCGCCTCGGCGCCCCGCGCGCCTTTCGCCCCGCGCATGAAGCGCAGCGACGAAGGGTCTTTCAGGTACTGCCGGGCCTCGCTGCGCGCGACGCGCAGGCGCTCCTCGACCGCCTCGCGCGAGGAGCCGACCACCGCCGCGACCTCGCGCGGGTAGTAGCCGTGCAGGAACCGCAGGATGAGGACGCTCCCCGCCTTCGAAGTCTCCTTGCGCGCGCAGGCGTACCGGCAGCAGGCGCGCAGCTCGTCCTGCACGCGGATGGCGTCGCGCGGGTCCGCGGCCCGGAGCGAGACCTCGGCCGAGTCGTAATCCGCGGCCGGCAGCGCGCGGCCCTGCAGCCGCCGCAGCCGCCGCAGGTGCGAGACGTTCAGGTTGCGCAGCACGGCGTACAGGTATGCGTCGAGGTCGCCCACGGCGGCGAGGTCGGGCCGCGCCAGCGTGAAGTGTACGAAGGCGTCCTGCACGAGGTCTTCGGCCCGCTCCCGGTCGTTGCCCGCGAGCCGCAAGGCCCGCGCGCGCAGCCGCGCGTAGCGCGCGAGGAAGAGTTCCTCGTGCCGCTCGGGCGGCGGGGCGGTTTCCAGGGGCTGAGACATTCCTTGAGGCACTGCCGTAAAAACTGCCTTCATCCTACAAGACGCACGAGGCCGCCATAAACCCACGGCCCGGCGCGGAAAATTTTCTCCCGCGCCGTGGCCTCCGGCCGCCGCGCCCCGTGGGCCTCCGGGCGCGCCCGGTGTAGAGTAAGAGCGCGCGCAAGCGAATCTGACCGGGCGGGCGGGACTGAATCCGATGCTGCTGACTTCGCCGAACGTTTACGTCAAAGACACGGGGACGCCGAAGGGAAGGGGCGTCTTCGCGCGGGCCGGCTTCGCCGGCGGGGAGGTCGTGGAGGTCTGCCCCGTCGTGCTGCTGCGCACGCCCTTCGAGGAACTCCCCGCGGGGGTCGAGAGGCTCGTGTTCAACTGGGAGCGGCTCGCGGGCGTGCCCGGCACGCAGGCCCTGGCCCTCGGCTACGGGAGCCTCTACAACCACGACAACCCGGCCAACCTGCGCTACGAGGCCGACGAGACGGGCCTCCTGCTCCGGCTCACCGCCGTCCGCGACATCCCGGCCGGCGAGGAGCTGACCATCAACTACAACGCCGAGGGCGGCGCGCCCGAGTGGGACGACGACAACTGGTTCGAGCGCATGGGAGTCGAGCCCATCACCGGCTCGCGCCCCGCGGGCCGCGGCCGGCGGCGCGCTTCGTGATGTAAGGACGTGAAGGTTTTCGGGCGGGCGAAGTAGCCGCCCCGCCCCCCGTCGGGCGGCTCGCGCGGGGCGAAGAAATTCGTATAATCGGCCTCCCGCTGTAGGCAACCTTACATCGCCTCTAAATCTCTAACGCCTTTGCCGGAAGTTATTCTCAGCCGGGCCGGCAGGCCTTAATCAGCAACGCAAATTCATAACCTCGCGCCCCCGCGGAGCGTTACGGATTCTTCACCCGTAATCAATTTGTACGGATTTCTGCGCCCAAGGCATCATTTATCAGCAAGGGCCTCGTCTTTTCGGCGGGTCCTTCCCACCACAACCTCGCAACCCCGCAAGGAGAAGAGATGAAGAAAGTTTTTGCGTTGCTTCTTGTCATAGCCCTCTGTGCTCTCACGTTCATGTCGGGGCCGGCCAGCGCCCAGCGGTCTAACCGGGCCGCGGGGCTGGCGCGCGCCGAGGCCGCCAGCCTGCGCCGCCTCCAGAAGAGGCTCGCCGCGAAGGGCATCGCCGCGGGCGACGTCAAGACCCTGCGCGTCTTCGAGGACGGCGACCGCGCCGAGCGCGTCCACACCCACTTCCAGCAGACCCACAACGGCGTGCCCGTCTTCGGCGGCCAGGCCATCGTCCACCTCAACGCCGCGACCGAGGCCGAGGCCGAGGCGGCCACCGACGACCTCGTCGCCGGCGTCTCTGTCAGCACCGTCCCGAACCTGACGGCCCAGGACGCCATCGCCGCGGCCCGCGCCAAGTACAAGGAGAAGGCCGGCTGCGACACCTGCCTGACCGGCGCGCCGAAGGCCGACCTCTGGGTGCTGCGCCGCGAGGGCGTTGACCACCTCGTCTACCGCGTCCAGCTCGCGCGCCTCGACGGCACCAAGAACACCTCCGAGCCGGTCTACTTCATAGACGCCCACGGCGGCTTCCTCGTCTGGAGCTACGACAACCTCCAGACGCAGGCCGCGACCGGCACCGGCTCGTCGCTCTACAGCGGCACGCAGTCCATCAACACCTTCCGCTCGGGCGCGAATTACTTCATGGAGGATCACACGCGCTTCCTGGGCACCTTCGACAACCGCAACTCGGCGAAGATCACTCAGGCGGGCATCGTCAGCTTCGGCTCCCTCTACCACTTCACGGACGCCGACAACGTCTGGAACACCTCGACGCAGCGCGCCGGCGTTGACGCGCACTTCGGCGCGGCCAAGGTCTACGACTACTTCCTGAGCGTCCACGGCCGCAACGGCATTGACGGCTCGGGCGGCCCCCGCACGATCACCTCGATCAACGGCTCGACGACGCTCATCAGCTCCATCGTCCACTTCGGCAAGAGCTACAACAACGCCTTCTGGAGCAGCAGCCGCAACCAGATGTTCTACGGCGACGGCGACGGCACCAACTTCACGCCGCTCGTCACCCTCGACATCTGCGGCCACGAGATGCAGCACGGCATCACCTCGCGCACGGCCGGCCTCGTCTACTCGAACGAGTCGGGCGCGCTCAACGAGTCTTGGTCCGACGTCTTCGGCGCGATGGTCGAGCTCTACGCCCGCGGCGGCCAGGAGACGGCCGGGACGTGGTTGATCGGCGAGGACGCCTACACGCCGGCCCGCGCCGGCGACGCGCTCCGCTACATGGACACGCCGCACCGCGCCGGCAACGCCGGCTACACGGCCGACGACGACCCCGACCACTACTCGGAGCGTTACACGGGCACGGGCGACAACGGCGGCGTCCACATCAACTCGGGCATCGCCAACCACGCCTTCTACCTCGTCGCGAAGGGCGGCAACCACGCCCACGTGCCGGGGCCTTTCGTGACCGGCATCGGGGCCGACAAGGCCGCCCGCATCTGGTACAAGGCGCTCACCACCTACATGACCTCCTCGACCAACTTCGCCGGCGCGCGCGCCGCGACGTTGAACGCGGCCGCCTCGCTCTACGGGGCCGGCGGCGCGGAGTACAACGCCGTGGCCGACGCCTGGTCGGCCTGCGGGGTCTTCTAGGTACCGACGGCCGCGGGC